>JAPKXQ010000018.1 GCA_026394765.1 Methanomicrobiales archaeon
CGCATCCAGAGTCAAGCCTTGTGGTGTGAGGAGTGTTTTGGTGGGCGGTACTACGAGGCGAACGGTTGACCCCCCGGACCGATTGCCGGGCCGAGCGGGACGGGGGAGTCAAGTTTTCGCCGCATCGACTCAGCCCTTACCATCGTCCAGGAGTACGAGAGGGCTCTTCTGATCGATCAGGTCCCCGCCCACAGATTAACCAGAAGATCCCGGAGTAACAATTAGATCATGGAGACATTGAGATTCCCTTTTCGTATCTGTCTACTCACCCATCAACCAAAAAAAAGACAAATCAACAATCTGATCCTGCTCTCCGGGGATTAACAACCATTAGACTGGGTTGGTGGAGGGATGATCTCAGTTGAGATTGCCCTGACATGGGCTGTCCATGTGTTCTGGATCTTTTCTTGGTTGCAACTTTTGCCGGGTCGCCGCGATCGGCGACCTGTGCTAGTCCCTAGCGCCCGCACATCGGCGGGGAGCCGATCGGTCCTGGAGGCATCAGCCGGAGGGACATTCCGGCGGGAGCCGGAATTGTGCGGGGAGGGGTTGGGGTGAGGGGTCCCCCCCTTCGGCTTGGTAGGGGGGGCGCCGGGAGGGTCGGTCGCAGGGGCGATTCTGCGTTGTTTTTAGTGAGTTTTCCTGCGAATAATACTAGCCATCATGCGCGATTGGGGATTTTATCTGAAATACGGTTTCCCTCCCCTCGCATCCCCCTTATCGTTTAAATCCCATGAACTAGCCTTTTCTCCTTATTGATCTGACGCAAATGTATGGACCCAACCACACCTATTTCCCAAGAAAAATTTTCGTGCATAAAAATGAATACGGAGTTTACACCATCAATGTGGGCCTCGCTTCTGGCAGGATAACCAGACAGGATAACCCGGCAGCCCACATCTCACTTGGAAGTGTGAATAATCTCATATACCACCTCTTCGGGTGGCGGCGGTTCATCGGTTCCTCTGCTGGTCTCACCATTGTAGACGTATATCGCGGTATTTCTGACATATAGCGGGCAACAAGCGCACTGGGTAGACATTCATGACAAATATCCTCTCTGATTACGTCAGCATCCTCAAACACTTACTCCTCTGGATATAGAGAACAAGTACTTCACCATTCCGAATAAGAAGATCAAGGGATTGAAGTCGGTCCCAAAGACCCCATGACAGAGACACAAAACGGTCTCCTCACTCCTGATGAAGTAAACACCCTCGATACTGAAGGTCACCGGATCATGGACCTGACTCTCATTGCCAGGCGGTAAGGAAGGCGTCTTTTGCAATGGCGATCTTGCGCAAATCATCTGGGTGACCTCAAGTTTGACGGGTTTGGTGTCATCTTCAAGGTCAGTTTCAAGATGAGAATTTTGTGATACATTCACACCCTCATGATGAGAGCGCACCTTTCCTAATGGGTGGGCTGCCTACCCAGGGGACATCCGAGGACCAGTCACTTGTCTTCATAAACCAATCGGTTAAGGCCCTCCTGCATCAGACAGTCCGGAAAAGACCCTTATCTGAATGTTATACTTGATCTTCCATCAGGTCCCCCAGAGATAATGGCTTTTCAGCTGCACCGAGCATAGATATGCTTTCGCACCTGTGTGAACTCTCAACCAGACCGTTTCCGGTGCAGTTCATGGGATATTACTGACCTGCGGTGACTCACGAAAGCACGACAACCTGGAGATAGATTTAAATATTTTACCGTTTTCTGGAGATATTATTAGTAGAGACGCCTTGGGTATCCGGACTATTGGTGGTCCTTGTTTCCCCCTGGCGGGACCAAGGTATTACATGAAGGGATGGTATGCAGGGTTTTGCCTGCTGGTTATCATGGCATTTACCGCAGGGTGCGGTAATCTTACCGGAAAGAGCAGTATGACTACGGAGCCCGGTGCATCTGTTGCAACCGGGCTGGATCCGGGTACCCGCTATGACAAGGCTGGAGGGTTCCATACCCTGGCACGCGAAGAGGTTGATGCATTGATCGGGCCACTGGTACGAAACGGTACCTATGTAGGGATGGCTGTTGCTGTCATCGATGAAGACGGGTATGATGTATGGGGATATGGTGAGACGAAGCTGAACAGTTCAGAGGTTCCTGATGAAAATACGGTCTTTGGCATAGGATCGGTCACAAAGCCTTTTAACGGGGTCCTTCTGGCAGACTCGTATCTCCGGGGAAAGATCTCGCTCACTGCCCCGGTCAGCACCTACCTCACACCAGGACAAATTGTCCCTTCCTACGACTTGCGAAAAATCACCCTTATCGACCTCGCCACCCACACTTCAGGACTCCCGGCCGTCCCGGATGCATTCTTTGAAGGTTATAGCGAAGGCATCCCTGCCGGGAAGAACACCGGCGATGTCTATGAAGAGATCATGGGACACTACGGGACTTATCCTTCAGACGAAGTGTACGCGTGGCTTGGCGAGGTCAACCTGACTAGGTCGATCGGGAGCACCTGGGAATATTCAAACGTTGGCGCCGCGATTCTTGGCGATGCCCTCGCCAGGGCAAACAACCAGGGATACCCGGACCTTCTCAAGGAGCGGATCACTGGACCACTCGGGATGAACAGCACGGCAGGCATCATGACCCCGGACATGGCGGCCCGGGCAGTCACCGGCTACCGGAACTACGGTGGTCCACTGTCAGAAGCCCGTAAACTCCAGTTCAATGCGTTCTGGCTTCCTGGCGGGGGCCTCTACTCCACGCCCAGGGATATGGTACGTTTCACCACCACTGCCATGGGCCTTACCCCCTCTCCGCTCTCCGAGGCATTCACCATCTCCATGCTACCCTTCGCTATGAGAGAGGTAAGCCCGCAGACCATGTACCAGGGGCTCCAGTGGGATATCGTCCCCCTTCCAGATGGTACTGAAGTGGTGATGAAGTCAGGGGAGACCTCAGCTTTCCAGACCCAGATTGCTTTTTCCCCGCAGCACCGCAAAGGTGTCATAATATTCACCAATACTGCGACCATTACCGGCCCCCATGTCTCGTCTGAGGCTTCAGATATCCTGCTGGAGATGATTATGAAATAGTAACCTGTTTCCTGTGGGTATTATTGTAAAATACACCCAGGTTTATCCCCGCATATTGCACCTGTTCAGCTCTGATCTCTTTATCCCAAAGAAGAAGGAGGTCCTTGCCATTTATATCGTGGTTAGAATTATTGTTCTAGTCGTCCTCTTTGCAGTAATTTCTACTGCGCTATAGGCTAATCGCACAACACCATTCGTCACATTAAACTTCGTAGCGATCTTCCCATTAAGGTTCACCTGCCATGGCGTTCCCTCAAGAGATCTCGGAGGTAACCATGGGATTTAGCACTCTCTCCAAGCACGATTGTGACCCAACCTCACAGAAAACGAGTGGGGCCCTCCATCCTTGGCGAGATGTGCGAGAAGACGGGGGACTTCTGGTACATCGAGATGGTGACCGAACTGATAAGAAAGGATCCAAAACTCGATCCATAACTCCCTCGTCAGTCCTGTTACGAAAAAGGCAGTCCTTCGCCACTGGGACATCTGCCCCCTCTTCCTTGGGGTGGTCTCCCTCGATGGAGTGGGGGAGGTCTGTGCATATAGAAGCCGGTGCTCGGTCTTGTGACCTGGAGAAGTTCGGTGGTGTACGATCATGGGGGCGATGTGAGGCAATGTCGGGAGTGTTACGAGGAATAGAAGGGATCAAATAAATAAAAATGTTACTATTCTGATTATTATTGCTAGAAATCCAAATTTGGCATGATATAATGGTGGGAACTCTGTGATCTTGTTCCTTTTGTACGAGTCTAGATACGATTTAATAATCCCAGCATCATAAACCAAAACCTTATGTACCACTTCTAGCAAAGGGCACATAATAAAGGAGAGATCGTCAATGGATCTGAAATTGTTAAGACTCTATTCTGGAGTATCGGTTTTCACGATACTCATCTGCTGCATGATAATTGGGGGTGTGGCGGCATCTGAGACCGCAATGGTCGGGGCTGACACGACAGTTCCGGCAGGAAGAAACACCGCAATTTATATCGCCTCAAACCCTGTAGGAGCCACGATCTTCTTAGATGGGGTTGAGGCTGGGATAACAAACAGGATGATTACCGCGGCCGAAGGCGAACACACACTCAAATTGACACTTGAAGGGTACTACGATTACGAGGAGACAATAACTGTGAAGTATCCTGTAGTAAAGCTCCGTGCGGTCCGGTTGAAAGCTCTCCCAAAGACGACAGGAGAGGTGCGAATAGTAACAATGCCGACAAAAGCGTTCGTATATGTCGACGGTGTCTTCTTGGGGTCGATGGGAGCCACGGTAAAGAAGCTCTCGCCAGGGAAGCACTCGTATTTCCTTCGGAAAAAGGGGTACAATGATGTATCAGGGAATTTCATTGTCAATGCAGGCAAGACGACCTATCTCGCGAAAATCCTCGCTCCAGGCAACAAAACTCTGCCTCAGCCGCCAGTGGTATGCAACCAGCCATATGGACTATGCACGACAGCTAAATGTGAAATCCTCCAATCCGACCCGACCAAGGCCATATGCGAACCGTGCTACATCGAGGACGGCGTCTCCTCCGGGTTGAGCAGCTGTGACAATCGAAAAACGGTTGGCATGTTCAATTCCAGCACGAACGGATGGATGATCTCCGCAGGATCACAAGTGGGTCAGATCACCTCAACCTACTCCTTCATCAATTCGGTCCCGACAGAGCAAGGTAAGATTCCCAACCGCTATATTGACCCCAGCTATACCGGGAACATTATCCTGAAGCTCTGCAATGCCCCCTCTTGGGCAAACTGTCTGGATATGAAGTGCGTAGTCCCCCCTGCTGACCCTGAAGCCGATGTCAGCGTGGACCGCAAAGCGGCAGATTACGCAATCTGCGAGTGTGCCATGGTGAACGACGAACCGGACTTTTATATGGCTGCCTCGGAAGGAGAAGCGAGCTGCACGGACCCTGATGTCTGTAAGAAGAATATCTGGTCAGCGGCTTTCATCGATGTCATGTTACCTGGGATCAACTCACTCAAAGCATATCTCGCCGCTCATCCGACCCAGGACACGGCGCAACAATATACGATGCCGATCTGCCCAGTTTACAATTCAACATGCTCAAACTGCTCAAGTTGCCGGTGAACAGTGCGATGGACGAAATGATTCCCCTCTACCGATTGAGCCATCTCGACCTGAGATGGATGCGAAACCGTAGCGTGAAGGGGGAATACCTACATTTTTGATAAGGATCTCTATTATTTTTGGAATGGATGATCTGCAGTTTGGATTGATATTAATCCTGCATCCCTGCAGCAGCATCGAAAAAACGTGTCAGTATGTTTATCCATCCCCGTTCCTTTTGTACATTCCTAGGCACGCAGGTCCCGGCCCGCAGACCGCACCGGGGAGAAGACCGCCATGACTCGCTCACTACTGCCCACACTCGCTCAGCTGCAGTACACCAGGGTCTATTCCGACGCTCTGGGAGAATCGCACTTCGATACCATGACGGTCGAACAGAATCTCGTGGCCGCCGCTCCGCCCGCCCCGCCGCTCTACGCCTCCGCGTCCAGCCCCGCGTCTGGGTATCTCTTTTATTCCTTCGAGCCGGGCTGGATCGGCGACCTGCACCCGGCGCCCGCGAGGCAGTTCCTGGTCCTCCTTTCGGGCATGGTGGAGGTCGAGACGAGTGACGGGGACGTCCGGCGGTTCGGACCGGGGGACCTCGGCCTGCTTGAGGACACCTCAAGCAAGGGGCACCGGACGAGGAACATCGGCAACGGGTATGCCATGTTATTAGTGGTCCCGGTCCCGGCGGCCTGACGCTTTCGCGAGGGACCGCCCGATGCCGTGGCCGCCATTCCCCTGGCCTCTCATAATCTCCATGGTCACCCCGGAATCTTACAATCCTACCCGAAGATTACTGACCTCCCCTGTTCGAGGAGCGTACCAGTGACTCAGCAGAGATCTTTCCTGACTGCAATCCACCATTAAGGCTTCAAAGTCGGGCTGAACAGACGTGCGATCCAGGACACGACATACTTAAGGCTATGGAATTACGAGATTTCAGTCGGGTGTGCGTGCAACGGGACGAGTATGTGCCCCCGTTCCTTCTCACCCGAGTCAAGTCCCGGGATCGGGACGAACGGTGCACTTTTGCCCCGTGACTGGAATAATAAGTGGTTCGTGATGGTGGCGAAGATCAGATTCACAGACGGGGTGAAAGCGACATTCCCTGCAGGAATCAATCAACACCACGTATGGGTCTATCAAGCATGCCTTATTTGGGAGATGCCTGCTCGTCGGGCATGTTCAACAACTTCTGGCTAATTGAGGATGAATTCGACTCCCTTTCCAATTATGGTCTCAATTAGATCGGTTTTAAATTCCAAGGCCATTTTAAGCCAATTCTAGACATAGATATCGAAGAGGTACGCGCGAAAAAATGGATATCTTACGGTTTTGGCTAAGTAGATCTGCCGCCCATATACACGGGTACGGAACTGAGATTGAGGGGATCCTGATATGAAAAACTTCTTGTTTCATAGCCTTCTATGAACCCTCGGTTCATCGATGACTTTTTGCCTATGCGGCCGATCCGGATCCACAATAATACTTTCCTTTGAGGGAGAGAAGAAGGATTATTTCTGTGGGTAGTCCCCTCGAACCTCGTAGAAGAAGATCGTATTCCCGCATCCCTATAATCCCCGAAATCCCCGCTCTTCACATCAATACCATTATTGCCCTGTTCACACCACCCTTCTCATACCTTGGCAGAACCACTCTCCCGGGGACCATTCAT
>JAPKXQ010000103.1 GCA_026394765.1 Methanomicrobiales archaeon
TCCCAAGCCAAATTCTCCGTGCTTTCTCATCTAGGTGTAAACAGATATTATCATATCGAATTTTCAAAGTAAGATCTGGTTCCATGTAATGATATCATTTATTCCCAATAATAGATCAAGTTATTGTTTCACTGGCCCTTACAGGGCCATTGAGATGTCCCGCAGATGGTAATCTGAGGTCCCGAGCCCCATCTCTTCTGCATACGCTATCTGCCGCCGCCCGGAGGTCTGTGGGCGCAGCGCCATGAACTTGTCATCTCCGGGTTTAAAGCCCGAAGTAAGGCGGGAACCAGTAAGTCCGCGCTGCGTATTGACCAGGTCAAGGCTTGCGGCGTCGATGGCAACTGGGTCGCGGGAGGAGAGGATCCCGATGTCTGGGACGATTGACGCGTCACTCCACGCCACACAGTCGCAGTCAGGCGTCACCCTGATCAGGAAGTTCATGTACCCCACCCGCCCATGGACTGCCCTTACCGCACCCAGTGCATACTCGATCATCCTTTCGGTAAATCTGGGGATATCAGTCTCCCAGTCCAAATCTATTGCGTGAACCGGGCATACAGGCAGACACGCGAAGCATCCGGTGCAGCGTCCCCGATCATGTGCGATACAACCGTTATTGAGCGAGAGCGCGTCCTGAGGGCATTGGGAGATACACCGACCGCACCCCTGACATCGCTGAGGGATTATGACCGCCCTTGCAGTGTGCTGCTCCTGCTTGCCATCCGGTGAGGCACATCCCATCGCAAGGTTCTTCAGCGCGCCACCAAAGCCGGCCACTTCGTGACCCTTAAAATGGGACATTACGATCATTGCGGGTGTATGAGCAATGGTTCCTGATATCTTCACCTCTGAAAAGTGCCTCCCTTTCACAGGGACCGATCTCCAGTTCTCACCTCTTAACCCGTCTGCAATGATGAGGGGTGCCCGGACCACCGCGTACGAGAACCCATGCTCTATCGCGGTCACCAGGTGTTCAACCGCATTCCCCCGACCTCCCATGTAAAGGGTGTTCGAATCGGTCAGAAAAGGCCTCCCTCCGCACGCGGCGATAGAGTCCACCACCCTGCGGACATGGACCGGGTGGAGAAATGCATCGGTCCCACGCTCTCCGAAGTGGAGCTTCACTGCCACCGCATCATTGGACTCAATGAGCGATGCAAAGCCTGCAGCATCAAAGAGCCGTCGGATCTTCTCATGAGTGGTATCACCCTCGCCCCGAACGCGAAGGTCTGTATAGAAGACATCTGACGTCATATTCACCATTCCTCAAAAAAATGGAAGCAATAAGACCTGGACATCTGCCTCTGATAGCCATCACAGAGTGGACGTAAATGTGTGAGCGCAAAGGAAGGGTGTAATCTGAGGGTCTGGTGAGAAACGGCCATATTCACTTACCAGGAAAGAGATGGGGGGACGAGGGTAAAGATAACGCCCCACCTGGGGGGAGGTTACTCCCGCTTCCCCATCTGGTGATCCATCCAGAAGAGATGGCCCGTGATGTCACCCAGAGCCTTGATCTTCTCCACAATCTCTAGCGCATTCGCCTCTTCTTCGACCTGCTCCTTGGCAAACCACATCAGCAGATCTTCGGTGGCAAAATCAGTCTCCTTCCTCGCGGTAACGATGAGGTCATGGATCATCCCGGAAACCTTCTGTTCGTGAGCGTATACCTCCTCAAAGAGAGCGAGCATCGATGGCCATGACTGTTGCGGGGCCTCTATTGCGGCGAGATGTACAGTCCCCCCCGCAGCCAGGATGTAGTCGTAGATCTTATTGCCATGCGACTGCTCCTCTTTTGCCTGGACATTCAACCACTTCGCAAACCCTTTCATATTTGCCGACTCACAATAGGCCGACATTGCGAGGTAGAGGTAGGCAGAGTAGAACTCCCGGTTCACCTGGCGGTTCAGTGCATCTACGATAGACTTTTTGAGCAATGTAACTCCTCCGTATCTATCGAAATTGTCCCGGTCAGCCTTAATGGTTTTCTTCTAGAAGATCCGGACCACGGTATGCATGGCAGCATCTCTTCCCCTGGCATCCAAAATTTTCCAGGTCCTTTTTCAGGTACTATTTTGGGTATTGATCAGAACCAGGAGCCAAGGGTTTTCTGGGCTGGTGTCACGCTCCCGCCCCCGAAGGCCTTTCGTACCCGCTCCTCTGCAAACTCGTACTCATCGCATAAGAAGCGGACAACCCCATCCAGGTCCGGGGTCCGCCACTCGAGGGAGTAATTGTCAGTCACGGGTGGGTTTCTGAAGAATTCGAGGACTTCACCTGGGTCAAACCTGGACTTTTTGACAGTCTCCTCGAACTGGGCGTTCTTCACCAGTTTAAGTGCTTTTTTTGGTCCTATCCCGGTGATACCCTGGTTGAAGTCGGTCCCCATCAGCACCCCGACTTTGATCAGGTCATCGCGGGTGATCCCAATCCCCTTCAGTACCGCATCCAAAGCGATCCGCTCGGGGGTGATGGCGACCTGTCTCCCCTGCATACGTCGTTTTCCTGATAGCGTGAGGTTGCGCACCAGGAGCGGGGCGCCAAAGAGGAGGGTGTCATAGTCCTGCGATACCACGTACTTTCCTTTTCCTTCCCTTACAATATGGACCGCCTGGGCCTCTCCCTCGCTTGGGGCCTGTACACCAGGTATCCCAAGGAGGTGGAGGAGTCGCTTAGAGGTGGCGACCACCTCAGCGTCCACTCGCGATGATGACCTGGCCTGGCGGAATGCCTCCCCGATGTCGCCCTCTGCACGCGCTTCAGTCCAGCGCTCGTAGGCAGCATCACGGACCGCCCTCCGGTCGGCGATAGTCCCGTCCTTGCATGCCGGCGGGGTCCCGTCAAAGACGTACACCGGCCGTATCCCCCTTACCGTCATATTTGTCGTACGAAAGAGAAGACCTGACAGGTGTGATGTCACCCGGCCCCTGGAGTCCATAAGGGGCGTCCCGTCAGGCTGACGGATAATGGAGAGGAACTGGTAGAGTGCATTGTGCGCATCTATCACTGCGATACCCGGGATTGTGTCCAACCCCACCGGCTCTTTGTAGGGCACTATCAATTCCCTAAGCGCAACACCCAAGACCTATCACCAACGATAGCGAATCAGCGGTATATCCGCTTGGTGAACTCTTCCATGACCCCATCAACGTGGGCTATAGTACCGTCGTACTTTTGGACCATCTTGGTAGATATCTCTTCCAGGTTCGCCCGGGTTGTCCTCTGGTATACTGCAAGCGACCGCTCGAGGAGCATGATTTTCCGGTGGATGATCAAAAGGAGCCCGGAGAGAGATCCCATCATAAAAACTACCCCCAGCACCGCGAGAAGGTCTGACCAGAGGCGGTGGATCAGGATGAGTGACGATATGATGAGCACGAGGCACAGGACGAGGTCTCCAGAGAATTCGCGCATTTCCATGTCTTTAGATACTTGAGTCGAATACATTAATCTAGCTCTTGCAAATCATGGAATCACTTCGCTGGTCCAGTCTTCTTCCCCTCCTCGCTATGCCTGTCCTCTTAGTCGCAGTACAGGTACTTGCTCTCCTCTTTGCAACGCCTTTTCAGAGCGCCGGGGTGGTGGCCTTCGAAGACCCTGAGTCTTATGCCAACCCAGTCATTTTCATCGCAATCCTCCTTGCATTCACCCTCCTCCTCCTGGTCCTTCTTCGCCACGGCCAACGGAAGATCATCAGTATCATCATCGCCGCATCGATCTTCCTAACCCTGGTCTACATCTTTGGGGCGATAGTGTTCGCCCTTTTAGGGGATATCCCCGGAGGATTTGTACTTGCACTCCTCCTATCCGCTATGGGAACTTTTGTCCTCTATTACTACCCTGAGTGGTACGTCATCGACAGCCTCGGGCTCCTCATCGCGGCTGGTGCTGCCTCGATCTTTGGGATATCATTAGATGTCGTCCCGGTCATCCTCCTTTTAGTTGCACTCGCGGTTTATGACGCCATCTCAGTCTACAAGACCCGCCACATGATAACCCTCGCAGAAGGTGTGATCGCGGACAAGGCCCCGATTCTCTTTATCATTCCCAAGCGTCGAGACTTCTCCTACCGACGCGAGGAGATGGGAAAGATTGGGGAGGGTGAGCGTGGTGCCTTCATCATGGGTATGGGGGACCTCATCATGCCCTCCATCCTGGTGGTCTCAGCCAACATGTATACGAGGGAGGCGGTGATAGGCACTATCGCGGTACCTGCCCTGGGTGCCATGGCAGGTTCACTCATCGGCCTTGTAGTCCTCCTCGCTATGGTTGTGAAGGGCAAGCCCCAAGCTGGCCTCCCTCCGCTCAATGGTGGGGCAATCATCGGCTTCCTCGTCGCGTATGGCCTGGTCGCGCTCATCCTGTAAGGCTTTAAGATCATATATCGCCGTGAGCACGTCTTCGATATGCTCCCCTGTCTCGGCTGAAAAGCTCGGATATCCCTCGATCGTCGCCACATCGGCCTTGCTCACAACTGGGACGACCGGGACATCTCTCATTCCCTGCACTTCTATGAGGAGCTGGAGCTGGGCTTCAAGGGGATATCCGCACTGCTCGCTCCCGTCGATCAAGAAGAGCACCATATCAGCAAGGGACGTGATGGCAGCGACCGCCTGCTGCTCGATGGCATTGCGCTCGATTGCTGGCCGGTCCAGGATGCCGGGTGTATCGACGAACTGGATCCGGTCTCCCCTGTCGAACCGGTGGCCTACCAATACGCCCTTGGTGGTGAAGGGGTAGGAGGCAACCTCAGGCACCCCTGTCGAGACACGCCTGATAAAAGAGGACTTTCCTACATTGGGGTAGCCTGCAACCACCACGGTGAAGCAGTCCTCGATATGAGGCAGGGTGCGCAGGGTGTTTCTTACCTCGTTGAGGAAGCGGAGGTCCTGGTCTACCTGATGGACCACTGAAGCGAGACGTGCAACATATCTTCGTCGCATCTGGGCGGTGGAGGGGGACCTCTTTGTCTGGTAAGTGAACCCCGGGCCATGGTCGCGGGCCCACCGTGCCGCCCAGCCCACTGCACCCAGAGACTTTCGGATTCGGTCCAGTCCGAAGAGGATCCCGGCTGTGTCCCGATAGAATACAGGGACTTCATCAAACTCAGGGAACGAGGCGACGACTTCCACCAGCCGGTCATGGACTGACTGGTAGACGGACTGGACGAAGTCTGCATTCGCCCGGTCCCTGTTCTGCCGTTTTTCCATCCGCTTCGAGGCGCGGCTGAGACTCCTGTCCAGCACCTCTTCAGCGGTTGGAACGGTTGGGATCGTTTCAAACATCACGCGATATCAGCCCAACGTATTTATCCCTGCCCTGATGATTAACGAGTATGGATCTGTCCCCCATCCAGAAGGACATCCTGATCACCTTAATCACCCTCTACCACCAGCACTCCCACCCGATCAAGGGGGAGGAGATAGCAGAGGTCATCCAACGCAACCCTGGGACTGTGAGGAACCAGATGCAGTCCCTCAGGGCCATCGGACTTGTAGACGGCGTCCCTGGTCCGAGAGGAGGCTACAACCCCACCGAGATTGCGTACCGGGCGCTGAACCTGAACTTTTCTGAGGGTGACTACGATGTCCAGGTGATGCGAGAAGGAGAGGTAGTCAAGGGTGTGCGGGTCTCTGAAATAGCGTTCACCACGCTCTGCCACCCCGATGTATGCCATGCCACGATCCAGCTGATTGGGTCTACAAAGGTCTTTGAGATCGGGGACCGGATCACCATCGGCCCTACCCCGGTGAACAAGCTGATCATCAGGGGAGAGGTGACTGGGAAGGACGAGGTGAAACAGACCCTTCTCATCTCGACGTACGAGATGATCTCTCTGCCCAAAAAGGCGATCAGGCACTACATGTCAAGCCCGCTGCGTTCGCTCACTCTGGATGCAACCCTAAAAGATGCCCTCCATCTCTTCAATATGCACCATATCCACGGTGCCCCCATCCTCGCAGAAGATACCCTCCTGGGGATCGTGACAATGACCGATATTGGAAAGGCAGTTGAGGCGGGCGTCAACCTCCAAGAGCCTGTATCGCGGTATATGACCACCGATGTGGTCCAGGCCGCCTCTTCTACCCAGCTCTTTGAGGTGGTGAGGAGGTTTAAGGAGCGGGAGATCGGGAGGCTCGTGGTGATAGAAGGAGGGAAACCTGTTGGAATTCTGACTCAGTCTGACATCATCCGTGTCTTTCCCTCAATGTAACCGAGTGGAAAGAACCTTTCTGATATTTTTTATATCAGCGAACCGCACGTATGAACCATGACAGGAGCGTCTGAGATCCCCCTCTCCCCGGTAGCACGGATCATCAGGAATGCAGGGGCAGAGCGGGTGAGTAGTGATACGGTGGATACACTCGCCGCGTTGATGGAGGAGCACGCAGTCCTGGTGACCAGGGAGGCCCTCAAATTGATGCACCATGCAGGTCGCAAGACTTTGCGGGCGACCGATATCACCATGGCAGCAGAGATCCTCAGATAGCAGACCCTATGGCATCTCGATCGCCCGGCGCCTGGCAAGATTTTACACAGGTTTATTTATCTATGGGAGAGACCTCTTTTCATGACCAAGACGCTGGCGCGCAGTCTCTCCCGAAAAAAGATCGTCACCAGTGACGGGAAACTTATTGGTACCCTCAAGAACATCACGGTGGACGTGGACACCGGGCAGCTCATAGACCTTGTGGTCTATCCTGACGGCTCATTTGACACTGCCGGATACCGTATCGAGGGCGACCGCATCTTCATCAGCTTCGAGTCGGTGAAGGACATCAAAGACTACATCGTCGTCGACCGGTACCTCTCGAGGAAGTAGGAAAATAATGGGCGACCGCGTCTGTAAATCCCCCCCCATAGGACTCTTTTGAGACATAGGTGGCGGCTAATTTCACCTTCATCTCTGCGTTTGCCACTGTCGCCCCCGCTCCTGCGAGCACCATCATCGGGATGTCGTTCTCTGCATCTCCAATCGCGAGGAAATCTTTGGTTATAAGTCCCAGGTGGGCGGCTATTGTGGCAAAAGCAGTCCCTTTGCTCACGCCATGGGACTGGAGGTGGATGGCAAAACCCGTGTCCAGGACCTGGACCGGCTCTCCTGCGAGGACTTCCCTGACCTCATCGACCGGGACGGTCTTTGCAAAGGCGACATCGGCGAAGCGGTTGGCCGGGCTGAAGTGTTCCAGTCTTATCCCCCGCGCCAGGTAGTATTCTTCAAGGATTGCCAGGGCGCGGTGGCACTCCCCCTGATCCCCGAAGACGAGGGGGTCTCTTTCGTACCCCAGCCTGACCACACCTCCGTTCTCGGCGATGAAGATCCCTCTCGTCCCCACCATCTTGGAGAGGGCGTCCATGAAACAGGAAGTGTTCCCGCTTGCAAAGACCACCTCTACGCCCTCTGCGATGAGGTCCCTGATGACCTCCACCGCGAGGGTGTCTATTCGTCGTTCCGGGTCGGTGAGCGTGCCATCGATGTCGGTGACGATCCCTTTTAGCACGACTTGATACCCGCCTCCTCAACCATAAACGCTGCCTCTCCCTCGGGAAGGTTGGGGCTGTCGACGAGGCGTGCGACCCGCTTGCCCCCCTTGCTCTTGCGCAGGTAGACCCGGAAGGTTGCGGTGTGACCGACGATGTTGCCCCCAATGGGCTTTGTGGGGTCGCCAAAAAAGACCGCCGGATTGGACATCACCTGGTTTGTGACAAGCGCAACAGCGTTGTTCTCATCGACGAGCTTGAAGAGATCGTGCATGTGGCGGTTCAGTTTCTGCTGCCGTGTTGCAAGCGTACCGCGACCGGCATACTCTGCGCGGAAGTGCCCGGTGAGGGAGTCGATGATGAAGATCCTGACTGGCATATCTGATCCTCGCATCTCCTTTGCCCGCTCACGCGCCGTCTCGACGAGGAGCATCTGGTGGTCTGATGTGTGGGCACGCGCGACATGGATATTGCTGAGAAACTCTTCGGGGTCTGCCCCATCGATCCCCAGGCCGTTCACCATCTGTTCGATACGTTCAGGCCTGAAAGTGTTCTCGGTATCGATGTAGATGGCGCTCCCGTGGAGTCCGCCATCGTCTTCATCGAGCTGGACGTTCACTGCGAGCTGGTGGACGATCTGACTCTTCCCTGACCCGAACTCGCCATAGAGCTCGGTGATTGCCTGGGTCTCCACACCCCCGCCTAGGAGCGCATCTAGATCCGGGACGCGGGTCTGGAGCTTTCGCACGTCCTTCCTCTGTTCAAAGACCTCTTTTCCAGTCTTAAACCCCCCGATATCCGCAATCTCCCTGGCGGCCTTGATCATCTTCTTTGCAGTTGACTCGCCGATCTCGGCGGTCTCAGAAAGTTCAACTGGCGATGCAGTTGCGACACTCTCGACAGTAAGGAACCCTGCCTCACGGAGCTTCTCTGCGGTGCTGGGACCCACCCCGGGCAGGTCTTCCAGTTCAATTGATGTGTTGGCCATGCAGTTTTTCTCCTGCTACTCCATCATCAACGACAGGGGTATTTATTTCAAGGCCGCGGGGGGTGAAAGTGTTCGGGTGTTGCACCAGGTGCTACACCCCCCCAGATTTGGCTAAAAATTCTGCTATCTCTTCCCGAATCTGACCCGGTGTGGCGGAGATCTCAGTAACTCTGCTAACTGCAAGGTGCATCCCGGTCGCGAGACCGTCTACTGCGACTTCAGTCCCGTGCGGGAGGTCATGATCAAGGAGGTAGGTCGCCTCCCTGCAGATGAGGAAGGTCCCATTCCGGGTCACGAGGACAGACCCCTCGAGGTGCACCCCGGTTGTCTCATGGAGGTCGGCGACCTCTACTGCAAAGCCCTTTCCCACGCTCAGCTCGCAGCCCCCGTTCCTTCGAGCGCGGGTGGTTGCAAGGTAAAGGGTGATCTCATCTCCTGGCATCAGAGGTACTACGGCGGCCTCGCCCCAGAGAGCCACCTGGATCTGAGCGGTTCCATCCGCAAGGGTGAGATTTCGCACCATTGACACTCTCCCCCCCCTTGTCAGTACCTCCCTGGGGAGTCCGAGTGCCACGACGGTTCCTGCACATGAACAGGCTGCAGAAGTACCGATATCCACGACCCGGGTGAGGTGAGCAGGGATGTCTATAGTGAGCATGGCAAGTGTGCTCTGTGTGTCGATACTGTATTCGCGGACTTCCTGACCATCTCTCTTCAGCGCCCCTTCGATCCTGATGCAGACCGGTGGGTCGTACCCTGATAGCAGACCAGGCTCCCAGGCGACTAGGCGGGAAGGTCCCTGGGCGTCACCTACGATCGCCTCGATCATCGTCCCTTCTTCCCCGTTCCGCTTTGAATACGTACGCACCTCGCTGCGGGCAAGGAGCCTCACCTCGATTGCCTCCCGCTCAGGGCGAGCAGGGAGGGTCGCATCAAGGGCGGCAGCACATGAGATCTCGCAGAGGGCGGGGCGAAACGCGAGCACTGTTATCTCCCCAGGGCTCTTCCCGGCATGCCGCCCTATAACCTCCAGGACGTCCCCCTCATTGATCTCCCCGGCCGCGCACGCCTTTTCGTCCCAGAGGACGAGGAGGGTGGTGCCGGTCTCGTCACCGACGAGGACTGTTGCTCTTGCACCGCGCTCGCCATCAGGGCGGTCAAACTCCTGGGCCTCCCCTTTTTTTACGACCTTGGCAAAGAAAGAGAAAAGGCTCGATCGTGCAGTGAGCCCCGCGACCTTGACATGGTGGCGCCCAAGGTCGGTCACCACCATCATCGCGGCGGTGTGGTCGTCCACAAGATCTCCGAACTCCTCTACTTTAGCTTCGACTCGTGCCTGAAACTCATCCCAGGATATCAGGTCATCGACAAGGGCATGGTGGAACCTCACGCGCGAAAATCCCCCTGCAGGTTAGCTGGGTCTCAAATGCCACGGGGGGTCGACCATAGTGGCGGTGATGTCATCAAACACTTCTCCACGTCGCATGAGGGCGGAATGGCCCCCCTTTATGAGGACCTCAGGGCAGCGGGGACGGCAGTTGTACTGCGAGGCCATCGCAAAACCGTAGGCCCCTGCATCGAGGACTGCAAGGACGTCACCTGCCGCGAGGAAAGGGAGGGGTCGGTCTTTTGCAAGGATGTCACCACTCTCACAGATCGGTCCAGTGACGGTGTAGCATGCACTATTTGGTTCATTCGCCTTATTGGCCGCGATGATCTCGTGGTAGGCATCGTACATCGCTGGCCTGATAAGGAGGTTGAACCCTGCGTCCACATTTGCAAATGTCCTGTGCGCCTGCTTCACCGAGTTCACACGCGTGAGAAGGACGGTGGAGTCGGCGACGAGCGACCTTCCGGGCTCGATCCAGAGTTGAGGGGCTATCCCTGCAGTGTGGATACCCTCCAGAAAGACCGGCATTACTGCCGCGGCATAGTCTGCCGGGGTTGGGGCAGGGTCACTGTCGTGGTTGTAGGGGATTCCAAGCCCCCCGCCTAGATCGATGAATGCGAGGTCAACCCCGATATCGGTGATCTCTGCAGCGATCAGCACCATCACCTCAGCCGCCCGGGCAAACGGATCGGTTGCAAGGATCTGGGAGCCGATATGGCAGTGAATACCCACAGGCCTGATATAATCGCACGAGAGGGCCAGGCGGTACGCGTCCGGCACCTGTGCATGGGGGATGCCAAACTTGCTCGTGGCAAGTCCGGTCGCGATCTTAGGGTGGGTCGGGACCTCGAGGGCTGGGTTGACACGGAACGCTATCCTCGCTATGGCTCCGGACTGCGCGGCAATTGCCTGGAGTTGGTGTAGTTCGTCAAGGGAGTCTACCGAGACGGTCACCCCCCGGGCCACCGCTAGGGCGAGGTCAGCAGGGGACTTGGAGGACCCGTTGAATAGGAGTGTATCAGGGGTCATCCCGGCGCGGAGGGCGAGGTGAAGTTCACCTGATGAGAAGACATCAGCACCTGCTCCCAACCCGGCAAGCGCCCGCAGGACTGCAGCATTCCCATTCGCTTTCGCGGCAAAGAGGATCTTTATGTCCTGGTAGTAGCATGACAGGGCCTTCCGGTACGCATCATAGCACGCACAGACCCGGTCCTCGTCGGTGACATAAAGCGGAGTTCCCCACCGCGCAGCGAGTGCGACGGTATCGTGGTCCCCGATCCAGAGGTGACCGTCACGGGTGGAGAGGTGGGGCGGGAGTTTCATGGGGCAAGCACCCGCATCCTTCCCACAGCTTCCTGGATCCGCTCGATCGGGCGGGTAAGCGCGAAGCGGACATAGCCTTCTCCTTCTGGCCCAAACCCAGTCCCTGGCGTCACCACGATCCCAGCCTTCTCCAGCATGGCTGTGGCAAACTGCATCGAATCTTCAACCCCCATCCAGACATAGAATGTCGCTTTTGGGCTAGTAACGGCATAACCAAGTTCTCTCAGCCCTTTGACAAGCGTGTCCCTCCGTGCCTGGTATACCGCACAAGACTCCCGTACACAGTCCTGGGGGCCTAGGAGTGCGCTGATGGCGGCGTACTGAACTGCGTTAAAAACTCCGGAGTCAACATTGGTCTTTACCCTTGAGAGCCCGGCGATAATGTCTGCGTTCCCGCAGGCCATCCCTATTCGCCACCCGGTCATGTTATAGGTCTTGGAGAGGGAGTGCATCTCGACGCCCACCTCCCCAGCCCCGTCTGTGCTGAGAAAGGAGGGTGCCTGGTAGCCATCGTATGCCACTTCTGAGTAGGGGTTGTCATGGACAACGACTATGTCATGCTCCCTCGCGAACTCGACCACCTCGATGAAGAACTTCTGATCAGCGATCGCGGTGGTGGGGTTGTTGGGGTAGTTGAAGAACATGAGCCTGGCTCTTTCAGCCACGGCCCTTGGGATATCTTCCAGGACCGGGAGGAAGCCGTGCTCCTCGAAAAGTGGCATTCCGTGGAGCTTTCCTTGGGCAAAGAGCGTCCCGGTCCTGTATACCGGGTATCCCGGGCTTGCGGCGAGGACGATGTCGCCAGGGTTCACGAATGCCTCGGCGATATGGGCGATACCGTCTTTTGACCCCATCAATGCGAGCACCTCCTTATCAGGGTCTGGAGAGACCCCAAAACGCCGGGAGTACCATATTGCAACGGCCTCACGGAACTCCTTCATCCCTGCGTACGAGGGATAGTGGTGGTTATGAGGGTCTCGCGCAGCCCTGCACAGGGCGTCGACCACGTGGGGGGGCGTTGGGAGGTCGGGGTCCCCTACCCCAAGGTCAATGACATCCACCCCTCGGGCGATCTGGCGCGCCTTCATCTCGTCGATCCGGGCGAAGAGGTAGGGGGGGAGGTCCCCCATACGCGCAGCGTACATAGGTATACCCTTAGTGCGCTGATCGTACATGAATGTGCCAGGGTTGGGACTACCAGGGGCGCATAATCTGGGATTTGCAGACAGTTCTCCAGGCGGGAGGCAGTGGTGCGATCGCTTTCTAGCGTGGCGGCGCGATTATCGTATTCATGGGAGCAAGTGATGTTAATACGATAATAGGAGCCGATGCAGGGGGAGCAGTTGTAGTGCTCTCGACTGCACCGGCAGCAGAGGCAGGGGAGATGGCAAGGGCACTCGTAGGGCGGCACCTCGTAGCGTGTGTCAATATCACCCCGGTAACCTCCATCTATCGATGGGAGGGTGCGATTTGTGAGGAGGGGGAGTGCCTGATGGTCATAAAGACGACCCAAGCGAAACTTTCAGAGGTCGTGCAGGCAGTCGCGGAGATCCACCCGTACAAGGTCCCCGAGGTGATTGCACTGCCTGTAATCGGTGGAGCCGGACCCTACCTTGCGTGGGTGACACAGGAGACTGCACCATGACTGTGGTACTTCGGGATGCAATCCTTGTCCGGGATGCGCGGCCAACATCTATTCAGGACCCGGTGGTAGTCGAAGCACAGTTCCGCCTCTCTGTCAATGATACCTTCCTGACAGGGATGATCGCGAGCAATGACCAGCTCCGCGAGATGGGTGCAGGTTTCGTGGTGAACGAAGGCCTCGCCACCCATGTTACAGACGTAACCGTGAGGGGTCACGAGATAGTGGTTCATGCCGAACTGGTCAGTCCCCCCTCATGGGAGGTCGGTACATCCGGGGGGATGAGCTCTGTGAGGCCGCCCGGGACCATCACTTCTGATCTCACGCTCACTCCTTCGGACGTGCAGGCGGTGACCCGGGAGATAGAGAGTGAAGAGTGGCGAAGGACCGGTGGGGTGCACTGCGCGGTCCTTGTCTGTGGCGGTGATCTGGTTGCCAAGAGTAGCGATGTCGGGCGGCACAACGCAGTGGACAAGGTGATCGGCCACGCGGTTCTTGCAGGGATCGACCTTTCCCGCTGCATCCTTGGATGCACCGGTCGCCAGCCGGCGGGAATGGTGATAAAAGCGAGCCGGGCCGGGGTACCTGTCATTATCTCCCGGGCGGCCTCAACCGACCAGGGGACAGCGCTCGCAGATGCGGCAGGCATCACCCTGATCTGTTTCTCCCGCGGCGAGAGGTTCACCATCTACACGCACCCATGGCGAGTTACAGGGCTTGATCCCACCCCCATACCCCTCTCCCGCACATGAAGTATGCGTGAAGAGCATGCGTGAAGTATAATGGGTGTGCGGTACTACCAGAGGGTTACGAGGTCACTAGATGGGAATAGGCAGGGAAGGATCGGACACTGGGGCCAGGCGGGCTGTGCTCGTCCTTGGATGTCCGCAGGTACCGGTCCAGACGAGCATTGCCCTCTACCTCGCACATGTATTGCGTCTGCGGGGTCTTGGTGTCTCTGTCGCTGGGAACAGGGCGGCGCGCCATCTCATCCAGGTCGCTGACCCTGAAGGGCGATATGTGCGGGAGTCGATCGATATCGACACATACTTCAGCCAGCTGGCCGGGGGTGAGCGTGACTACGCCTTCGCATTCGTCTTTATTCACAACGACTCAGGGTTGGTGTACGCTGCCTCGGTCCATGCAATGACCCAGGGTGTCGTCATCCCGGTGGTGTACGGCGAACACTATGAGGAGATGGCAGGGCAGGTCTCCTATGCCCGCGAGACGATCATGGCCAACGCGGTGCATAACCCGATGCCCCTTAAGCACCGGATCGACGAGGTGATCCCATGGGTTGTATCGAATCTGTGAAACACGAGATACTGCTTAAAAACGCCTCATTCCAGGAGTGCAGAGACTTTGTCAGAGCGCATTTCAAGGAGCACTACATAGTTGCGCCTGGCTACCGCATCTTTGAAAAGCCTGTGATCGGGATCCCCCCAATCCTTATCGCGGTTGAAGGTGATGATGTGATCTTCCCCTACACCAAGCCCTGTTATGGGACTTTCCTGCTGCGGGCCACTGACCGGGATGAGGCTTATCGGCTGAAATCAGGGGTGAATGCGTGATGTACACACGAAACGGACGTTTAGTTCTGACTTCTTTGCCTGGGCGTTATGTGGCGGAGTGGTAGGGGTGGATGAGGTATCTGTCCTGATCGGTGGCAAAGCCGGTGATGGGATCAATAGTGCAGGTGCCCTTGTTGCACGGCTGTTCAGCCGGCTCGGGTACCGCATCTACCTCTACTTCGACTACCCTTCGCTCATCAAGGGCGGCCACAACTTCGCCGTGGTGAGGGCGACTCCCAGACAGGTGGGGGCACACCGCGAGAGAGTCGATTTCCTCCTCGCGCTCGACCAGGAGACCCTCAGGCGCCATGTCGCAGAGGTGAAACCGACCACGGTAGTGATGGGCCGGTCTGATCGGTCCCAGGGAGCGAAAGTATCGGTCCCGGTAAAAGAGGTCCTCGATAGGATCGGCGCCTCGGACTTGATGGGCAATACCTGCATGGTCGCTGCCTTTGCACGCGCTGCAGGGGTTCCCTGGGAGATCCTTGAGGAGGTCATCATGGCGCATATCACGAAAGAGACATCTCTTAACATCGCCGTTGCAAGGGAGGCTTATACAGGGGCCATTGAGGTCAGCCCTGTCCCACGGGCCCCGGGTGCTGCACCGCCACTTCCCCTGCTGACAGGAAACGAGGCGATCGGACTGGGGCTTGCAGCCAGCGGACTCGATCTCTTCATTGCCTACCCAATGACTCCCACCTCCAACCTCCTCCACTTCCTCGCCGAGTACGCAACGCCCCTCGGTCTCACAGTGGTCCATCCTGAGAACGAGATTGCAGTGATCTTAATGGCACTAGGCGCAGCGTATGCAGGAAAGAAGGCTGCGGTAGGGACATCAGGAGGAGGATTCTGCCTCATGACAGAGGGCTTCTCACTCGCAGGAATGGCCGAGATCCCAGTGATCGTGGTGATGGGTCAGCGTGCCGGGCCGAGCACGGGACTCCCGACGTACTCCGCACAGACTGAACTCCTGTTTGTTCTTAATGCCGGGCATGGTGAGTTCCCAAGGCTGGTGGTCGCCCCTGCAGATGTTGGGGAGGCGTACCGGTGGAGTGCACTCGCGCTCCAGATCGCCTGGGACTACCAGGTCCCGGCTGTAATCCTGGTAGATAAGACCCTCTGTGAGGGTTCGTTCTCCTGCGGCCCTGATGATCTCATCCAGCTACCCTATGTGAAACCAGTCTCTGCAGGTCCAAAATTTCCCTATTTGCGGTACCAGAACATTACAGACGGGGTCTCCCCATTCATCCACCCACCTAACCCGCTGGCGGTGGTGAAGGTTAACAGCTACTCCCATGACGAGGCCGGGATCACCAGTGAGGATTCCGGGACTGCAACGATGATGGTTGAAAAACGGATCAGAAAGGGTGAATCCCTTGCAGAGGTTGTCGGGAGTCTCCCGACAGTCGAGGTATCAGGAGACCCAGCGTCCCGTATAGGGCTGATCTGTTTCGGCACGATGGGCGGGGTCTGTCGTGAGGTAGCAGAGCACCTTGGTATCAGGTGCATCAGGCCTGTCGTCCTCGCACCGTTTCCCAGTGCGCAGGTGCATGCACAGATAGATGGCCTCACCCGGGTTATTGCCGTGGAAGAGAATGCCACCGGCCAGCTCGCACACCTTTTTGCAGCTCACGGTATCAGGGTCCACCACCAGATACACCGTGTTGACGGACGGCCTTTTGCCCTCGAAGCACTGATTCGGGAGGTCTCGGGGGTGATTGGGTGACAGAACAGCCCTCTCTCATCACAGATGCCCAGAACACCTGGTGCCCGGGGTGTGGGAACTTTGCCATCCAGCACTCGCTAAAGGCCATCCTGACCGATCTCCAGGGGGAGGAGCGCGACCTCTCGAATGTTGTTCTCGTCTCAGGTATCGGCTGCCATGCCAAGATCGCAGACTACCTCAATATCAACAGTTTCTATTCTATCCATGGGAGGACGCTGCCGGTGGCGACTGGGATCGTACTCGCAAATCCACAACTCAACGTGATCTGCTGTGCCGGCGATGGTGATATGTATGCCGAAGGTCTTGACCACCTTATCTTTGCCGCAAAGCGTGACATCGACCTCACCGTGGTGGTCCATGACAACCGGGTGTATGGTCTCACGACCGGCCAGTATACCCCTACTTCACCTGTTGGATTTCGGGGTAGGTCCACCCCTTCCGGGATTAAGGAGCGCCCCATAAACCCCCTGGCCCTGGTGCTTGCATCAGGCGGGACTTTTGTCGCCCGCTCGTATACTGGGCGCCCTGCGCACCTTAAAAGGGTGCTCAGCGCGGCGCTATCACACAAGGGCTTCTCTTTTGTCGAGGTCCTCCAGATCTGCGCGACTTACAATAACCTCACTGCGTTCTATCATGAGCGTGTCCTCGAGGTCCAGGACAATGAAGAAGACCTCAATGCAGCATGGTCGTATGTGAACGCATGGGACTACAACACTGATGCAAAGATCCCGCTCGGGATCTTCTTCAAGGAGGATCTCCCCCCAGACCCATCCCGCTCAGGTGAAAAACCTTACCTGGGTGGTGCAGAACGGGACGTCTCAAGCGCGATTGCCGCGATCCTGCATGACCGGGTGTGAGGTGGGGAAGAGATTGCCTGGTCAAATTGCAGGTGGGTGTAGATGATGAAGGAGAAGGAGAGGACTGGACCGCTCTGGATGTACCGCGGGACAACCGGGATATCGAATGATGAGACCATCACGCTCGATTGTGACCTCCCCCACCCTTTCGCCCTTGAACAGATGGTCAATAAGGGAGAGGTCACCGGGATCCGTGCAATGTCGCTTATGGGATGGACCTGACCGCTATGCAGGAGACTGACCTCTTCACCTGGGTGGTCATCCCACTCCTAATCTTTGGAGCACGGGTCTGTGACGTCAGTCTGGGCACCATCCGCGTCATCTTCATATCGAAAGGGGTCCGGTACCTCGCACCGCTGATCGGATTTTTTGAGGTGATCATCTGGCTCCTCGCCATCAGCCAGGTGATGGCGAACCTGACCAACATTGCCTCGTACATCGCGTACGGTGGTGGGTTTGCAATGGGGACCCTGGTGGGGATGCTGATTGAGGAGAAGATCTCGCTTGGGACGGTTATTATCCGCGTCATCACCACCCGGGACGCAACGTCCCTCATCGATGACTTACGATCCCGGAACTATGGAGTGACTGTGATTGACGGGGAGGGGTCAACAGGCAGGGTCCAGATCCTTTTTATGGTGGTGAAGCGCCAGGACATCCCAGAGATTGCCGGGGTGATACGTGACTACCAGCCAGGTGCCTTTTACTCGATAGAGGACGTGAAATCTGCGAGAGAGGGGATATTTCCCTCCAGGCGGCACTGGAGGTTCCCGGCACTCGGCCACCACTCCCAACCCGGAAGGAAGTCGAAGTGACGTAGTGGGGCAAGGGAGAATCCAGGTTGAACGATACCCTCTGCGTCTCACCCCTTTCGCCTCCATACCAGGGTGCCCGCGTTCGATGGCGGTTGTATTTAAGTACCCCTATGGCTGATTAGTTGCTACCTATGATCACGCTCTCTTCTTGTAGCATGATACATGGGGGTGGATTCGTATGCTGTCACCAGATACTACTAAGTACCTTATTCATGTTCACCTTGAGACCGAGGGGGTGGTCGAGAAGCCCGATGTAGTCGGTGCGATATTCGGGCAGACAGAAGGCCTTCTTGGGGAGGACCTCGACCTTCGGGACCTCCAGCGCACCGGTCGCGTCGGCAGGATCGATGTCCAGCTCACCTGCAGGAAGGGTGAGACTGAAGGGGAGGTCCTCATCTCCTCCTCTCTAGACCGAGCTGAGACTGCAATCCTCGCTGCCTCTCTGGAGACTATTGATCGGGTAGGGCCCTGCCTCGCGCGGGTGCAGGTGAAGTCGATCGAAGACATCAGGGTGAGCAAACGCAAAAAGATCGTGGAGAGGGCGAAAGTTCTCCTGATCGATGGATTTGAAGAGGGTTCCATCGATACCTATGCACTCCTTGACTCAGTCAGGGAGAGCATTCGGATAGAGCGGATCAGCACTATCGGTGAAGACCGCCTCCCGGCCGGGCCCAATGTTATTGATTCTGATGCGGTCATCGTGGTAGAGGGGAGGGCAGATGTGCTGACCCTCCTGAAATTTGGGATCAAGAACGCAGTCGCAGTCGAGGGGACGCACGTCTCATCAACCATAATCGACCTCTGTGAGAAGAAGACTGCATCGGTCTTCCTCGATGGCGACAGGGGCGGCGACCTCATCCTGCAGGAGCTGCTCCAGGTCGCTGAGATAGACTTTGTCGCGTATGCACCGCGCACCAAGAGTGTGGAAGACCTCACGCGAAAAGAGGTCATAAAAGCACTTCGGAACAAAGTCCCAGCTGATTACGTCAGGGAGCAGATCCTTACCGGAGGCTTAGAGGAAGAGGTACTGCCAGAGGTCGAGGAAGCCTTCCTGGAGAAAGGTAAGGAGGGACGGGAGAAGCGAGATGCAGCCCCTCCTCACGGCAAGAGGGGCAGGGAAAAAGCCAGGGAGCCAAGTACACTCTCCGAGCACATCGAGGCGGTAAAGGGAACTGGGAAGGCCAGGTTTTTGAGCGTAGACCTCTCCATCACCAGCGAAGTACCAGCCACTGGCGTGGACGAGGAGTTAATTTCCGATCTTCCAGGAGATCCCAAGACCCTCATCATCGATGGGCGGGCTACACAGAAGGTCCTCGACCTTGCGGTTGGAAAAGGGCTTGAATACCTTGCTGCACGCGAGTTCTTCGGAATCGTAAAACGCCCCCTTTCGGTGAGATTATTGAAAATGACTTAAATTTCCCGGGTGCCAAATTTTTTATATGACTGGTTCCAATGGAGATCCCTTGGTGAGAGGATGCATAA
>JAPKXQ010000099.1 GCA_026394765.1 Methanomicrobiales archaeon
GCTCGTCGAGCTCCACCCGTACATCAGGGGCTTGTTCGCCTTGGCGAGCATCTGGGCTGTGTACTCCACCGCCTCGTCATAGCTCACCTCGCGGTAACTGCCGTCAGGCTGCTGCATCCGTGGCCGGGTGACACGGTCTGCCGCTTGAGAGTGGAGGAACTTCTCGGCCCCGATAGCACACGCATTGTACACATCGAGGATCTTCTTCCCGTCGTCACTCACCTCCACTTCGAGGTCGTCACAGAGTGTCCCGCAGAAGGGACAGATCACGTCTGGAACTACCGTGCTCATCAGATCTCACCTCTGCACTTCTTCTGTACCAGATCAATCGAACTGAGCACTGGCTCATTCATTGCGATCTCAATCTCGACCGGGACTCCTTTGAAAGTCGGCATCCCTGTGGAGTAGGTGTTGGGGTTTACCAATGAGTTGGCCCATGGCCCCATGGGGATGAAGGCGAGGCCGGGGTGGGGCCCCTGCGTCGCTTCAATTGCCTTTACCACCACAGTCCCGTAGGAACTGGTAACCCTGACATTTGTGCTCTTCCATGCGCCGAGTTTTTTGAAGTCTTCCCTGTCCATTTCGATGATGCCGCAGGCCTTTCGGTAGGCTTCCTTCTCTTTTCCGCCTTCCATTGCAACTCCCTGCTGAATGGTCCGGCCTGAGATGAGGTTCACTGCAATCTTTGTCACGCTCTATCCTCCGTGTTGGACATGCCTACTTGCTCAGCTCCTTAATCGGGCTCGGACCCAGTTCATGGACCGTCTTAACTACGTCTTCGACCACCTTTGCCCACTTTGCACCTTCAGATGCTGATACAAATGTCATTCTGAGTCTCTTGTGCTCGAGGCCGATATTCTTGAGGAGTGACTTGACAAGGAACATCCGCTTGGCACCCTTAAAGTTCCCCTCGAGATAGTGGCAGTCACCGAAGTGACAGCCAGAGACCAGCACCCCGTCTGCGCCGTCAGTAAATGCCTTCAGGATGAATAGGGGATCAACTCTGCCCGTGCACATCACCCGGATGATCCTGATGTCAGGGGGGTACTGGGTGCGGGCGCTGCCCGCAAGGTCTGCACCGGCATAGCTGCACCAGTTACAGATGATGCCCATGATCTTGGGCTTCCATTCCTCTGCCATTATTGTGCACCCCCTAGCAGAAATGCATCAATCTGTCCTATGATCTGGGGCGTCGCAAAGTGCTGCATCCATATCGCGCCACCCGGGCAGAACCCGCCGCACGTCCCGCAGCCCTTGCACTTTGCCTCTGTCACTTCCATCACTGTGCGCCCCTCCTTCTCAATGAGGGCGAGTGCCTTGTAGGGGCAGAGGTTCACGCACATCCCGCAGCCTGCACACTTCTCCTCGATACACTGGGCAAAGTAGGGCTCGAGCTCGACTTCACCCATGTGGATGGGAATACTTGCCGCAGATGCCGCACCTTCGGCTGAAGCTACCGTGTCAGGGATGTCTTTGGGGCCCTGGCAGACGCCAGCGAGGAACACTCCTGCCGTGGTAGTTCCGCAGGGGTTCAGTTTGGGGTGCGCCTCGAGGAGCCAGCCGTCCATGGAACAGGAGACCCCGAAGAGTTTTCTGGTCCTGTCCGTGTCCACTGAGGGCTGAACTGCTGTAGCCAGTACCACGAGGTCGGCTTCGAGCCTGAAGGGCTGGTCGAGGAGGGTGTCGTCGGAGTGGACCATTAAGTTCTTGGTCGCTGGGTCTTCCAGGATATGGGATACCCGGCCACGGATGAACTTGGTCCCCTCGTCCTGGATGCGATAGTAGAACTCCTCGTACATCTTCCCAAACGACCTGATGTCCATGTAGAAGATGTAAGGCTGTACACCCGGGATCTTCTCGATTATCTGGTGGGCGTGCTTAAGCGAGTACATGCAGCAGAACCGCGAGCAGTAGGGCTTTCCGATCCCAGTGTTGTCACGTGACCCGGCACAGAGGATAAAGGCGACCTTCTTAGGCGTCTTGCCATCGCTGGGTCTGACAAGGTGGCCACCGGTAGGGCCTGATGCGCAGATGAGACGCTCGAACTCCAGGCTCGTAATCACGTTCTCGAACCGTTTGTAACCCCACTCCTCCTTCTTCTCGATGGGGAATAATTCAAAGCCTAAAGCGAGGACTACCGTGCCGACCTTCACCTTCACGAACTCGTCCTTCATCTCGAGATCAATCGCCTTCTTATCACCACACACGGTCACACAGAGGCCGCACTTCACGCAGGAGTCGAAGTCGATGGTATAGAGTAAGGGCACCACCTGGGGGTGGCTGATGTAGATAGCCTTTCTCGGCTTCATCCCCATCTCAAAGTCATTGGGCTTGATCACCGGGCAGACTGGCTCACAGTCCCCGCACCCGTTGCACCCGCCGCCGGAGATCCCCATTGCCTCAGCTTGTGCCATTGAGAGGACACCGCTTGCCTTCTTCCGAAGGGTGACATCGAAGTTCCCAATGTACCCCTCAACCGCATCGACTTCGGTGTACGTCATCAACTCGATGTTGGGGGCCCTCCCGACATCCACCATCTTGGGCGTGAGGATGCACTGCGAACAGTCAAGGGTCGGGAAAGTCTTGTCGAGCTGGGACATCCGACCGCCGATGGTGGGCAACGTCTCTATGAGATAGGTCTTGATCCCGGCGTTTGCCAGGTCGAGTGCTGCCTGCATCCCTGCGACACCCGCACCAACGACCATCGCGGCCTTCTCCACCAGGACGCTCTTGGGAATGAGGTCTTCGAGGAGCGAGGCCTTCGCAACTGCGATCCTGACTGCGTCCTTGGCCTTCTCTGTCGCACCCTCCCCGTCGTGCATGTGCACCCAGGAGTTCTGCTCCCGGATGTTGGCCATCTCGAACCTGAAGGGGTTGAGGCCGCCCTCTTTCGTTGCGGTCCTGAATGTTGGTTCATGGAGCCGCGGCGAGCAGGCAGCGACTACGGTCCCGGTCAGATTGTGCTGAGCGATCGCATCGGTGATCTTCTTCTGGCCCGGGGTGGAGCAGACGTACTGGTAGTTGTCGACGAACGCGACATTGGGCAGTGTCTTTGTGTACTCCTCTAAGGCCTTGATGTCTATGGAACCGGCGATGTTTGTCCCGCAGTGACAGATGAGGACGCCAATTCGTGCTTGCTTCTTCTCTTCCTCCTTTTTAGGGGAGAAGGACTGGGGTACACCCTCAACCTTTACAACCTTTTTTGCGGGCGATTCCTTCTTGTTCTTCTTTGTGTCTGCCATCATTTCTCCTCCCTCTCACAGAACCTTTGCCAGGAACGGCTCGCAGTTGATGGCATGGAGATCGAGCGCAAGCTCCTGGGGGCTCATTCCCTGGGCAAGTCCGAGCAGCTCACAATAGTGCAGGACCGGCAGGCCATACGAGACACCGAACTTCTCCTGGATCTCGATCTGCCCCCTGTCGAACTGTAGCTGACAGAACGGGCAGATGTCGGTGAGTGCGTCCACGCCGACTTCTTTTAGGTTGATCAGCTTCTCATTTGTGATGTCAAGAGAGTGGACTATGTCATACCCGCGTACACCCCCTCCTGCACCACAGCACTGCATCTTGTTCCGATACTCTACCGCTTCTGCACCGAGTGCCTCGACCATCTCTTCCATCCAGTGTGGGGCCTCGGTCTTAGAGACTGCGTCAACACTGAAATCCCTGTCTTTTCTTGGCTTCATCAGGTGGCAGCCGTAGTGGACTGCGATCCGTGTCCCGGTGAGCGGGTTGGTGATACTCCCCCTGATCTTCTCGACACCGCAGATCTCGGGGTTGTAGAGGAGCTCGGCAAGGTGATAGACATTAATTGTCCCCTTGTACTCCATGTCGATCTCCTTGAGCACCTCGTTCACCCTGTCGCGGAGGTCATCGTTATGCTTCAGTTTGTGGTTGACCTCCCAGATGGATTTGTAACAGCCATTGCAGACGAGAGCGATGTCCTTCTTCATCTTCTCTGCAAGGACGAGGTTTCTGGCTGCCATAGCCATCCAGACATTCAAGTCTATTGACCCAAATGCTCCTGGTGCCGGGCAACAACTCGCGCCCTCAAGAGGGAGAAGTTTGACCCCGAGTTTTTCAGAGGTTCTTATCGCCGCGGCCTCGGCCCCTGGGTAACGATTAGGTGCGATGCAGCCTAGATAGAACGCGTATTCGTGCATATTCTCCATGGGTCTTCATCCCTCCCGCTCTTTCACGATCCGGTCGGCATTCGCCTTGAGCTTATAATAGTCAAGGATCTTCTGGATCCCCTTGATGTACTGGGGGAACTTGTGCGTGGTCGGCGGGTCGGCCTCAAGACCGAGTTTCTTCCTGGCGGCCCGGTTCACGTCATTGTTCGGGACGCCGTGCCCGGTTGTGTAGATCGCCTGAACTGTCTTTAAGAAATTGACGGGTATGATATCCCTCTTGAACGCGAGGTTCCGCATGGCCATGATCACATCGGTCGGTGCGATGTCCCGTGGGCACCTGTCTGTACAACTATAACAGGTGGTGCAGAGCCAGAGATCTGGGTCGGTGAGTGCCTCGTTCTCGAGTCCCATAACGACCCGGCGTACAAACTTCCGGATCCGGTAGGTACTGCGAGGTGCAGATGGACAGGATGCAGTGCAGGTCCCACACTGGTAGCACATGTGCGGGATGGTTCTGGAGATCTCCTCAACGACCTTGGTGAACTCGGGACTTCTATCCGAGTCGTACAATACACGGTCTATGAGTTTGTTCTCAAGAGCCTCTGGATATCCCTTACTTCGGACCATACCTCTCCCTCACACCTTTCCCATCATCTTCAGGTTTACCTGGCCTGAAGTCTCCTCCTTCACTTTGGAGGTCCGTTTCGTGAAGAGCTTCTCTTTAATCTTGATGAAGAGATCGGTCTCCTTGCCCTTGATCCGGATCCCGGTCCTCTGCATCACAATGATGTCTTCACCTGGGCACGCGTTCACGCAGGCTCCGCAGAGGATGCAGAAGTCTTTGTTCACCGCGATCGTCGGCTCCTTCTCTCCTTTCATGTCAGCCGCCGGCTTGGGCGTAGGCAGGTAGATCGCGTTGGCAGGGCAGATCTCCACGCAGGTCGAGCACCCTCCCGGGCACTTCTCGGAATGGAACTCGATATCGCCCTCGAAGATCTTCTCGACCTTGATAGCCTCGTCCGAGCAGTTCCGTGAACACCAGGTACAGGTGCAGCACATCTTCTGATCGATATCAACAGTGCCGCTGATCTTGTCAGTTACGACCTCCCGCTCGACTGTGATGCACTCTACAGGGCAGGCCTCGGCGCAGACCTTGCAGGCGTCACATCGTGTCTCATCCCAGATGACCTCGCCCTCAACTTTCCCTGACTCAGCGGTGAATGGCTTGTGTTTCACCGTGATCGCGGGGCAGATGGCACCACAGATGCCACAGTAGGTACACTTTTCAGTGTCCACTTTGAACGTGGTCTTGGTCGAGATCGCGAGCTGGCGTTCCTTGCCAGCCGGGTCACTGCCTTCAAATGCAGGCACATCGCGGTCGATGGCGTCTCTGGGGCAGACCTCCTCACAGATGGTGCAACGGGTGCACTTTTCGTCATCTATCTCGGCGACCATGTCATACTCAGGGAACCCCTCTTTCTCAATGATCGGGAGCCTTTCCTCGCCATCCACCTTGAGGGTGAGGGCATTGAACGGACACATGACGATACAGACCCCGCAGTACGAGCACTTCACTTCGTCGATCTCGACTGGTGCGGCATAGGTGACAGCACCCCGCCTGATGGCACCGACAAGTCCGAGGACGATCGCCTCTTCCGGGCACGCGTCAACGCAGACACCACAGCCGGTGCATATCTCGCTATTCAGAACGAGTTGGGACACCTGCTGGAGTAGCCTCTGTTCATTGATGACATTGACGCCATCCCGCTTCTTGGAAAATTTTGGGAACAACGTGTTCATGCCAGAACCTCTCTTTGCATTTCAGTTACACTCTCACTATACCTTAGCAGCTGATGGAAATGACCCGCGGCCAACCAGTTTGATCACATCATATGGACACGCCTCGACGCATACACCGCATCCCGCACAGAGTTCAGACTTGAAGTCAAGGACAATGGACTTTCCGTGCTTCACTTTGTAGACCTTCTCACTTGTGGCAGGATCAACAGTGTAGAGCTCGAGTGCGTCGACAGGGCATGCGACGACACAGTTGTTACAACCGGTACATCGCTCCATGTTCACATGGACTGCAAAACCCATTCAGTATCACGCACCGACTTAAGATCGATTGAAAATCGACTAACAAAAAATGGTTAACCAAGACAGATAAACTCTTTGCATTATTTGCGCGCGATTTGGAGGAATCTTCTTGAAAAGTCAAATTATTAATTTTTATTTTAAAATCAATTAACGTATCCTCAATACATAATGCAAGAAAAACCTGTAAATTTTCCAAATTCTGATCTTTTTAGATAAAATCGCAGTAATTAAGGAATAAAGAAAAAATAAAGCTTTATTGCAGGTCTTTACTGTTCAGGTATGCTGGGACCCAGAAGAGAGCGCATGTGGGATACTGCGATGGACTCTATCCCGGGTATTCTGTGATGGGGACCGCGAGTGGCAGATTCAAGCAGTTGGACTGGGCTTCCGGTCCCAAATGGTATGATAATCACCGCAATGAAGGGTTTCAGCGCCCAGCATAACCTTCTTGTAGGTACCACGTGACAGTTGATCACACGGAGTTATGTTATGGAGATCAACGGTGTTCAGATCGACGATACGTATGCAGAGGCGTTCCCCACATGGATTGCTCGGGTTATCATCACGGCCGTGACTGAGGAGTGGGCCTACAGGTCTGCAGTGGAGGCCACCGGTTTTGCCACTTCAGCCATCGGATGCCCCTGTGAGGCAGGCATCGAAGGATTCCTTTCAGGTGACGAGACCCCGGACGGAAGACCGGGTGTTGCGGTCCTGTTCTGCACTGGCAAGAAGAAGCTGAAGGAGCAGGTGGTAGAGCGACTGGCCGAATGCGTCCTTACTGCACCCACCACTGCAGTCTTTGACGGGCTCCCGGACGCACCTGAAAAGATCCAGGTCAAGCTCCACTTCTTTGGTGACGGATATGAGTACCAAAAGGAAGTTGGCGGACGGAAGTGCTGGGTAATCCCCGTTATGGAGGGTGAGTACATTGGGGAGGAAGAGTTTGGTATCGTTAAGGGCGTGGCAGGCGGGAACTTCTTCGTGATGGGGGAGAACCAGATGGCTACCCTTATCGGGGCTCAAGCTGCCGTTGACGCTATCAGCGCAGTCTGTGGGGTCATCACGAGCTTCCCGGGCGGGATCGTTGCTGCAGGCTCAAAAGTGAAGTCTAATAAGTATAAGTTCATGCCCGCGAGCACGAACGAGAAGTACTGCCCAACGCTCCGTGAGAAGGTCCCTGACTCCAAAGTTCCGGCCGGAATTTTTGCAGTGTATGAGATAGTGATCGACGGGCTCGATGAGGACTGTGTGAAAGAAGCTATGGCTGAAGGCATCAGGGCAGCATCCCTCGTCCCGGGTGTGAAGTTCATCACTGCCGGCAATTTCGGTGGTACCCTGGGCCCCTATAAGTTTGAGCTCCACAAGATCCTCTAATTTTTTTATCAGACTCTTTTCGATTCTTTTAAATAGAGCTGCTACCGATTTTCCTGTTACCGAAATTTCCGGTGACAACATGGATCTCATCACCCCTCTTACGCTGATACCATATTCGGTCCTTTATACCCGCAGGATCAGAGGGCTTGCGCGTGAAACGGCCCTGCTACTGCGGGTGCTCAGAATCCAAGGCCTCATTCAACTGCAGTGGAGAACTGGACTTTTTAAGGGTGTAATTCCTGCGAACTGGAAGATACGAACGGGAGATCTCTATGGAGTGCATCTCTGATCCCTATACCATCCGGTACCCCTATATTCTCGCCATTGCTGACGAGTGCGGGCACCGGGTGGAGCTGGTGGAGTCATTTGACTGCATCGGTGGAGCGATGTGGGCAGCTCACCACTACCAGAAGAGTCCCCTTGTGCGTTCTGTCCGTGTAGTGGGTGCAATGATGCGCTACATTATCCATCCCGGGACAGTTGACCTGACACTTGAGGCTTCGAAGTTTCCTGCAGGAATATCTGAGGTAACAGTCCTTGATAACCGTGTCCAGATCTCGTATATGGGAATCGGAGGCGGCGGCGTTGGTGCTGCGGTCTGTCGCGCATCAGCATGTGGGGTGATAGAGGCAAGGACAGACCCTTCTGGGGGCGGTATGCGAGCCGGATCGACAATCCTGCTGCCAAGGAGAGAGCGTCTCCTCATCGGGGTGGACGATACCGATACTCCCGAGGCAGGTGCCACCTGGACTCTCGCTCATAATATAGCCCGTACCGTGGAGGACGATAGTTCCCGCTACCTCTCTCACACCATCGTCCAGCTCTATCCGGTCCCCTACAGGACAAAAAACTGTGTGAGCGTGGTCTGTGAGTTTGCGACCACCGAACCTCAGGTAATCATCGAACGCTTTCGAAGTCTTCTTGTGAAGTATACCCTCTCGCCCCACACCGGTATGGCGGTGTTTTCAGGATTTGACCCTTCCTCTCTCCTCCCCTTTGGGCGATC
>JAPKXQ010000094.1 GCA_026394765.1 Methanomicrobiales archaeon
CGGTACGGCTCTGAGGTCAAGTTCAATTGCTGCAACCGGGTACTCCAGTGAGAATGCAGCGAGCACTTCGGGGTGGATCTCTCCAAATACCCCTACCACCCTCTCCCCAGCAACAATAGAGCCCCTTCTCCCGAGGGTGAATGCCGGGTCATCTGATTCCACGATTCCGGCAGAGACTGATAATTCCCTGACGAGGGCATCCACACAGGCATAAGCCTCTGAAAAGTCAGCACCGCCATGGGTACTGACAGCGGCAAGTGACAGGTAGGTTACGGCGTCCTGGACCACATCACCCACAGTAAAGAGCCTGTGGGGGAGCTCGCGGTGACGGTTTTGGGCGAGCGCCTCCATTAGAAGCGGGAGGAGGACAGGGCGGACCATGGTGTGGTCAGTGGTGATGGGGTGCCTGAGCATCAGTGCCGTCCCGTCTGGCTGCCTTCGCATCGCATTGTACACCACCTCCTCGCTCGTTAAAGAGAAGGGCATGACCTCGGAGAACCCCAGACCGCAGAGGACCTCCCGGGCGACTCTCCCTACCGTGCTCACCGGATGAGAGCGGCCCACGGTAAATGTCCTGGGAAGCACGGGCGTGAAGTTCGCATATCCATACGCGATCGCGACGTCTTCAAAGATGTCCCAGTCATGCATAATATCGGCCCGATAGGGAGGGACCTCGACTTCGATAGTATCCCCCCCGCCAGGTCGCGCCCCGTACCGCATCCTGGAGAGGAGCGTGGCGATCTCGCCGGGCGAGAGGTCCAGACCTAGGAGGCGGTTGCAGTCACGGGAGCTGACCAGACGCTTTGAAGGTGTGAGGTCAGGAGAAGCCACCCCATCGATTATTACACTTTCGATCGACCCTCCTGCCTCTGCAAGCGCGGTGGCAAGGATATTGACCGCTGTCCGCACTGCACGGGCATCGGTCCCGGTAGTATCCAGGAGGACATTACGGGTAGCTGCGGTGAGCCGGGTAAGTTCACCGTTGATGATAGGGGGAAACGAGAGGACACGGTCCTCTGCGTCCACGATCAGAGGAAAGCGCGGGAAAGACTGGACGATGTGGGCATAGTCCCTCCCCTTTGGGTGGTCTTTAAGGATCTCGTCCAGGGAGAGATCCCCGGTAGAGTCCAGAGGGACGAAACGCCTCTCCCTGGGTGCTGCATAGTACCGGAAGGGAGGCGTTACCGCATCGAGGTCATGGACCCCGATCGCGACCTTAGACCTGCCCCTCCCTACCGCCCAGTGGAGTGCCTCCTGAAGGCCCATCAATGCCAGGATCATATCCTCGTCAAAATGGATACCCCGGATCACCGCTGATCCCAGGAAAGGGCGGATCTGGGCGAGCCCAGGGTCAACTGAAAACCTGACACCTGTTGGGGTAACAGGATATGGCGGGAGTCCGGTCTCAGTACCTAAAAATCCCCGCATTGCACGGGCAACGCCCTCGACCGAGAATAGGTCAGGCCGATTGGGAAAGAACTCGATATCGACAGAGTTCTCGAGAACACGCTCGATGTCACACCCAAGCATCGGGACCTTCTCCAGTATCTCCTCCTTTGATGCCCCGGTGAGCCGCTCAAGGTATGTATAGGAGAGGCTGATGACCGGCATCTCTCATACCCCCCCGCCAGGTGCAGGTCGCCCGGGATGGTGCGAGGGGGTGTCCCGCAGGAGGGCAAGGTCACTGCGATAGAGGTGGCGGAGGTCCCGTAGGCCAAGGCGCAACATACCGATCCTGCTCACCCCGAGTCCCCATGCGAGGACAGGGTGACGGATACCCCAGGGTGCGGTCACCTCTTCCCGAAAGATCCCAGCACCCCCCATCTCGATCCACCCTAATCCTTCGACATAGACCTCGGGCTCTACACTCGGCTCGGTGTACGGGAAGTAGCCTGGGCGAAACCTCACCCCCGAAAACCCCATCCGCCCATAGAACTCGCGGAGATACCCAAGGAGGTTGCCAAAGTGCACCCCCTCGTCCATCACAATCCCCTCGAGCTGCTCAAACTCCGGGAGATGAGTGGGATCGATAGCCTCGCGACGGTAGACCCTGCTGATGCAGAAGGCCTTCACAGGAGGGTTGGGGTGGGCTGCCAGGTGCTGGATGGATAGACACGTGGTGTGCGTACGCAGTACGCACTCTCTCGCCTTATCAGGGCTCCACGAACCTCCCCAACCGGTCGAAGAGGTCTCGCCACCATGCTCGTGCATCGCCCTGACCCGTTCGTACCCTTCAGGAAGCGATGAGTGCTCATTGAGATAGAACGTGTCCTGCATCTCCCGTGCCGGGTGGTCCTGGGGCTGGAAGAGAGCATCAAAGTTCCAGAACGCGCTCTGGACAAGGTCTCCCTGGATCTCCTCAAAGCCCATCTCAAGTAGGATCTGGCGCATCTCCTCTATGAGCCGCTGGTAGGGGTGTAGCTTACCGGGAAAGACCCGTTTAGGAAGGGTCCCGATGCTGTACCGGCGGAGCTTTGCAGTACGCCATGCCCCTGACAGGATCATCTCATGGGTGAGAGTACCCACTTCGGCGCCCATGTCCAAGCCCTGCCTGAAGAGTTCCTCTCCTGTAGCGGTTATGGCGATACGGTGAGTCACCACTTCATAGATTATTACCAGTGAACGCTTCAGGAGCGCGTCGATCCCCTCACCAGCCGGGTCGGGTGACAAAAGAGCTATCTCGTCAGGGCCTGGTGATGCAACTCCAGTACGAGTGACCACTCCGTCCCTGATAGTGACCCAGCCCTTACGCTTCATCCAGCCTATTCCTATCTTCGCGAGCGGGTGGCGGTTGAGGTCAGCGACTAGGACAGGGGTCGTGCAGTGCGCATAAAGCTGGCGCTCGGGGAGGCCTTCACGGGCATACAACACTCCCTCATCAGTGAGTCGGGCATTCCGGATCGTTTCAGTCACGATCCGGACAAGGCCCTTGTCCTGGAGTAAGTGTGCATACTGTAGGACTGCACCACTTTCGCTCTTAATAGCAGTCGCAAGCTCGTCAGTCCCCGCTTCACCCAGAGGTGCAAGCGTGGCAAGGAGCCGCTTTTCGTTCTGTGTCAGGTCCATCATTCCCGCCCCGATAATAAGTGCGCAGTCTCATCCATCTTCTCACGAAATCTCTCAAGAAACGCAAGGACAAGGGATACGGTCTCTTTCTTGCACTGGCCGCATAAGATCTCTCCCGCAAGGCAGCGCCTCCTTATCTCCCCCAGCACTGCATCGTCCTCCACCATATGGAAGAGATTGAGGAAGAAGATGGGACAGCTGTCAGGCTCCCCCCCCAGTGCCCGCTGCTCTGCACTCGTTGCCCGCCCCCCGGTAAACGCCGCCATGAGCTTCTTTAGTACCACATCTGCGGGCTCAAAGAGTCCTATAGTGCTCTCAGGGACGCTGCTCGACATCTTGCCCCCGGTCAGGCCCGGGATGAACCGGTGGTAGGTGGACGACGGGGTGAAGAAACCGTAGCCCCCATGTCGCCGCTCGATCTCCCGCACCACGGTCGCGACCTCTGTGCACCTCCCTCCCGAAACATCGACGTGCCCTTCGTACTTGGCAGAGCCGGGAAAGGCCTGGTGGACCTCCCCCATCGCTGCAACAGGAGCTTCTTTGGAGCGGACGCTGATGTGCGTTCCCCGGTCCTCAACTGTGAACATCCTGAGCTTATGGGCGATTCCTCGGGTGAGCCTGATGTGGGGGTCCTGGTCGATCCCAACCGGGACAATAGTAGGGGCCGGGCCCGCGTCCACCTGGGGATAGAGGATGTCTGCCACCTGGGTGATGGTGCTCACGGCATGAGAGAGGGCGGTCTCTGCCCCAAACCCATAGATAGCCTGGAGTTCACTGAAGTTCACCTTGGTCCCGGCCTCGAATGCGAGGGCTGCAAGCTTTGCATTCCGGCTCTGGTAGTAGGTCTCCCCAACAAATCCCAGTGCATAAAGGCATCTCAGGTACTCCTCCCCAAAGGCTGCACACGCCCCCCATGGGATCTCCCGGACGCCGTGCGCTTCCCGGTCTGCGACCACGACATATCCTGATCCCCCTTGCTGTACATGCCAGACCACCTCTTTCATCACCATAAGGTGGCCGAGATGAGGGTGGCCTGAAGGCATAAAACCGGTGAGGACATGGAAGGGACGGCCGGTCCGCATCGCATCGGCGATGAGGCCATAGTCTCGGTGGCCCACGACTATCCCCCTCCTGATGAAGTACGGGACGTTAGGGATGTCGTTTACTACAGATTCGATCGGCTCGATCCCAAACTCTGAAAAGAGTCTTGCGAGGTCAGGGGACTCCTCGCTCGACCAGGGGTTGATACGGTCTCCCATAAGTGCAGCGCTCACAGCTTGAATCGGGAGAATTCCACGTACTGGATTCCCGAACTATGTACTGCGGCAAACAACATCTTCTTTTTTACGCTGTGCGCGAGCCTGACAGAACGTGATACTGTGCTCATGGGCATCGTCACCTCTTCGCGGATTGCATGGACGAGCATCTCGGAGTGGAGCTTTTTCCCGGTATAGACCCTGAAATGGTGGCCGAATTTGTATCCAGTCCGAGGTACGTAGCCCAGAGATCTGAGATCGTGATAGACGAGCGCTTTTTCAGGGATCTCCCGGTCATCAGGGGCGACAAGGGCGAGGTAGCGGTCATAGTCGAGGGGCTCGCCCTGGAGAGCGAGTTTGAGCTGATCGGACTTGAGGAGGTGGAGGACCTCGACAGGGGGGAGGAGGAGACGAACAGGATCGAGGTGACTTCCGAACTGCTCACACGATGACGCACCCGGCTGGCCGGCTGGTACCATGACAAATATCCCAAGGAGCGCCGCTCCAGCCAGGGGCTGGTCTGGTTGCCCCTCGTTCTTTGCTAGTTGCTGAACCTTCAACTCATAGTAAGTGAGCTCGTCCTCATCGTCTACCACCGCGAGCAGGTGCTGCTTGCGCATATGCGAGGAGGTGACCACCTCGGCGGTGAGACGGTGAAACTCCACGCGGTCGCGCTCAGAGAGCACCCGCACTATGTACTGCGACCGTCCCTTCCCTGGTCGCACCCCGCGCCTATAGACCCGGAAGTCACTTCCGCCCTGCTGCACTGCATAGCCGCGCTCCCGGATGTCACGGTAAACGAGAAATGACCTGAGAAATGACGGATCATGCGAGAAGTGACAGAGGAGGTCCTCAAAACTCCTGTCCGGGACCTCAACCTTTCCCTTCAGGACTAGGTAGAGCGCCTCAACTTGAGTGAGTGAGAGCCCCTGGTCAGTCTTTCTCCCAAATCCGCTCTGGTCATATAATTGGTGGCCCTGGGGACCGAGTGTGACGCCCTCGCCTGATAGTTCGGCCTGCACCCCAGGATCTTGGCAGGCGTCGGATAAAAGAGAGGCGGGGAGTGAACTCTCCACCTCACCTACCCCGAAAGGCGAGCTCCCGCACTTTGGAGATGTTCCCCGCATCGTCGCGCCGGGAGTCAACAGGGGTCTCACAGATGAAGGGAAGCGACCTCAAGAGGGGGTGCTGCAGCACCAGGGAGAGCCCCTCCTCCCCTATGGCACCCATCCCGATATGCTCATGACGGTCAAGACCGCTCCCACATGCACCTTTGGCATCATTCAGATGGATAAGCATTATTCGGTCAAGGCCGATTTCGCGGTCGAATTTAGAGAAAGTCTCCTCTATACCCTCCTCTGTCCGAAACTCGTAACCGGCGGCAAAGGCATGGCACGTATCTAGGCAGAACGCGACCCTTGAAGCGTCTCGTACCCCCTCCGCGACCTCGCGGATCTCTTCTGCGACACTTCCGACGCTGTTCTTCTCCCCAGCCGTATTCTCAAGGAGGAGGATAACATTGTCGTCTGCGGCATCAAATGCCCGATTTATCCCAGCAATCACCCGCTCTCTCCCCCTGGCAGCACCGTCCCCGAGGTGGTGGCCAAGGTGAGTTACAAGAAAAGGTATTCCGAGGGCCCCACATCGCGATATCTCGGAGATGAGAGATGCAACAGACTTTTCATACACATCTTCCCTGGGAGATGCGAGGTTTGGCAGATAGGGCATATGATCCACCACCGGAAAGATGCGTGATGCCGCGAGTGCATCATTAAACGCGGAAGTCTCTCCCTGGGTAAGGGGCTTATATCCCCATCCCCTGGGATTTCTTGAGAAGATCTGGAATGTGTCGCATCCTGCATTACCCGCCCGCCCGACAGCGTTTGCAATCGATCCTGCGATCGAGACATGGACCCCCACCTTCATCATGGTGACAACCTCATCACAAAAGCCTCTGCACTGTAAGAGATAGAGAGTGGCATGCACTCATGCGTGCGGTCCTGAAAGGACCCTGCAGAGCGCTGCCTCCACGTGTGCCCCCAGTTCACTCGTCCCACAATTCCCCCCCAGGTCAGGGGTCGCATATCCGTCTGATAGTGTCATACCAATAGCGTCTTCCACCGCAGAGGAGAGTTCGGTCTCTCCGAGGTACGCGAGGAGGAGGGCAGCGCTTCGAATGGCTGCTATCGGATTGGCGCGGTCCTGACCTGCGATGTCAGGAGCGCTCCCGTGGACAGGTTCAAAGAGCGCATGACCATCCCCGATATTAGCGCTTGGGAGGAGACCAAGACCACCGGAAAGGTAGGCAGCAACGTCACTCAGAATGTCCCCAAAGACGTTTGTAGTCACGATCACGCTGTATCGCCCGGGGTGGACAAGGATGTCGAGGCAGATGGCATCGATATATGCCTCATTCCATCTGACGCCGAGAGCCTCAGCCTCCTTGATGCAGATCGTCCTGAAGAAAGTATCTGACTTGAGTACATTGGCCTTATGGGCAATGGTCAAGGCGGCGTCCCTCTCTTTTGCTCTCTCGGCTGCGAACCTGGCGATACGCGTGCACCCCTTCCTGGAGAGGACACGCAGTGTTGTGGCACGGTCCTCCTCTACTGTCTCGACCCCAGCATAGAGCCCCTCGGTGTTCTCGCGCACGATGGTGATCGAGAAGTCCTTACCAAAAACAGGCCGCACATTTGCATAGAGGTCAAGCTCCTGCCTGATCCTCACAATAACACTGCGGTAGCAGGGGTCAGGGGGCGTGGTCACAGCTCCAAATAGGACTGCGTCTGCAGCCTTCAGTGCCACGAAATCATCATCACCGATGGCAGACCCGGTTCGCTCCCATCTCCCGTACCCGACCTCTAATGGATAAAACTCTGCATCCGGGAGGCAGCGGGCGAGGATCTTTTGGGCTACAGGGACGACCTCCTTTCCGATTCCGTCGCCCTCGACCACAACTACCCTCACGGGTGGCTCTCCCTCCAGGCCATGACAAGTCGATGTACCGCGTCGAGGGTCTCATAGGGCGTGGCTCCCCAGTGGACCACCACCCCAAACTTCCCGGAAAACTCCGATAGCCCACCCCGTTCAGTCCTGCAGCACCTCGCAATGAAGGGCTCATCACCTACCGCAGCGAGCGGGCATATCTCCTCGCGCTGATAGCTGCCGCCATAGCACTCATCGAGGAGCTGTGCGCCGGTTGCACAACCAGCAACCCTTTCTCCGGGAGATGGTTGGTCACGGTCGAGAGTGCGCAAAAATCCGGCTGCTCTGCAGGGGTAGATGTCAGCGCGTGTATCCTGAATGTCTCTGATGTGATGGTCAAAGACTATGGAGAGGTGCCCGAAGAGCCCCACAGATTCAAGGTTTGTGATGGCAGCTGACAGGCTAGGGAGTGGGGGGACGATATCATAGAGATGGACTTTGAGAAAGACCCCCATGTCAGGGTCTAGCACAAACGTGACGTGCTCATCATGCCCGGTAAATATTGTGCAGCGCTTCCCAGTCGTACATGCCAACCGAACGAGAGCAGCCCGGTCATGGATCTGGACTTTATCAGGGTACCAGAAGACGTCATCACCCTCCGCAAGTACATCGGAGGTTAGGATCTCTCTCATCATCCCTGATCCATTGGGATCTGACCCCACCTCGAGGACCTCGGTCTGGTCCCTGCTCCCCACTATTAGGTAGCGGGTGAGAAAGTACACCCTTCTCTTCTCGCAGAGGCGGGACTCTGCGACTCCCACCACCTTGCACGCGTCAGGAAAGATCATTCTGGGGCCCCAACTGACTGACGCCTCACGAACGGGACCAGACCTCCGGCCTGAAGGACTTCTAGCATCTTTGGCGAGAGCGGGCTACAGAGGGACCGCACTCCATCGACTTCCACCCACCCAACTGCCAGGTCAGCGCTTACCATCTGCCCGTCCCTGCTGGTACAGGTGCACTCAATGGCTGGAAAACCGATGTTGATGGCGTTTCTGAAGAAAATCCTGGCAAAACTTCTGGCGATGACACCTTTGGCACCTGCAGAGAGAAGTGCTATCGCTGCCTGCTCACGTGAAGACCCGCAGCCAAAGTTTTTGCCGGCAACAATAACTGCCCCGTTCAGCCTTGAAGCGAGAGCCGGGTCATGGTCTTCGAGGACATGCGCAGCCCAGACCGAACGGTCCTTGGTGCGGAGGTACCGCCCCGCGATGATAACGTCGGTGTCGATATCATGCCCAAGGCAGCAGGCCCTCCCCTCAATTCGCATAGAGCTCCTCCGGTGAGGTGATCGCGCCCGAGAGGGCAGTTGCTGCAGCAGTGGCGACTGATCCAAGGTAGACCTCTCCACCCACCCCCATCCGGTTCCGATAGTTCCGGTTGGCAGTGGAGAAGCAGACCTCACCCTCTCCAATGACACCCATGTGCGCCCCAAGACATGGTCCGCACCCAGGAACCCCTATGGTACACCCCGCAGCGATGAGGGTTGTCACCACACCCAGACGTGAAGCCGCAAGGAGCACAGACCGGGACGCAGGTACTACGATGGTCCGGACCGCGACTTTTCGGCCGCGGAGAACGGAAGCAAACCTGACCAGGTCCTCGAAACGTCCGTTCGTGCAGGTACCCACAAATACCTGGTCAATCGGGGTCCCCTCGAGGTCCCTGACCGGGCGGACAGTGTCGACCCTGGGGGGTACTGCGATGAGGGGCTCGAGGTCACCGAGGTCCACCTCGATCTCCTTCGTATATTCCCACCCACACGTCTGGGGAGGGCATCCATCAAGTCCATATCCCTTGAGGTACCTGTAGGTCTCACCATCAGAAGGAAAGAGCCCGGTCTTTGCCCCAGTCTCCACCGCCAGGTTTGCAATGGTCATACGCCCTTCCATTCCGAGGGCTGCTGCTCCCTCACCTACGAACTCAAGGGCGTAGTTGGCAGCCCCGTCGGTGCCAAGCGTCGACACGTAGGAGAGTGCAATGTCTTTTGCCTCAACTGATGGGCCTGGAAGTGCCCCTGTAATCCAGACTCCAATCGTATCAGGGACACGAAACCAGGTCTCGCCCGTGGTCCAGACCGCAGCCATGGCAGTCGCTCCCAGTCCGGTTGCAAATGCCCCAAATGCTCCAAGGGTGCAGGTATGCGAGTCTGCTCCAACCACCACCTCGCCAGGGAAGACATGGCCCTCAACACATCAGAGAAGAATACCCTGTTTTGGCTTGCAAATTTCCTGAGCTCTGCCTGGAGGTCGGCGGTCAAGGTGGTGTTTGCCGGGACGATGTGATCAAAGAGGACGAAGGCCCGGGAAGGATGCAGCCCGAGGGTTGATCCCATCTTCCTCCACGCCTCAAGGGTGAGGACCCCGGTGCCGTCATGGACATAGCAGCGGTCCACTTTCCGGTCGACAAACTCCCCTTGCTGTGCACCAAGGATCTGCTCTGACAGGGTCGTCACGAAGCACCCTCCCGCTCGTCCTTGATCAGACGCTTCAGGACTTCAGGGGTTACCGTGCATTTCTCCTCAGAGAGCCTTTTTACGCGGTCCAGGACCGCACAGATCTGGACTTTTGAGAGCTCACACCCAAGACTCGCTACCACGTGCTCGAGTGCCCTCTTCCCTGAGTGCTTCCCGAGGATGAACGTCCTCTGCCCACCCACAAGTTCAGGCGGGATGTACTCATAGGTCGCGGGGTCTTCCAGGATGGCAGCAATGTGGATCCCGCTCTCGTGAGCGAAAGCGTGCGCTCCCACCACCGGTTTGATCTTATCCGGCATGATACCCGAGAACTGTGCCACCATCCGAGAGAGCTTGGAAAGGATAGAGAGGTTATACCGATCTACACCACCCTTCAGCTTCACCGCGACGAGGACCTCTTCGAGGGCTGCGTTCCCAGCCCGCTCCCCGATCCCGTTCACGGTGGTATGTAGCTGGAATGCTCCGGCAGCTGCAGCGGTGATGGTGTTGGCAGTGGCACAGCCCATATCATTGTGGCAGTGGGCACATAGGGGGCGATCGACGACTGATACCAGTTCCCGAAATACTTCAAGAGTCTCAAGGGGGGTTAAGCACCCAACCGTGTCTGCAAACGAGAGGAGATCTGCACCACACTCTGATCCGCGTACAAAGACCTCATGCAAAAAGGCCGGGTCGGTCCTGGAAGCGTCTTCGGCCGCAAACCTCACCTGGAGACCGTGGTCATGAGCAAATGCAACTGCCTCCAGGGCCTGCGCAAGGACTGTCTCTCTCGGTTTTTTGTACTTATGTTTGATGTGGAGGTCTGACGTCGCGATGAAGATGCTGACCATATCGACGCTACAGTCGATTGCTGCCTCTACATCATCCTGGCGCGCCCGCGCAAGGCAGCAGATACGGGCATCAAGGCCCATTCCCGCAATTGTCCTGACACAGTGCTTCTCGTACGGTGATACGACCGGAAAGCCAGCCTCGATCACTTCCACCCCGATGTCATCGAGGAGTCCTGCAATGATCTGCTTTTCTTCGCACGAGAAAGAGACCCCCGGCGTCTGCTCGCCGTCACGGAGGGTCACATCACATATCTCGATATTCCAAGGCTTCATGCCTGCACCCAACTGGACAGGTCCCCTCCACCACCACGACACGCGGGGCCAGGGAAGGGCGAATGAGGCCCTCCAGGGCGGCCTCATCATCAGCACGGCAGATGGCAGGAGATGCCCACCCCAGGTAAGGCACCGGGTCGTAGGCCTCATGTCCTCCAGTCATCCCCATGCGGGTGTTCTTCATCACGATACATAGGAGGGGAATTGCCTTCTCAAAGACGTCGATCAGGCCTGAAAGGCCGGAATGGAGGAGGGCATAATCACCAGTTAGGCTGACACCGCAGCTCCTCGCAGCAACGCAGACTGACGACCCGAGACCATAACAGACCTTTCCGATCCCAAAGGGGGGGCTCATGGTCAGGATCGCACAGCCCGCATCCGGCACCACCGTCATCTCCCGCTCTTTCAGAAGATGCATGAGGGGCAGAAAAGGGCAACCCCTGCAAAACGTCATCGAAAATCCCCGATCTGCAAGGGCCTCTGGGACGCCTTCGAATTGCGAAGATCTGAGGTGATGGTGATGTTGGAAATACGGCCTCCCAATTTCATGTACCTCGGGTGAATCCCGCATACATCCAGGAGGAGGATGCACCGTCACCACCCGGGAATCTCCCTCTGCAGCCCCGACCCCCACAGTGCCACCAACAAGGTGGTTGAGGGAGCACGTCCGGGACCAGTGCGCCATAACTGGACCAAGTGCTTCTGCACGCTGTGCTTTCCCCAGCATAGTGAGGCTCGTTGGGGCTAGATTTCCCCGCCCGTCTCTCCTGGGAGAAGGGGTGCCTGATACCACCGCGTCGAGAAGGTCTGGGACGAGGCGAAGGATCGCTACGCGGGAGAATGCCTCTGATGCCCGGAATGCCTCCTCGACGGCAAGCAAGCATGTCTCCACCCCGGGTTCGATAACCGGGACGTTCGCGAGCTCCCCGAAGTACCTACTGTCCTCCCGGGCCGTGGACCTGGCAGCGAGGGGGTCGTCCCCAGCAACAATTACCACCCCTGCGATCAGACCCTGCGTGGTCGCCTGGACGAGGGGGTCTGCACAGGCATTGAGCCCCACCCCCTTCATCACTACAGCGGCACGCCGACCTGTGAGGGAGTCCCCCAGCGCGTACTCGAGCGCTGCCTTCTCATTCACCACCAACTCCGCAGCGAGCGATTCAGCAAGGGGAGTGAGGGGGTACCCCGGCACTGCATAGACACGATCTGCGCTCTCCCTGATCGCCCAGGCAGCTGCGTCTATTCCCCGCATTTCAGAGGTCCCTCCCGGGGGTGAGGTCACAACCAGTGCAGGCGGTACACATTGTCAAGGCTCTCCTTGGGTCTAGGCCTGCGTCCCGTAGCGCATCCCTGTGGACCACGGCGAGGGCTGACAGGCGCGATAGTGAGGGACGCTGCCATGAAGATAATTCAGCAGCCGGAGTAAGGGGCCGCAGGACCGGGATTACCCCAATTTCGACAAGGTCATCTATGCAGGCGCTGATGTCAGCATCTCCTTCACCGAGTCCCACGATCACATTGGAAAAGACCCTGCCCTCTCCGAAGCAGCTGACCGAGTCTTTCAGCACCTGCCAGATCAGGTCCCGGTCAAGGCCCCCGCACATCCTAGAAAAGAGATCAGGGGTAGCCGCCTCGAGGTTGAACTTAACCTCACAAACACCAGCATCGGCGAGCCGTTCAGCCGTTCCCGTGTTGGGGTAGGTAGAGACGCCGATAGGGAGCCTGAATCTGGATAAAGCACTTATCACCCCGAGGACGTACTCCTCTTCCTCCCTTGGATTCTCCATGACCCCGCTTGTTAAGGAGATCGCATCAATACGGTCCCGGACCCCCTGCACCATCGTTTCGATCGCATCGACCGTCTTTCGAAGCCTTGGCAGGGTGGGAACCGGACAGTACCGGCAGCCGAAGATACAGCCACTGCTCACGGTGAGATATGCCTGCCGCGGGCAGTGGTATCCAATCGGCTCGAGCTGCCCACCCAGTTCCACCCCGTCCAGGGAGAGCCTCGCACGCCCCTCCCCGGTATGGGTGAGTACTGCCTGCCCACCAAATCCTACTGGGAGACGGACACGCCTGGACCCCCCAACCGAGAAGAAGACCGACCCCCCCATGCCTGCCCCTGGTCCCGCACTCGACCGGGCGATGAACTCGTCCGCAGGAACACCACTGACCTGAACAGGACCTGATAGCAGAGCCCGTGCTTTCAGTTCTGCCCATTCCACAGGGAAAGCGCCTCCTCAAACTGCGTTGCAAAGGGGATGGCGGCGACGGCCCCCATCGCACCCCTCCCA
>JAPKXQ010000068.1 GCA_026394765.1 Methanomicrobiales archaeon
GGCGATGGACCAGGTGCGACGGGTAGGAGGTACCAAGAGCAACCACAAGGTTGACCTGGAAGGCATCAGCCGATGCGGCGGTGAGCCGCATCCAGAGTCAAGCCTTGTGGTGTGAGGAGTGTTTTGGTGGGCGGTACTACGAGGCGAACGGTTGACCCCCCGGACCGATTGCCGGGCCGAGCGGGACTGGGGAGTCAAGTTTTCGCCGCATCGATTCAGCCCTTGCCATCGTCCAGGAGTACGAGAGGGCTCTTCTGATCGATCAGGTCCCCGCCCACAGATTACCAAAAGATCCCGGAATAACAATTAGATCATGGGGACATTGAGATTCCCTTTTCGTATCTGCCTACTCATCCATCAACCAAAAAAAGAGACGAATCAACAACCTAATCCTGCTCTCCGGGGATCAACAACCATTAGGCCAGGTTGGTGGGGTAATGATCTCATTGGAGATTGCCTTGACATGGACTGTCCATGTGTTCTGGATCTTTTCTTGGTTGCAACCTTTGCCGGGTCGCCGCGATCGGCGGCCTGTGCTAGTCCCTAGCGCCCGCACATCGACGGGGAGCCGATCGGTCCTGGAGGCATCAGCCGGAGGGACATTCCGGCGGGAGCCGGAATTGTGCGGGGAGGGGTTGGGGTGCGGGGTCCCCCCCTTCGGCTTGGTAGGGGGGGCGCCGGGAGGGTCGGTCGCAGGGGCGATCCTGCGTTGTTTTTAGTGAGTTTTTATGAGAATAATACTGGCTATCATGCGCGATTGAGGATTTGATCCGAAATACGGCTTCCCAACTCTGTTCCAAGAGTCAGGACCCGGCACCAGGGCGGGGTCTGCCCTGGGAATCAGAGGTGCAGGAGGTAGGGGAGGGCGACTAAGGAGACGAGCATCACCATCATCACCATTGATATCGCCGATATCACCGGGGGGCCATACTTCGCGATGCCGCGCCTCTCAAAGAGGCGGTCTATTCCTTCTTTTAAGATGTAGCCCCCGTCGAGTGGGACCATCGGGATGGCATTGAAGATCCCGACATTGATGTTTATCCACGCACACCAGAAGAGGAGGTGGACACAGTCCCAGAAGAAGGGAAATGGAGTCTTGAAGTAATTGGTCTCTGGCGTCTCGAATGCGATGACCCTGAGCAACTGGCCACTCATGGTGGGGTCGAAGGGGACGCTTATGAACCTGAAAAATCCAAGTGGGGAGACTAGGCCCCGTACCGCACCTATCACGGTGTCCCCGTCATAGTAGTAAACCCCCATGAACCCCGTAGTTTTACCTCCGCCGATCTCTTCGGGCCAGGCCGAGAGGGTGAGGCGGTAGTCACGGGGTGAACCATCCTGGGCGGTCGTGAGGACCAGGTTATCTCCTGGTCGGGTATCAGTAAGGAGCTCGGTCACGTCCGTCCGCGTCGCTACCGGGATACCATTTATCGCATAAATGACTGAGTTCTGCGGGACTCCGGCAGATTCGGCTGAGTAGTTCTTGTAGATCCCCTGAATGACCGGAGCTCCGGTGGGGACTGCCATACCGGCGACAAGGACGAGAAGGCAGAAGCAGAGCGCCCCTATAAGGAGGTTGTTCGTGATCCCTGCACCGAACATCCGCATCTTCTGCATACCTTTAGTTCGCTCCAGGTCCTGCTCTTCAGGTTCGACAAAGAACCCAATCGGGATGACCGCGATGAGCGCCCCCATGCTCTTAACCTTGATCTCTTCGACCCTGCAGAGGAAGCCATGGCCCAGTTCATGGACCGCGATCGCGATGATGAACGCGAGCCAGACCGCGAATGTGGACGGGACGTACTCATTGATCCCCGGAAGAAGGAGGATGTTCTGCGGCTTATAGATCCCTGTTGGCTCAGGCTGGATGATGAGGGTGTACTCCAGAGCGATTATCAGCATAACCGTTATTATGGCCGAGACGACTATCACCGCTGCGACACCCGCGGATCCATAGAACCTCAAGACCGTGGAGTACTTCCGGGCCCTGTCAAAGAAAGCAACGTTGACTGTCTTAATCGCTAGGATAGGGCCATAAAAGACGACGTGGTCTTTGAAGAGCTGCTGCCGGTATATTATGTAGGCGATAACTCCATATGCGGCTATTGCAGCAATGAGGGCGGGGATGAGGTACATCTCTCTATCTTTCGGGCGAACACGCAATAAACATGGTGACCTGACCAAATTGGAACATTCAGACTGCGCAGGGTCAGATCAGAAATCTGATAGCGTTGACTGCTCAACGGGCTCCATCCGGGATGTGACGGTCTTCCAGCTCCACCTTGCACATGAGGGTGGTTTACCCCGCGTCCTGATGTACTCGTCCAGGAACAGGATCGTGACCGGATCTGAAGGGTAGCCGCTCCCGATCTTACCAAACTCACGCGCGATCCCGATGATCTCCCGGTCCCGCGTGACCTTGGCAACGATACTCGCCGCTGCGACTAGTGGGTTGGTCGAGTCAGCATGGTGGTTAGCGATGACTTCGCAGGGGAAGGTGAGGTGCTCCTTCACCATTCGGCCATATCGCTCTTCATTCACGTCGCATGCATCAACAAACGCATGTGCGGCCCCAATCTCTTCTATAACCGCTGCATGGACTTTTGCAAGGAGCGCATTCATCGACATCGCATCTCGCATTGCATCTATCTCGCTTGCGGGGATCACTCGGACTATGGTGGGAAAGTGGCTCACGATCTCCATGTGGAGTTGTGACCGCTGCTTGGGTCTGAGTTTTTTAGAGTCGCGAAACCCATATCGGGTGAGGTCCTCGCCCTCTGAGCACCCCACTGCAGCGACCACCATGGGGCCAAGTACTGCCCCCTTCCCTGCCTCGTCGACCCCGCAATGCATAAAGAGCTGGTATCAGTCCATCATATTTCAAGAAAGGGGAACTGTCCTCTCCCCTTTATATTCTTCACTTGAATATATCCCTTAATGGGGCGAGATCGAGGAGCAGCCTGGGGTTGCGGAAGATCAGCTCCTTCACCAGGTTAAATGTCGAAAACTCCTTCAGGTCGAGTTTTCCCACCGTCTGGATGATCGCGTTCAGTTTCTCGTCACTTAAGGTGATGAAGACCTCTTTGATCCGGTAGTTCCGTTCGATGGATTTACCCATGGGTGAGTCGCGCCACGTCAGGTCATATGGCATGAGGGCTTCCCTGGAAGGAGTCCCTGAGGCTATAGCCTGGGCCGCGACCTGTACTGCCATCCTCCCGGTAAACATCGCATTGAAGATCCCGCCTCCGGTAATGGGGTCAACCACCCTCGCTGCATCTCCTACTATCATGAGACCGTCAGCGACGGTACAGGGGAGTGGGCGACATACCGAGACGCCACCGGCGATGAACTCGATCTGCTTGGCTTTTGGGAACCGGGAAGCAATGAAGGAGTCGAGGTAGTCCTTTGCGCGGTGGCCGGTCCCGCTCTTCCGCCCCGATATCCCGATCCCCACATTCGCACTGCGCTCGCCTTTGGGAAAGACCCACAGGTATCCTTCCGGGGCGATACTGGTGCCTACATAGAATGTGGTCACATGGGGATCTAGGGGGAGATCGGTGAGGAGGTACTGTGCAGAACTCATTATCTCCCGCAGGGGGACCGTCGTATCGATCCCGCACCAGCGGGCGAACTTAGATTCCACACCGTCAGCGGCAATTACGACATCAGCGCTCACTCTCTTGGTAGTCCCGCAAAAATCCAGGACTGCCCCTCTTACGCGGCCTTCATCAAGAATTGGGGCCGTCGCTCTGGTCTTTACCACGACGTCAGAGCCCGCGGCAGCAGCCTGCCAGACGAGTTCACGGTCAAAGACCTTCCGGTCCAGGACATAACCGACCTTGTTTCCTGATTGCTCGGACGAGAGGGTGAGGGAAGAGCCATCAGGGGCGACGATCTTTGCCCCGTGTAGCTCTGCCGAGATCCACCGCGGGTCAGGCACCACGAACTCTGCGATCGCCTCTGTCCCAATACCCTCAGCGCACCTGACCGGGGTTCCTATGGCAGCACGTTTCTCGGCGAGACATACAGATAGGCCGAGTTCAGCTGCAGTACGGGCAGCTATCGCACCACCTGGACCACCCCCGATGACCAGGATGTCATAGTGGTCCTTCATCCTTCACCTCCAGGGCACCGAGGGGACATGCCTTGGCACATATCCCGCAGGACGTGCAGCTGCTCCCAACGTCCAGGTATGCATCGATAAGCTCCAGAGCACCCTGCGGGCAGACTGATACACAACATCCGCAATAGGCACAGATATCCCGCCGAACTGATAACATTCAGATCTCAGTGAGGGCCTGCGCTAAAAATTTCTTCCGTATTGCGGTAGGATATCGTATTTTTTCAAATCTTAACTACATGGCAACAGAGGTTCAAACGGGTCCCATGGACTGGCCAGGCAGGGTGAATGTTCCATACTTCCCGCCTCCACCAGAACAGAGGGAGACCTCACCTCTGCGGAGGGCCCCTACTGCATCCGCGACCCTGGAGTCGACCTCGCGCAGCTCTTCCACCGGAGTCATGGTGAGGGCTTCGATCTCGGTCCCGAATGTCTCAATAAACTGGTAGTAGAGCGCCTGACACCTCTTTGTCCGTGACGAGGATGTGCCAAGGATATACCTGATAACAGTCCCCAGAGGGACCATTGGGATGTAAGGGGGGCGGGGTCGTACCGCGCCTGACGCGAGCTCACGCGCTCTGTCCCGCACGCCTTTCTTGATGAGGCCCCGGTCGTCCGGACAGCGCCACCGGTACTTAACCGCATCATCATACGAGAACTGATGGAAGCACCGGGTACATGCGGTTCTGTTGTACTTCCCCTCCTCAGGGAAGAACCCCACATTACTCAAAATTCGTCCATCCCGTACTGCTGATACGACAGATCTTGCGTCTGGCCTGGTGCAGTCCAGAACTGAATATTCCCTCCCGATCCGTTCTGAGTCAGGGCTGTGAGCGTCTGAGTTAGTGAGGAACGGGACCTCATAGAGATCAGGGATCGCTTCTCCATAGGAACTGTCTGCCGAGAGGCCTAGTTCCAGGAGGTCTACGCGTTCGGTGCCATAGCACTCCTGCAGGCTGCTATATGCGGCATAGAGGGAGGTCCAGGGTGTGAACGCGTGTGCAGGGCCTATCAACCCCCCGGCAGCATGGGTCAGGCGGGCGATCTCTTCCCCCCATAGTTTTACGTGGGGTCTTCCTGCAGAATGCACGTCCCTGCTCTGTGGTGCAAGAGCCTCTCGCAGGGCATTAAAGACCTCGAAGTCCTCGCCTATCATGAGGTGATGGACCCTTGCACGGTCCTCGACCTCAGCGGTCGGGACTACGGTGATCCCATAGTCATTTTCAAGAAATGGGGCCCATGCTGCTTCCCATGCGGGGTGGAGTGCGTCCCCGCTCCCAAGGATCGAGATCCCCTTCACCCGGCAGGCAACGAGGATGTTTTTGGGGAGCATCTGGCGTGAAGACGCCATCGCATAGCAGGAATGGATGTGAAGGTCGGCGTATCCCTGCATATCAGACGATGTAGCGGAGCTCTTCATCGGGTGCCGACTGCTCCGCCTCTATCATCTGCCCGATCATCCGCTCCATCTCCCTCCCGCGCTCCTCTAGGCGTATCCCCTCAATAGGGATCTTGATGAGGCGGGAGAGGACCTTAAGAAGGCTTGCCGCACTTCTTGGGTCAACGAGAAAGCCCGAGGTCTCTCCCATGAGGCAGATCCCCTCGATATTTCGAGATGCACCCATCGCGAGGAGTAGGCCGGCAGCCCCCACGATCCCACCTCCAGGCTCTCCCTCTCCAAATATCGCTCCTGCACTCTCAACTTCAGGACGAAGGTCGGCCCGGTTCACCGCAGCAAGGACTCTAGGTTCTTCCACGTTATGTCCAACACCGAATCCTCCGATGGTGTATACACGCTTCACCCCGAGGGAACGAGCGATTCGTATGTAGTGATCTGCGAGGACGAAGTGACCGTCCGGGGTCATGCTCTGGTAGTCTCCCACAAGAAATAGGAACTCGTGATCTTCGCTCCTGGCGTACCACCACTCGTTGTTCACGAGCCTGATCACACCGTCTGCACCGATCATCACCTGTGGCGGAAAGAAGACCGAGTGCACTTCTGCTATCCTTGTGGCACCTAACTCCTCTATCAGGTGGCCTGCCACGAGTTTTCCCACATGGCCGACCCCTGGCAGCCCCTCAATCAGGACAGGGTGTCCGATGCTGCTCCTGGGGACCTTGTCGAAGAAGAAGCGGACACTCACCGCATCCATTGCCGCATCACCCTCCGGTACTCTCCATACCGGTCCTGCGGGGAGTACCGCGCGGGATGAGCCGTCATCGTGACAGACCCGCAACCGGGGCATCTTTCCTGGAGGGAATAGGTCTGATCGACAGGACACCGCCTGATTCTGCCGTTCATACAGCCTTTCCGGACTTAGGCTTCTTGACGAACTTCCCCTCGTCGCCTGCGCGTTCCAAAACGCCGATGGCCGCCTGGGCGGCTTTCTCGATCGCTTTCTCAGCCTTCTTGTAATCCGGCGCTGTCACCCGGATCCGATAGACCGGTGCCCCAACATAGGTTATCTCGATCTCGGCATCTGGGATCCTGGGCTCTGCACTCCGAAGCGCTCTTCGTATGATATTTACGCCATCCGGTTTGGTAGAAGTAAGGAGTAGATTTCCGATAACAGTTACCCGCGGGACCTTCACGTTCTCGGTAGCAACCGTGAGCACGGACTCGATCACTTTTTTGGAAAAACCCAGCTTCTTCAGTGCGGACTCACCGTTCTGTGCGATGTCCTCAAATCCTGAGTAATAGTCCCCGTACTGATTGAAGAGGGCCGCCTCG
>JAPKXQ010000036.1 GCA_026394765.1 Methanomicrobiales archaeon
TTCGGGCACACTATGGTAATTAAACAGCGTCGTGTAAACAGTTGTCATAAATAATTATTAGCTATAATAGTATATAAATGTTGTTATTTTGATTTTGCTTTCGCGATAATCGTGAAATCACTAGGTTTTGAGATAGTCCCTAGATATCTTAGTGCCACTTCCTGAGTGACTTGGTGACAATTTCTGCGTTCCCGGACTTGGCGGAAGGGGAGCGCATTTAGTCCTGTTTTGCAACATTGTTTTCCATCCTGAATGTTTTTTCCAAAATCAATTCAATGGCCTTAGATCGAGTGACACCCGGTGTTCTCCGGGAATCAATCTCGCCAATCATTTCAAGTGGGAGCCAAGCTCCCACTACTTTTCGTGACATAATTTCTCACCCTAAGTACATCGTCTTTTAAGTTTTTAAAGTTACTCATATTGAGTGAGTAATTGTAACACATAATGAGTAGATACAGAATACTTTTATTTGTCATATCACCAAGTAACTTGTTAGGATGGATCCTCTAAACCCTCATGACGAATTAAAATTTTTTCTGAAAACTAGAAAGACCGAAAAATCTCGGTTTGCCGCACGTTCTATCCTGGTATTTTTACAACAAAAGAAGAACCTCGGGTGTGAATGGATACGAGCTTCTGAATTACAAGCATTTTTTTCTAAACCTGGCAGTATTTCAGACTCATCACTCTTCCAATTGCTTCGAGATATGCAAGACAAAGGACTGATTGAGCATAAAGAGCAGGTGGAAATGACAGATCGGTCGAGTTACAAAAAAGAAAAAGTGAGTTCGTATTATAAAACAATTGTCGATATATTGGGGGACAAGTGGGTAAAAGACTCGGAAATCATGGGAGTCACTGCCAAGTATAAAGCTGAAAAAGGAATCGCCATTGACCTCCTCAAAAAAATGGGGTGTAAAGATCCTATTAGCGAGATTCAACGTCGGTTCGATGAGAAGTACGGGGTCCAAATTATCCCAGACGAATTAACTAAACCCCCTTCCGCCTCTCGATCTCGTCTGCCAACTGACGAAGCACGTCCGGGTCCGCCATCAGTCGGTTGATGAGGTCGCCCTGGTCTACCGCTGCCGTCTCGCTAAGGGAACGGCCACATAGCGAACAGTATTGAGCGATCGGGCTATCTATGTGGTGGCAGTGGGGGCATTGTCGCGGTTCCAGGCGCCGCTCTTTCTTTGCTTCGGGTTCCTGAATACCATAAAATCGCTTAGTCTCGGCGTCGATGTCCTTCCCTGCTAGATGTAAATAAGTTTTGAACATCCGGGTATCGACAGAACCCCACCCGATCATTTTGATCACGCTCTCGCTCATCCCCTCTTTCACCAAGTGAGTTATCCGAGAGTGCCGAAATAAGTGCGGTGTAACATGCTTGGCCACTCCTGCCCGGGTTGCGATCCGTTTCATCTGCACCAGGATCGCCCCATGATTAAGTGGTTTCCCATCTTTCGAGACGAATACCAGGTTATCCCCACTAGCGTCTCCCGGATATGAAGACCGCCAACGTGCCAGGTACTCGGCGGACATAAAAAGACGAACATACCGCTCCTTATCCGTCTTAAACTTCAGGTTGACGACCGCTCCATCTTTATCGAAGGATATCTGCCTCCAGGTCATGGTTCCAAGTTCACCAATGCGGAACGCCCCTTCATAGAGTGTCATTAGGAGAGCCCGGTCCATATCCCGCTTGCATGCTGATATCATCTTCTCCACCTCTTCAGGTGTCAGGAGGTCGCTTGCCGTCTTAGTCATGCAGTCCCGGCCTTCTGTCTTAAGTTTCTCAATTTTCGCCTGTGGAATTGTAGTGTGGCCGTTCTCTGCCATCCATAGGAAAAACTGTTTCAATATCTTCTTGAAATCTACGACAGTGTTCTTCTTAAACGGGCGTCCTTTGGTATTGTTTGATTCTTCGATGGCGGGGAATGCCGTATAGAGATCGGTGATGGTTAGGTCAGCGAAGGGGCCGATATATCGCCTCCACCCCACAAGCGTGAAGGTAAGTTTATTGATCCTGGAAGGTCCAATACCTGCAGTTGCTCGGGTCTCGGCAATGAAACCGTGTATAAGATCGGCGTCTCGTTGGGTTATCTGATCACAGGTTAATGCACGCTGTACCGATGCGATAGCATACTCCGGCTTGCAGTGGTTGAAGGGTTGGGTCCGACTACTCATACCGAAATATCGGTTTTACGTAGAGAAAAAAGTTTTGGGGACTCTAACATATTGTAAGTATGCGCCGACCGGGACTCGAACCCGGGTTTAGGCGTTGGCAACGCCTAGTGATAACCACTACACTATCGGCGCGAATTATTTTGCGCTATATTTCTGCGAATTCATCGGTATTAAGCATATCGTATTTCACCTGGGTACCCTACACAAGTCACATTGGTAATATGCCAGAGATCAATTGTTAAAGTTGAACTATAGAACAAAACCTCATTGTCACACCCCAAATTTTGGATCAATCACCTTGATGACTGATTCCCACCCATGCATACTGATGGTTCCCCTCATGATCGACCTCTCTAACCGACGGGTCGTAATCTTTGGCGGAGGGGCAGTGGGGACTAGAAAGGCGCGGTATTTTGCAAATAACGCCGAAGTGGTCGTGGTGAGCAGGTCGTTCTCACCCGAGATAACCCGGCTTCCAGTGACCAGGATAGAAGGGGATATCACGAGACTAGACGACGCAGCACTGGACCGGGTCATATCAGATGCATTTCTCGTCGTTACCGCGACGCCCGATCCAGAGATCAATGAGAGAATTAAGAATCGGGCGATTATTGCGGGAGCCCTTGTAAACAGCACTGACGGGTCAATCGGCAGTGTCATCCTCCCTGCGGCCAGTCGTGGTTCAAACTATGTAATTGCCGTCAGTTCTCTTGGAGAGAGCCCAGCAATAGCCCGTTATATGAGAGAGATCATAGAGGCAGCCTGCCCCAATGTTGAGGGGATGGTCAGGCTGCAGAGTCGGATCCGCAGCCTCATAAAGGCAAAAGTTTCGTCACAACGAGAGAGGAGTAACATCCTATCTGAAGTCATCCATGATAAGAGTATATGGGACGCCATTTCACATAGCGAGGAAGAGGCATGGACACTGGTGGTGTCGAGGTACCTGAATGAATGATGGGGTCTTTGTTCCCGTGATAATTGCCGGCCTCTCACATCACTCTGCGGATGCTGCAGTCCTGGAAAAATTCCGCTTTCCTGACGAACGGGCATTTCTCAATACTGCACATGAACGGTGCAAGGGAGTAGTCCTCCTTCAGACCTGCAACAGGGTCGAGGTGATTGCCCACGGCGATCCCTCAACGCTCATCACCTTTCTGCAGGAGGGTGGCCGCCCGGAGTTTTCAGTCTACTCAGGGATCGATGCGCTTCGCCATCTCCTGGAGGTCGCGTGCGGGATCGATTCGATGATTGTAGGTGAGGACCAGATCCTGGGACAGCTCAAAGATGCGCTCCTCCTCGCACAATCCGAAGGCGTTTCAGACCATATCACTGAGATCCTGGTGACAAAAGCCGTCCACCTCGGGACAGGGGTGCGTAGCGAAACAAGGATTAATCGCGGTGCCGTATCGGTCGGGTCAGCCGCAGTCCAGCTCGCCGAAGCACAGATCGGTTCTCTCACCGGTCGCCACATACTTGTCATAGGTTCAGGAGAGATGGGAATGCTCGTTGCCCAGGCTCTAGCTGCCAAGAACCTGTCTGCCATTTATGTCGCGAATCGTACCTATGCCCGGGCTGAATTTCTCGCAGAGAAGATCGGTGGAAGAGCTGTCAGGATGAGTGAGCTATCACGTTACCTCATCCTATCTGATGTGGTGATCTCCTGCACTTCAGCTCCGCACCCGGTAATTCGTTGTGGAGATCTCCGAGAGGTGATGAAGGGGCGCTGCTGGCCACTGGAGGGTCATCCAAGACCCCTCATCATCATCGACATCGCCCAGCCCCGCGACGTGGAGGAGGGGGCAGGAGAGATCAACGGAGTGACACTATTTTCCATCGATGACCTCAGAGAGGTGAATGACGCGACCCTCGCACAACGATTGGGGGAGGCGGCACGGGCTCGCGATATGATCGAGCAGGAGCTTGGCCAGTTCACTCGGCTTGTCAACAGCCGTGCTGCCGATGCGGCACTTGGGGAACTTCGCCGATGGGCTGAGGCCATACGAGTCCGCGAGAGGGACCGGGCGATGTCACGTCTTTGCAACCTGGAACTGAAGACCCATGAGGTCATCGATGACTTTTCCAGAGTGATGATGAACAAACTCCTTGCCGATGCGACACTCGCGATCCGGTCCTGTGCAGAGACAGGCAACCTTTCTGCTGCAGAATCGCTCGTAGCAGCGATAACAAGGGGTGAACGGTTATGTTTCCACAAAGAAGGATGAGAAGGATGAGGAGGAGTGCAGTCCGCCCACTCCTCACCCAGACGGTAGTGCGCAGAGAAGACCTCATCGCACCGGTCTTTGTCGACGAGACCACCGATGAACCCCGCGCCATTCAGAGCATGCCCGGGCAGTACCGCTACCCGGTCGGTGAGATCGCACCCCTGGCGACACGGCTAATAGAAAAAGGTATAAAGGCCCTCCTCATCTTCGGGATCCCATCAGTAAAGGATGAGACCGCTACCGGTGCCTTTTCCCAAACTGGTATCGTTCAGAGGGCAGTGAGGTCCATCAAGGACTTGGTCCCGGAGATGGTAGTGATAACCGATGTATGTGCATGCGAATACACCTCGCATGGCCACTGCGGTATCGTAGGGGAGACCGCTCATGGCCCAGACCTCCTCAATGACCCTTCTCTCGACCTCATGGGTAGAATCGCCGTATCTCACGCCAATGCCGGTGCCGATATCGTCGCCCCTTCCTGTATGCTGGATGGGATGGTAGGTGCAATACGGTCTGCACTGGACCGGACAGGTCATGACCAGGTCCTCATCATGTCCTACTCTTCGAAGTTTGCGAGCTCCCTCTATGGGCCGTTTCGAGATGCAGCAGAGTCAGCATACACATTTGGCGACCGTAAAGGTTACCAGATCAACCCGGCGAACAGGCGGGAGGCCCTGATGGAAGCAGCCCTCGACCTAGAAGAGGGCGCTGATATCCTGATGGTTAAGCCCGGGACCTTCTACCTCGATATCCTCTCTGATATCGCCGGTCTAGGTCTCCCTGTGGCAGCCTACCAGGTGAGCGGTGAATATTCCATGATAAAAGCAGCAGGACAGAAAGGGTGGCTCAATGAGCGGGAAGTCGCCCTCGAGAGCCTCACAGCACTGAAGCGTGCCGGGGCAGACCTCATCATCACCTACTTTGCATATGATGCAGCGGGGTGGCTCAATGAAGAGCAGTGACCTCTTTGACAAGGCCCGACAGGTGATGCCCGGGGGTGTCTCAAGCCCGGTCAGGGCTATCAAACCCTACCCGTTCTACACCCGGTATGCCTCGGGGTCCCATCTCTTTACCGAGGACGACAACGATCTTATCGACTGCTGCCTGGCATACGGCCCCCTCATATTAGGTCATGCGAACCCCATAGTGATGGAGGCAGTGAAAGCCCAACTCGCCCGTGGATGGCTCTATGGGACGCCATCTCACTTGGAACCTGAACTGGCAGCACTCATCGTCGAAGCACACCCGGGTATGGAGATGGTGAGGTTCGTCTCCACAGGAGGAGAAGCAACCATGGCAGCCATCAGGCTTGCTCGTGCTTTTGCTGGCAAACCCGGCATCGTGAAGGTGGAGGGAGGATTCCATGGCGCCCATGACAGTGTCCTGATCAAGGCCGGGTCAGGAGCTACCACCCTGGGAATCCCTGACTCTGCAGGTGTTCCTCCTGATGTGGCGGCCCACACGCGACAGGTCTCGTACAATGACCCTTGTGCCCTTGATAGCCTTCTATCCCGCGATGAGGAGATCGCTGCATTCATTCTCGAACCGGTGCTTGGAAATATCGGGCCCATCCTCCCGGAAGATGGGTACCTCAATGATGTGAGAAAGATAACACGAGATCATGGAGTCCTCCTCATCTTTGACGAGGTCATCACAGGCTACCGCCTCGGTATCGGAGGTACCCAGGTCAAGTACGGTATCCGCCCTGACATTACCACCCTTGGAAAGGTTGCTGGTGGAGGCTTCCCACTCGGTGTCCTCGGGGGGCCCAGGGAGATGATGGAGATGATCGCACCTAGTGGCCCGGTCTACCAGGCAGGGACATTCAACGGCAATCCCATAAGCCTTGCAGCCGGCATAACCACGATCACGTGGCTCAATGAACACCGTGAGATTTACCGCGTAATGGAAGAGGCCACACGGGTTATCGAAGACGCCGTTGCCGGGCTGGGGGTTGGCTCATTTGTCAGGACAGGTTCGATCTTCAAGTACTTCTTCAGAAGAACTCATCCCCGTAACTACCGTGAGGCAAAAGAGTGTGATACATTGGCATTCTCGACTTTTTGGAAAAAGATGCTGGATAAAGGCATCTTTCTCCCACCATCCCAGTTTGAGACGAACTTCCTCTCCACGGCACATTCCCAGTTGGACATCCAGAAGATAGCCACCGCGTACCAAGCATGTCTTTAAAGATCGGCACTCGGGGGAGCAGGCTCGCACTGGCCCAGGCAGATCGGGTCTGTACATCGCTAAGAAGGGAGGGGTACCAGACCGAGCGGGTCATTATCACTACCGAAGGAGATATAGCAAACCAAGTCCCCCTCCATGCCATCGGAGGCCAGGGCGTCTTTGTGCGGGCGCTTGATGAGGCGATCCTCTCAGGGGAGATCGATGCAGCAGTCCATAGCATGAAAGATATTCCTGCTATAAGGCCAGAAGGGGTTATCACCTCTGCTATTCTTACAAGAGACTCGCCGGCTGACCTCCTCGTCACACAAAAGACTATAGAGGAGGTCACGGCGGTGGGGACTTCGAGTACCAGAAGAAGAGCGCAGCTACTCAGGCACGACCCTGCACTCTCTGTAAAAGATCTCCGCGGGAATGTAGACACGCGCCTCAGAAAGCTCGACGAAGGCCTCTATGACGCGATTGTCATTGCAGAAGCGGGCATTCAGCGTCTCGGCCTCCGTATTCCAGGAACACCGCTCCCCCCGGATCAGTTCGTGCCCTCTGCAAACCAGGGGACGATTGCAGTCGTCTCAAGAGACGACATCTCTCTCTCAAAAAAACTTGGACCTCTCGATGACCCTGATACCCGGTTCGATGTGATGATGGAGCGTGCTGTTATGGAACAGGTTGGTGGCGGGTGTTTCACCCCTCTGGGGATCTGGTGTGCCAGGGGCCACCTCATTGCTGAGATCCTCTCGCTAGATGGCAAGCGCCAGGTGAGGACTGAATGTGATGTTGATTCGATTGCGAAGGCCAGGGAGCGGGGTAGAGAGCTACGGGTGTGTGCGAGAGATCTGATTAAGGAGGCATATGCTGGCATGGGGAGGGCAGTGTGATGGAGGGAAAAGTTTTTTTGGTCGGCGCAGGACCAGGTGACCCAGGCCTCCTCACGGTCCGGGCATGTGCAGTTATCGCCAGTGCTGATGTCATCCTCTATGACCAGCTCCCTGGACCCGAGATCTTAGCATCTCTTCCTCAATCAGCAGAACAGATCGATTGCGGAAAGTATGGGCAGTCTCACATCCTTGAACAGGACTCTATCGAGGCCCTTATGGTTGAGCGGGCACGGGCAGGGAAGCAGGTTGTCCGCCTGAAGGGGGGTGACCCCTTCCTCTTTGGACGCGGGGGAGAGGAGCTCGAGACCCTTCGTGCCCACGGAGTTCCTGTAGAGGTGGTGCCCGGGGTGACGAGTGCAATTGCAGTCCCAGCTGCCGTGGGAATTCCAGTGACCCACCGGAGATATGCCTCTGTAGTCACCATCATCACCGGCCATGAAGATCCAGATAAAGAGGGCTCCTCCCTAGACTGGGCTGCACTGGCCAAGGTAGGAGGGACCCTGGTGGTACTGATGGGGGTTGGCAATATCGGGGAGATTGCGCGTGTCCTCTTGTCCCATGGGAAACCCCCCAGTACCCCTGTCGCCATCATCGAGCGGGGGTACCGCAAAGATCAGAGGGTTACCACCGCACCCCTTAACCTGATTGCGACGCGGGCCAGTGAAGAGGGTGTGAAGCCCCCAGCGGTCATTGTTATCGGCGGTGTTGTGGACCTATATACACAATCTGACACTATCGATCTGGCACATCTGGGGATTGGTCCTTGAATCTCTCAGTTCCATGGGATTATTACCTACAAGGGCGGTACATAAAGAGAACGGCGATGGGTCTTTCCTGCCCCCCGGGCTCACCGACAAGAGACGAAGTCCTGGCAGTCAGCCTTGCAAAGCTTGGGCTGACCTCTCATGACACAGCCATGGATATCGGGTGTGGAAGTGGAAAGGTCAGCCTCGCTCTTGCCCTTACAGCCCAGGCAGTCTATGCCATGGACAGGAAACCCGAGGCAGTCGCATATGCAAAGGAGCAGGCATCTCTAGCTGGGGTCTCCAGTATCTCCTTTTTGTGCGGTGATGCTGCAGACCTCCTGCCTACCCTCCCAACACCTGACTGTGCATTTGTCGGGGGCTCCCACAACCTTTCAAAGGTCATCGCTCTCCTCACAGACCTTGGAGTAAGATCTGTCGTGGTAAATGCGGTTCAGGTCAGTTCACTTTATGAGGCAATCACTTCGATGCAGGAGCAGTCGATCTTTATCGAAGCAGTACATATCCAGATCAGTCGCACGGTACCTATCGGAAGAGACATGATGTTCAGACCCGAAAACCCTGTCTTTATCATCGTGGGAGGGACCGGTAGATGCTCATAGGGCTTGGTCTGGGTCCTGGTGACCCTGAACTTCTCACACTAAAGGCAGTCCGGCTCTTACGAGATGCTGACAGTGTCTTTGTCCCCGGGCGGATCGCTGCTGACCTGGTTGCTCCTTACAGGAAAGCCGAGGTGCTCGACTTCCCAATGACTGAAGATCGTGCAGTTATAGCTTCTGCCATGCAAGCCAATGCAGAAAGGATAGGTCCCTTTGCGATGGAAAGTACCGTGGTCCTCGGTATCCTGGGCGACCCCAGTTTCTTCTCTACATTTGGTCGACTGCGCACGGTTTTAAAAGACGCCTATCCCGGCATCGTAGTTAGGACTGAACCTGGAGTGAGTTCGATCACCGCGTTCGCATCAGCTGCAGGGGTGGAGGTGGCAGGAAACCTCCTTGTCTCTACTGGTCGGGGGCCTCACAACCGCCTCCTCTTAAAGGTCCGCCATCCAAAAGAGGCTGCTGATGGGCTCAGACAAGAAGGGTTCTCCAGATTTGTCCTGGTCGAACGGATGTATCTGGAGGGTATGAGGGTCATATCAGGTGATGCCCTTCCTGAAGATAGTGACTATATGAGTATCCTCTTTGCAGAGCGGTGATTCGCATGGACCCTGTCTTTTTTGTAGGAGCAGGCCCGGGCGACCCTGACCTCATCACGGTGCGTGGGCGCGACCTACTCGCTCGAGCCGATCTCCTGGTCTATACCGGGTCCCTTATTAACCCCGCCTTGATCGATCTCTCACCCGCACCAATAAAGCAGGACTCCTGGGGAATGGACCTGCCAGGGATAGTAGACATTCTTGAACGATCATGGAGAGATGGGCTCTGTGTTGTCAGGCTCCACTCCGGAGATCCATCTTTTTATGGTGCGATCATTGAACAGATCGAGGTCCTGCATGAACGCGGTATTCCGACCGTGGTGGTCCCGGGCGTCTCTTCCATGAACGCAGCAGCTGCTGCACTCCAGATCCAGCTCACTTTAAAAGGAGTGTCAGAGTCGGTAATAATCACACGTCCGGCAGGGACGACCCTGGAAGAGGACGATATCCCGGCCCTTTCGTCCCATGCAGCGACGATGGTAATCTTTCTAGGAAGTGGAAAGATTGCAGAGATCGCCAATAAGGTGAGATGTGCACCCAGCACTCCTGCAGCAGTGGTGTATCATGCGAGCTGGCCTGACCAGAAGGTCCTTAGGGGTACAGTTGGAACCATTGCTGAACTCGCTGAGAGTGCAGGGATCGAGCGGTCAGCCCTTCTTATCATCGGAGGAGTACTCGACCCGGCAAATCCCAGTCATAGGAGGTCAGACCTCTACTCATGACGCCAATAGCGGTGACTTCACTCCCCACATTTGTTACACTTGCAACCAGGATCGCATCATTCCTCGATGCTGATTTCGTACCCTACCAGGAGAGTAAATTTACCGAACTTTTCGGGGAGCGGGAGAGTGTCGTCGCGGTGATGGCAGTAGGTATCGTTGTCAGAAAGATAGCTCCCCTCCTTCGCGATAAGTGGCATGACCCTGCCGTAGTCGTGGTGAGTCCTGATGGAAAATTTGTGATCCCGCTTATCGGAGGCCACCATGGTGCAAACGCCCTGGCCCGCAAACTTGGCGGGCTTGGTCTGATCCCAGTCATCACAACCGCCACCGAGGCAGTCGGGCGCCCTTCGGTCGAAGGGATCGCAGCAGCGACCGGGACTGAAGTCCTTACCAGGGATGCGACAAGACCAGTGAATGCCGCATCACTGGAAGGGACGATAGGGGTGTACGTGGTAAAGGGACCTGCTGTTGTGATCGGCGACCCTGGGGTGGCATTCCTTGCACGAAGGGGACGATACTCCATAGGTCTGGGGTGCCGGAAAGGGACTTCAGCTTCTGAGGTCGAAGAGGCGGTTAAGTCCGCATGCAGTATGGCGGGGATCGACCCCGGGGAGGTAGCAGTTTACGCCACCACCTCGCGAAAAACCACAGACCCAGGACTGACTGAGGCAGTACAAAGACTAGGTGGCGTCCTCCTCTATCTCGACGACGCCACATTGAATACGAAGTCAGGCCCCACCCCATCAAGAGCATCCATTCTGGGGTTGGGGGGTGTTGCAGAACCGAGTGCGCTTATCACCTCTAAATTAGGAGAGCTCGTGCTCGCTAAAGTGGTTATTGGGAGGGTGACTGTTGCCATCGCTGCATGAAGGACATGGGAAGCTTGCAATAGTCGGTATCGGCCCGGGCTCATATGATCACCTCACCAGGAGGGCAGAAGAAGTCATCCGAGCCTCTGATATCGTGATTGGAAATGCGAGCTATCTTGGATCTATCCGTCACCTCCTGGAAGGAAAGGAAGTCATAGAGAGCAGTATGGGTGAAGAAGTCGCACGAGCCAGAAAAGCAGTAGAACTTGCCAGACAGTATGTAGTCAGCATTGTGAGCGGAGGTGACCCGGGCGTCTATGGCATGGCCGGTATCGTCCTTGAGGTGGCTGTCCGGGAAGGAGGTGATGTCCCTGTCGAGGTGGTCCCCGGAGTGACCGCAGCGACAGCTGCCGCCTCACGCCTCGGGTCGCCCCTCACCGGGGACTTTGCGGTGGTGAGCCTGTCAGACCTCCTCACCCCCAAAGAAGTCATCGAGCGACGTCTTCGGGGAGCCCTCTCAATGGGCGTTCCAGTCGTCCTCTATAACCCCCGGAGCCGGGGCCGGCCCCATAACCTTGCCGAGGCGGTAGCCATCACACAGGAGTTTCGATCTGACACCACCCCTGTAGGGGTTGTAACAGACGCCTACCGGGAGAATGAAGAGGTCATTGTGACCACTCTGGGTCGTTTCATTGAGTGGGAGGGCCGTGTGACTATGCACTCCACGGTCATCATCGGCGGAGAAGAATCGAGAATAGACCGGACTGAAGCCAATGGCGAAGAGATCATCACCCCACGAGGGTACCACAGAAAGTACCTATATTGACCTGGGGGCCACGACTAAAGAAGCCCTCGCAATCTCATTGAAAAGCAGGAATATCGCCAGATCAGCGATCGGCGACCATAACCCTGAAGATAGGGTCCGCCAGCGGTGTGCTATCGCGGTAGGGGACATTGCGATGGCAAACCTTATGCGGTTTTTGCACGACCCGGTTTTTGCAGGACTTGAAGCCCTCAAATCCCGATCATGTATCATCACCGACATAAGAATGGTCCAGGTCGGTATCCAGAAGCAGGGCCATGAGAGCCACATTATATGTGCTCTCGACCATGGATCTGATATCTCCGCCCGCGAGGGGATCACCCGCAGTTCAGCAGGCTTTATAGAACTTGGACCCCGGATTGATGAGAGTATAATCGTTATTGGAAACGCCCCTTCGGCCCTGATAACTCTTTGTGATCTGATCCACGAGGGGCGGTCTCCTGCACTCGTCATCGGGACACCGGTGGGCTTTGTGAATGCTGCAGAGTCTAAAGCCCTCCTCCGCACTTATGCTGTCCCCTCAATCTCAACTGACGGGACGAGAGGGGGAACTCCCGTTGCAGTGGCAGCGATGAATGAGATCATCACGATCTTTGCTAAAAGGCACGAATAGAACCAGGACCAAACCCCATATTTCTCAAACCTGCCCAATGTTGCGTGATCCGGTCTCAGGGTACCAGTATCCTGATGCATGGGTGGCCCAGTCTGCCGGCTCCCCCCACCTCCCCCTCGTTAAGTCAGGTCTTGCGGTACTGACCTCATCTGGCATAATTTTGCGGCGGGGGTACACCACTGGTACAACCGCAGCAGCAGCAGTAAAAGCAGCCATCCTCTCGCATAAAGCACTGGTCAGTGAGGTCTCTCTCACCCTCCCCTGCGGCCTTATTGTTCAAGTACCTGTCACCGCACAAGGAGGAGCTGCTACCTGCATGAAGTTTTCCGGGGACTATCCAGGAGATGCCACAGCAGGGATCCTCATAGAAGCTGATTCCAGAAAAGGCTCTGATGGGCTTATTATCATCGCCGGAGAGGGAATAGGTAGGTTTTCAAGGGAGACTCCCAGGTTTTCCAAGGGAGGTCCTGCTATAAGTGCCTCGGCGACTGCATCCATTATGGCCGCTGGAGAAGACGCCATTGCAGCCCTTGGCTGGGCTGGAGCAGAAGTCCGCCTCTCTGTCCCTGCAGGACAGGAGATCGGTGCATCAACACTCAATCCCAGGGTGGGTGTGATTGGGGGGATATCACTCCTTGGGACAACTGGCCTTGTGGAGCCCTGGGACGGACACTATACCAGAGGGGTGCTGGAGCGGGTGCGATCTGCTGAACGAGTGGTCCTCACCACGGGCAGGACCGGCCTTCGCTACTCTCACCTCCTCTTTCCTGACCATGAGGTGGTGCTGGTGGGAAGAAACCTGGGAGAAGCCATTGCTGCAGCGAGAGGCGATGTGGTCATCTGTGGTCTTCCCGGACTCGTCCTGAAGTGGATAGAGTCCGATGTCCTGGTGGGTACAGGTGCTCTCACCGTGGAAGAGCTCTCTGTGACCCCCCAGTTTTCGGCAGTTCTTTCTGCAGTGCTTGAGCGTTTTGTGACACAGAACCCAGGTGTCAGAGTGGTAGTCATAAACCGTGCCGGTGAGGTCATGGGTGATACCGGATGAAGGTCGTGGGGACCGGTTGTGGGCCCGGTATGCTCACCGGAACTGCCATTGCAGCTATCCGGGAGTCAGAACTGATTCTGGGGTCTCAGCGTGCGATAGACCTTGCGGCACCTTTCATCCCGGCAAACTGCGAGATCCGTGTGGTCAGGGACTACCGCACTCTCGGACCCCTCAAAGATCGCTCTGTCCTCCTCTCTACCGGAGACCCCATGCTCGCCGGCCTTGGAAAGGTCAGCGGGGCCGAGGTCATACCTGGGATCTCCTCGCTCCAGGTCGCCTGTGCGCGGCTGCAGGTCCCAATAGAGCGGGTGACAACAGTTATAGCTCATGGGAGAGATCATGGGGCAGCATTAGAGGCAACGTGTGCAGAAGTGCGCCTGGGAAAGACGGTGTTTCTCATCGCAGACCCACGCTTCGATATCAGGGCACTTGCAGACGCACTTTGCACCGACAGGTTCAAAGGCACCATCACCCTCTGCGAAGACCTGGGATACCCAGCCGAGAAGATCCTGCACGGGACACCGGAAGACCCCCCCATACCTAGTTCAAGGCTCTTTGTCATATTGATCGGTTCATTTTCCAGGGACTGATGGAAATGGCTGGCGCATGCCCAGTACTTATCCTGGAGATTAGCCAATACATCTGTGAATAGACGTGAATACGTGACGAAAGGTTATATCTGACTGTTTTTCTAAGGATCTATCAGGAAAGTTGTGGGATCATGGAGAAAAGTGTTAGAAAACAGGTCAGCCTCGCCTGTTTCATCCTGGGCTTCGTCCTTCTGTTAGTCCAGGACCTGAAAGGATTTGCTACATTGAATTTCGGATGGAGCTGGCCATTAGCGCTGATGTTCTATATAGGGCTGGTCCTGATAATTACAGGATATTTCTTGAGAGGGTGAACCCAACAAACGATTTGATGTACCCTGGGTCTAACATTCCAGGGAGGTAATCAGTATCGATTCATCGCAAGAGCGAGAATCAAGCGCAGAGTAATGGATTGCGTCCAGAACGTCCTTGGAATTATCTCTCGTTCTCTGGATATTGTCGAGAATAGCAGGACACTCCTGGTGATCACAAAATCAGTGGGCGGGCCACCCCTGGAACTACCCTGCAGAATAATCGCTATGATGATTGGCAAGTGCTGCAAAAAGGGAAAGGGCCCCCAATGACCAAGATGATCTGTGTTCCCACGATATTACTTGAGATGACAGATAACAGTTAAAACCTGGGCAACGCCTGCAAGAGGTCCTGTGAAGATGATATCCCCCCATATTTCAGTTCAGCACCGCGGGACTTACAGGATTGAGCCCAGATACAAGAGACAAATCGAAAGCTGAAAAGACGGATTCGTCATTAATAGTAAACATGAGGAAGATGAGGAGACCAAGGAGGGGCCCAAATACCGCGATATCCCGCAAGTAAGGGCATCAAAAAAAGGGGCTGATTGAGACCCCCGGATCTTACAAACTCTCAATAGACCCTTACCCAGGCCTATACCGGGGTGCTCAATACCCCCATCTCATCATTGGTATGTTGTGCTACCCACCAGTTTGTTTACCTGCCCTATTTTTTCTTTTACTCAACGATATTTCCGATCAGTGCTGTGCAAAGTCCTGAGTCGCTATCCAGCCGGTATAGGAACGCCCCCCACTATTGACAGTCCCCATCTTTACCCCCACTCCAAGACGGTTGTAACTACCAAGGATATTTGCGCGGTGGCCGGGTGAGTTCCACCACATCGTCACAAATTGTCTCGCGATCTGTACTGCGGTCCCACTGTTTGGGACACCGCACGCAATGTTCTCGGCACACGCCGTCCAGGAGTACCCCCATGCTGTTAAGCGTTCTCCTGGTGTCCTCCCAAGTGAATCGATATGGTCAAAATAATGGTTGGCAGCCATGTCGCTCGATAGCCATCTTGCAACAGATCTGATCTGTGTATCAGTACTGAGAGCGGAAAGACCATAGGAAGCACGCTTTACGTTCGTTAACCTGAGTATCTGGGTCTCAATATCCCGGGCTGCAGCTTCCACTGATACTGATTCGGATGTAGCCACCCACCCGGCACCCTGGGGCAAGGTCACGACATCGTCAGGTCCAGTACCGATGAGCACTACCCCTGGTTGAGGTGCAGCCATGATCGCGGGTACCACTGCGAGGGCGAGGAGGACCATGAGGACCACCCCAATATATCGAGTCATTTGTGTCATTCTGTCATCTCCACTTAAAGTTGAAACAATCGAGGGATTGTATTACCCTACAGATAAACCCATGTGTTGGTGCAAGTAACCTCCAACATTCATGCTATGCACTGCGCTCTCCTGTGTTTTTAGGTTACGAGTATAACAGGGATGAACAGGTCGATTCCGCTAGGAACTGGCTCGCCATTGGTGGGCCTATAGTTCCTTGCCCTGGAGGAACAGATAGACTTGTGATAGCGATCGTCCGGGCGACTGCAGGGTCTGGGAGCGTGATTATCCTCACCTTTACTCAGGTTCGTAATGGCAATTCCCCCATAGGTCGTAAGAACAATTTATCTCCACAGATATACGCAAAAAGTGCTAAAAAACGAGGTTTGGCCGTGTTCCAGACAGGGACGGGAGAGAGCCAGGTCCCCATTAGGATGATGGAGGGGTGATGAGTGCCATTGAAGATACAAAGTGGATGTGGGGCATAGAGGGGGAGAGAGAACATGACCAGCAGAAGTGCAACATAGAACTTCCAGCTGTGTTTAGGCACTATCCCGTTATGGCACCTCCGCACCGATATCTTCAGCCCAGAGGACTGGTTCTTGAGTGATGAAGGTCGCCATCATATCCCGACATTCTGCCAGGTCCAGGTCGACGACAGCCACACCATGTTCTTCGAGAAAGTCCCTGGCACCAGGGAATGTGGCTGCCTCACCTGCAATGACCCGGTGGATCCCAAACTGTACCACTGCCCCGGCGCAGAGATGGCAGGGCATAAGGGTGGAGTAGAGGGTGCAACCCGCATAATTCATGATTCTACCGGCACTGCGGAGGCACTCTATCTCTGCATGTGCTACCGGGTCGCGACTCTGGACCCGCCGGTTATGGCCCTGCCCGATCACATGGCCGTCACGGACAAGTACTGACCCGATTGGGATCCCCCCCTCTTTCCAACCCTTCCTGGCTTCAGCGATCGCCTCTTGCATGAAACGGTCAGGTTCTCTCTTTATCCATGCGACCTCTTCTCTTATCACCTCATCTTCCTTGCGCCACATAGGGTCGACAATGGCGAGGAATGAGAGTATTTCTGAACCGACGTTCTCTATCCACTGGACTACCCCCGGAGGGATGTAGACCATCTGACCCGGATAGAGAACTGCTGATTCCTCCCCAATATGCATCCTCCCCTCCCCGGAAAGAATGTAATAGACCTCATTAGAATGAAGAAGGGTGTGAGGCAGACTCGCCTCTCCAGGGAGTAGATGGGCTGAAGCGATGCTGTACCGTGCAGAGATAGTTAAGTCATTGAGGCGTCCGGGGTGAAATAATTCAGTGAGGAGGGTGCCATCACGGGCTCTGAAGCAGGACCCGTCGCTTTGGTGACGTAGCAACATAGGAAGGGAGGTTGGATGGAGAGAGCATAAACCCGTCTCACTCATGAGGGGATGGCCCTTGACTTTTTGAGGATTAGTGATACCTACGACCCTTCCATAGAAAGATCTACCTGCATGCGGGTATGCATAGGTGGATAATAGACATACCCATCCTCTCTTAGCGGGTCCCGGATGGTGAGGAGGTCTCCTTCCTTCTCGATGACGAGGAGATAAGAGAAGTAGCGGAGGCGTCTGAAATCAGCCATTCCTTCGAGCATTGTACGGGTTTCTGGTGCAAGGGAAGCATAGGCTGCATAAGTCTTCTCTTTTTTTAGTCCCCTGAAGAGTGAGTACCTTGCAATATTGACTTCGTCCACATCGTTCTGGAGAACAATCCAGTTGAGGGGATCTCTCGTCGGGATAGTCTGACCTTCCAATCGGGATGCAACGATTGTCTTTACAATGACAGAGACTAGGATAAAACCGCAGAACACGACCCCATAGGCAGGTATAAGGAGAGGGGGGATAAATCCCAGAAGAATGCAGCCAGCAACCGGAAAACTCAGTACTGCCAGGAAGAGACTGGGACCAGGAAATACCCCAAGCGTCACTTTGATTGAAGAATGGGGATACCAGAGGGGAATACCCGGGTATGCGAGAAGGTCAAGGGCAAGATGGAGGAGGACACCCCAGAGGACTGCAGCAATTGCAGCCACATCAAGGCCGATGGGTCCTGCAAGCCCAGCAAGACAGACGCCCCCCGCAGCAAAGAAGGCCCCAATAAAGCTGTGCGTAAACCCCCCATGGGACGCTACTAAAAGACCGGTGTTGCGGTTACCAAGGAAGTGAAAGACGATATCGATGTCTGGGACCAGGGCACCCGCAACTGCGAATGGTACTAGTGGGGTAAGGCCCACCGCCATCAGGGGGAGGCACGCGGCAAGTGCATGGGAGGCTGAGTCCACAAGGCCAGGTTGTTTGGGAGAATACATAAGCCGTCTGGTAGAGGCTGGTCATCCTGCACATCAGTCTGATCAGCTTTATATCAGCGTAGACAAAGTTTACCCGATGGTGAACTGTCCTGGCCCGTATCCGACACCGGCATAAAAAATTGGGGCAACAACCCCACATCAATGGATCACATACACTGACAGGAGCACCGCGGGTCAAAATTACTGTAATCGACTACGATGCCACCCGTTACGAGGAGCATGAGACCACCTGCGTCGAGGACTGCTTCCCTTTCCGCGACACTGATTCGGTTACATGGATCAATATTGACGGTCTTGGAGACCAAGAGATTATTCGAAAGATTGGGGAGCAATTCAGTATTCACCCCCTTATTCTGGAAGACATCCAGAACACCGGGCAGCGCCCTACAGTCGAAGACCTCGAGGGCTACATCTACCTCACCCTCAAGATGCTCCAATACCAGGAGAAGTCTCATGAGATAGAGATCGAGCATGTCACCCTTATCATCGGCGCGCGCTATGTCATCTCATTTCAGGAGAACGTGGGAGACGTCTTTGACCCAGTCAGGGACAGAATCCGTAAAGACGGAAGGATCCGGAAGTTTGGCAGCGATTACCTCGCATACTCCTTGATCGATGCTATTGTGGACAACTACTTTGCAGTTATTGAGCATCTTGAGGAGCGGGTCGAGCTCATCGAGGGGGAAGTAACCCTCAACCCCACCCGGGCCGCACTAGGACAGATCAATGACTTGAAGCGGGACATGATCTTTCTGCGAAAATCTGTCTGGCCACTTCGCGAGGTCATCGCCCACCTTGAGCAGACCGACTCCCCCATCATCCATGACACGATCAGGATCTACCTCCGCGACGTATACGATCACACCATCCAGGTGATCGACACCCTCGAGATCTTCCGTGACCTTCTGGCAGGGATGATCGATATCTACCTCTCCAGCCTCTCGAACCGTTTGAATGAGGTCATGAAGGTACTCACCATCATCGCGACGATCTTCATTCCTTTAACATTTATCACCGGAATTTATGGAATGAACTTTACTTATATCCCACTTCTTGACTGGTGGTATGGTTACTTCATGATCATGGGGGTAATGACGACAATTGGACTTTTTATGGTCCTCTTTTTCAGAAAGAGAGGCTGGATATAATGCAATTATTGCAAGTGAACAAGTGGTCTCCCTACAATGGGAGGTGGGGGATTATTCTTTTATCAGGAGTGCCCCGAAGATAACAAGGAATATTCCGATAACGAGGGCTGCAATCCCGATGACTCCTTTGAGGAAGAAAATTACTTCAGATTGGAAATAGTAGACCCCATAGCCTCCCAGGGCCAGAAGGATGATTCCGACGATAAGTGCGCCAACTCCCATCTTATCCATACATAATCACTCCTTACCAGTATGCTATAAAAATTTATAAATATAGCGTTATTCCGATCCTGAACGCTTCCATAGCAGGAGAATTTTTGGATTGCTTTGGTCTTACATGGATTTACGGGCTGTGGGGTTCCAGGTCTTCCAGGGGCGTTACACCGTGATCATGAGGACCGCGAATCCCAGGAGGAGAGGGATGGTGACAAGAGAGTGGGAGAGATACGTGACCACTTCAAAGACTGCCCATGCACAGATCACGGGTCCCGCAAAAATGGCTGTAGAGGAATAAGATACGCAACGACCTGCTTGTGGCTGTTTTGGTCTCCACTTGTTGATGGCAGGTAGAGGCACACTTGATATCATAAGAGGAGCGGCGATGATATCTGGCACAGTAAAGGAAGAGTGGGCTGGTAAATTCTCCCGCGACCAGTCCCATGATGGCTGCAAATACTGCAGAAGTGGGGAGACTGATACTGATCAGGACAGATAGACCCCTCTTGTCTGCTAGCCACCCAAAGATTATCTGCGTGAGATAGGAGGCTGGGTTATAGACTGTCACCAGGAGCCCTGCGAGAAGGCAGATGTAGCCACATTCCTAGATCAGGAGATTGAAGATAGCGGGAATTTCAGACATAGAGGTCGATCAGTATATCTAATAAATGGGGGGAAAATTTGGTCCCAGGCGCCTCCTCACAAGGGGCACCGCCTGATCCTGACGACCTCCACTGGAATATCACGGCTCTCTTCACGGTGAAACCGAAACGTCCTCCTGATTGGGAGCTGCCAGTTCTCGATACCGGTCACCTCGCCATGCCCCATGAGATAGGACTCGAGGAAGGGGCGTGACCCTGCATTGAAGATCCCATACACGACCGGTGCGATGATAAGCGCAGTATCGATAAAAGGACGGTCGGCATGACGCTGCTGGGCCCCAAAAGGAGGGTTCATCACCACAATCTCGGCATGAGGGATATTTCCGGCACATTCCGGATCATTAAGGTCGCAGAGTATGAACTCGACAGAGACATTGAGGAGTGCTGCATTCTTCTCTGCAACAACGATAGCAAGGGGGTCAACTTCTACACCCACCACGCGGGACGCCCCGAGGAGGGCAGCCCCAATGGCGAGGACCCCGGTCCCGCTCCCCAGGTCACAGACGGTCCTCTCCCCGATCTCTCCTGTCTGTGATGCGATGGTGAGGAGTCGCGCGGCAAGGTCGGGAGGCGTCGGGTACTGCTCGAGTGCAGGGTTGGGGCGTGGGTGCCCCTCGAGGCGGGAGAGTCTCATCGCGAGGTGGCGCTGCCGCATAGGGCCCCGTACCTCAGGTAATTTCGTCAATAGCGTAGTCCTCCCACTTCCGCACGCCGCAGAGTATCTCGAACTCAGGGGGGGACAGAACCGGGGCAAAAAACCTCACCTGGTCGTCGTACGCAAGCCTTGGACATGCAGTGTTGACATAGGCCGAAAAACCTAGGTTGAGGAGAAGATCAGGAGTGACCTCGTTTACTCGTACAGGGACGGCAAGGTCTGTTAAGGACATGAGGTACTTCACCAGTGCCTCCCGCCGCTGACCTGTCTTTTCTGAAACCAGGATACCGAACGATGCAGCCCCGCGTGCTCTCTCGATTATGGCGAACCGCTGCCTGAGCAGGCGGGAGGCATCCACGCGGGTGCACACACCGGTGAAAGGATCAAGTGCCACCACCTCAAGACCTGTTGCGAGTCGCACGCCGAGGGGGTGAAAGACCCCGGTCCCGATGAAGAGCACCTCCCGGGCACCACATCCCCGTGCAGCCGCATAGGAACAGCCAAGGATCTGACCACGCAGAGGTGCCCGATCTCCTCCGGGTACAGCAGTCGCTCTGACCCCATGGGCACTAAGATAGGTCACGACAGCATCGATGAGGTGTGTATGCTGGACCGTAGTCAATAGGCCGATTGCTGGATCATGCAGAAGCGGAAGTGCATTATCGAGGACCTCCAGAGGAAAGTCAAGGTGCCAGGGGTCAAAGATGGCCCATTCCGGGGGGCCTCCGAGGGGAGCATGACCCAGGTGAAGGAGAAGTTCGCCTCCGGCAACATCAGGACGTGCAAGGTCACAGGCACCATAGCAGGGGTCACCACTCAGAGTAACGGCAATCCCCCGCTCTTTGAGTGCACGTGCGAAGGCAGGAAGTTCCCTCTTGAGCCCCTCTGGGGCCTGGACCAGGACCCGGTGTACACCTCGGGCCTTTAAGCGGTCCAGGAGGTCAGGAGCACCTTTCAATGACACGCACCCGGTCGGTCACCTCGATCCTGACGAGGTACTGGTAGGGGTGTGCAAAGACCGGTTCACCACGAGAAATGACAACGCAGATGTCGGTCACTTCAGCACCAGCCCTTGTTAGAGCACTAAAAAGTGCCTCAAGAGTCCCGCCAGTGCTGATTACGTCATCGATGATGACGACCTTCTCACCCTTGATAATTCCATTGAGATAGAGCTCGCCCTTGGAGTACCCCGTCTCCTGGTGGACCGCGACCTCCCCGGGAAGGTCATACTTCCGCTTCCGAACGATAGATAATGGAATGTCGGTCATGAGCGAGAGGGTGGTCCCGATATGGATCCCCATAGCCTCAGCAACGACTATCTTGTCCACGAAAGAGAGGTCTAACCTGCGGATCATCGCACAGCTCACCTCTCGGAGGAGAGCCGGGTCCACTACCGGGACACCATCCGTGATAGGGTGGATATAGTACATGTATTCGCCCCTCCTGACCATCGGACAGGTCTCGAGGGATGCGACAAGTCGATCAAGCATGCAGATCTCCCATATCTCGCAGAAAGGCTTCAACCATACCCCGGTGCACATGTGGCATAAGGACTACTCTTAAGTGACCGTTCCGGGTGGTAGAGACGCGCCAGGGACCAGGGACCTTTGCTGCGGCAAAGGTCGCAACATTAACGTCCGGTGTGACGGCCCGCATGACCCCAAAGGTCTCCATGCCTTCAATTATCCGCCGGGTGTTTTCCATGCAGCCGCGAATGACGTCCTGCATCCCTTCCATCCCGAAGTATTCGAGCACCGCTAGTGCACCCACGACTGGACCCCCGGGCCTTGTACCTGAAAGCGTGAACTCCTGTTTGACTGATAGGTACGGGGTCTCAACAGCAAGAGCTGAGAACATCTTATGCTCTTTAAAGAGGAGGCAACCCGCCGGGATGGTACTCATCCCCATCTTGTGAGGGTCAACTGCGATACTCATGACACCCGGGACTTCAAAGTCAAAAGGGAGTGGATCTGATAGGAACGGGATAACGAGCCCCCCAAACGCAGCATCCACATGGAGTGGAACGTCCTCCTGACGCGCCAGCGCGGCGAGGGCAGGTACCGGGTCAACCATACCATATTCTGTGGTCCCAGCAACAGCGACGATGCAGCAGGTGTCACCGTCCACCATCCCGGCAGCAGATTCTACATCCATGCGAAACTCTGCGTCGAGGGGGACTTCCCGCATCTCCAGGCTGAGGAGGTCACATGCCTTTTGGAAAGAGAAGTGGGCAGATGCAGGAACAACTACGTTGATGCGACCCCCTGTCCTGCCATGGAGTACCTTCGCAGCCCTGAGCGCCTGGATGTTGGACTCAGTCCCCCCTGATGTCGCATAGCCACATGCGGCCTCGTGATGGAAGAGTGCACCCAACCTTTGCACCAGGAGGGCTTCCAGGGCAGCAGTCCCAGGGAAGAGACCAGGGTCCCCAAGGTTGGTCTCTGCAAAGAGGGCGTGGGCACGGAGGGCGACAGGGTGGGGGACCGTGCACATCGAGCTGAAGATCCGGGAATGGGGGATGTCCCGACCCCGGAACCCCTCAAGGGACCTGAATAGGTCCTCTTCAGTGATTCCTTCCGCTCGCATTGATCGATCGCGCCTGCTCAAGGATGATCCTATGTTCTGTCCTTGCAACCGCTTCCCGGATCTTTGCGACCGCATCGATATTGGCTGAAACACTTGAAATACCGTGCTCTACAAGCCATTCTGCCATCTTCGGTTCAGAACCGGCCTGGCCGCAGATGGAACACTCGATACCATATCTCCTGCATACGCCAATGGTGTCGTCAATGAGACGCAGCACTGCCGGGTGGTAGGGGTTGTACATATCAGCGACATTCTCATTGTTCCGGTCGATCGCGAGTGTGTACTGGACAAGGTCATTGGTCCCAAAGGACGCAAACTTGATCCCTGCCTTGATGAAGTCCTCGATGAGGATGGCACTTCCCGGGATCTCGATCATGACCCCCAGGACAGCCTTTTTGATATCAACACCCCATCCTGCCATCATCTCTTTAGCGATGATATACTCGTCGGGGTGGGAGACCATGGGGAACATGACGCCAAGGCCGTCATAGCCCTGCTCCCATAAGCGTCGAAACGCCTCTACCTGGAGACGGAACTGTTCAGGACTCTGAATGTCGCGTCTGATACCCCTCCATCCGAGCATTGGGTTGTGTTCGTGGGGCTCGGATTCGCCACCTTCCATGTTTCTGAACTCATCAGTAGGAGCATCGAGTGTCCTCACCCAGACTGACTTCCCATAGAAGGCATCCAGGACGATCTTCATACCCCGGACCAGTTCACCAATGAACTCTTCTTCGCGGTGGTTCGTGATGAACCACCCCGGGGTCTTGTTCAGTCCCAGAATGAGGTGCTCAATCCTGAGGAGACCTACGCCATCTGCACCCGTAGCGGCCGCTCGTGGTGCCGCTTCAGGGATGGAGACATTCACCTTGACACTCGTCGCGGTGATTAAGGGGGACGCAACGACCGGGTACTTTGAGGTGGCGGTCTCTGCGGGTTTTTCGATAGCCCCCTCATATACAAATCCCTTCTCACCATCAACAGTGACAAGCATCCCTTTCCGCAGGATCTTTGTCGCGTTCTTGGTCCCTACCACTGCAGGAGTCCCCAGCTCGCGGCTCACAATCGCGGCATGACAGGTGAGGCCCCCCTCATCGGTCACGATCGCTGCTACCTTGCGCATTGCTGGGACCATGTCAGGATTTGTCATCTGGGTGACAAGAATATCTCCTTCACCCACACGACCGATGTCCTTTACATCGGCGATGATGACGACCTTTCCAGACGCAATTCCGGGTGATGCCCCCTGCCCATGAACGAGCACCTTTCCCTCGCTTGAACCGGTCTGACCCCCGCTATCTCTCGCCCCTCTGTGCTTGATGGTGGTGATAGGGCGGGACTGGAGTATGTAGAAGGTCGGCCCCACTATCCCCCACTCCACGTCCTGGGGGATGCTATAGTGGGTCTCGGCAATCTTTCCAAACATGGCGAGGCGGGATACCTCGTCGTCAGAGAGCACTTGAGCTTCACTTCGATCGGCACCGATTGGGACAACTTTTGTCCCATGTTCGCCATCAGCTATGATTTCGACTTTTTTTTCAGCAATGAGCCGGTCGACGACTTTTTCGGTCCGCTGGTCATAGACGTATTTGTCAGGCGAGACGGTCCCTGATACAACCGATTCACCCAGGCCCCAGGACCCCTCTATAATGGTAAGTGGCTCTCCGGTTACCGGGTGAGAGGTGAACATCACACCGGCTTTTTCAGAATCGTTGCCTCAAGACCGGCTTCGATAAGAAAACGGCGGAACGCGGGACCGGTGACGACAAACGCCCCCGGGACCGGGAGACCGATTGACGACATCTCTCCCAGTGATGCTCCCTTCCCTCCGACCAGGGATATGTCCTCTTTCCTGATCTCCTCGAGCCAGAGAATATCCGGCATCTCTTTCATAGCACACCAACTATTACTCTCACGTTCTCGTGGGTTAATCGTTACCCAGGCATCGTTCCAGCCCGTCGCAGGATCGTTCCATTTAAATGGAACCTTATGACTGGGACCAGTTGATACAAACCATCATGCCAATTGACAGTATAAATAATGGAGGGATCTGCGTGAAGGCAAGAGTACTCGTGAGTGACCCGCTCGCCCAGGAAGGTCTGGAGATCCTGCAGGAACACCTGCAGGTTGATGTAAATACCGACCTTTCTCAGGATGAGCTCATCGCCATTATCCCGGACTATGATGCGCTCCTTGTGCGGAGTGGGACTGAAGTGACTGCCCGGGTAATTGAAGCCGCGGAACGGCTGAAGTTCATAGGGAGGGCCGGGGCCGGGGTCGACAACATAAATATGGACGCTGCGACCCGGAAGGGGATCATCGTTGCGAATGCTCCGGAAGGAAATACCCTCGCAGCGACTGAGCATACGATGGCAATGATGCTCGCCCTCGCAAGAAACATCCCTCAGGCGAGTGCGTCCTTAAAATCCGGGGAATGGAAGCGTTCAAAGTTCACTGGCGTGGAGATGAATGATAAGACCCTGGGGATCGTGGGCTTTGGAAGGATAGGAAAGGAGGTGGCAGTTCGTGCGGGCGCGCTTGAGATGCACTGTATTGTATATGACCCATTCATCTCCAAAGAACGTGCAGCCCAGCTCGGCGTAGAATCAGTCTCACTGGACGACCTCTTCAGCCGTGCCGACATCATCACCGTACATACTCCGCTCGTAAACGAGACACGCCATATCATCAATGAACGCTCGATTGCGAGGATGAAGGAGGGGGTCCGGATCATCAACTGCGCCCGTGGTGGTATTATCGACGAAAAAGCCCTCTATAACGGGATTGTTTCAGGTAAAGTCGCTGGTGCAGCCCTAGATGTCTTTGAGAAGGAGCCGCCCACAGACTCACCACTCATCGCTCTTCCCCAGGTGATCGCCACTCCCCACCTTGGTGCAAGTACGGTAGAGGCACAACAGAACGTCGCAGTATCCATTGCTAAACAGTGCATTGCGGTCCTGTCAGGAGGTTCTGCCAGGTACGTGGTGAATGCACCGGTAATCCCGATAGAGCACCAGGACGTTATCGAGCCCTTTGCTCAGCTCGCCGAGAAGATCGGGAGGTTCCTGGTACAAATGGTGGAAGGTCGGCTTGAGCGGGTGGAGGTCACATTTGGGGGTGACCTGTCTCAGCTTGGTGGCAACACCCGCTTCATCACCCTCCATGCCTTAAAAGGTCTCCTCGACCCGATCCTCCAGGTCCCGGTGAACATCGTGAATGCAGAGTTAATTGCCAGAGAACGTGGGATCGCAGTATCAGAGACGATGACCCAGGAGTCTGATGGGTTCAGGAGTATCCTGACTGTTCGTTTAAAGACCGACAAGATGGAGGAGACGATAGGAGGGACAGTCTTTTTCAAGGGGAGGAGCCGCATCGTCTCGATTGGAGGGTATACGATGGACATGATCCCTGAGGGTTACGTGATTGTCTCCCGCCACCTGGACAAGCCAGGTGTGATCGGCAGGGCATCTACCATCCTTGGCAAGGGCAGTGTAAATATCGCAGGGATGCAAGTCGGCCGCATCAACCCCGGGGAGGAAGCGATCATGGTCCTGAACGTGGACAGCGAGATCTCTCCTGAGATGATGGATGAGATCCGCTCTATGCCCGGGATCTTCACTGCAAAGTTTGCAAAGATCTCGGTTAACCTCATATAACTTTTTAAGAAGAAAAAACGGTTTCAACCGGAAATTAGTTATTTATTCCTGGTTGTTCCCAATTTTTCTTACAGTTGTTTAGCAACGGTCTAACCGCTCTCCTCAAAGATCTTTACCGGGTCTGGCAGGATGGTCGGTCTCTTATCGGTCATGATGTAGGTATACGGCAGCCGGTGGACGGTGTACTCGAGGTACCCTCTCGCAAAGTCAGAGAGACCCTGTTGACGTCTGCCCATTACCAGGATATAGACCCACTGGAGAATAAGGCACACGAACGCGATAAGTCCATATACCCAGGCCACTATCCCGATTGCTATCCAGTAGAGGATACGAATCAGGAGTTCAAGCCTCCTGGCATCATGCTCATAGACAAATAACTGTTGGGGTGTATTATCAACCATTTTTATCACACTCCATTGATTGAAGAACCATCAAGATAAAGTAATCCACCTATGAAGATATGAAAAAGAAAATTCTTTTATACTGTGTTCACCCTACGGTAATAGCGCATTTCATAAGGTTAGGGCTCGTGGTCTAGCTGGCTATGACGTCGCCTTGACATGGCGGAGGTCAGGAGTTCGAATCTCCTCATTTATACTGTGTTCACACTACGGTAATAGCTCATTTCATAATGTTAGTGCTCGTGGTCTAGCTGGCTATGACGTCGCCTTGACATGGCGGAGGTCAGGAGTTCGAATCTCCTCGAGCCCATTAAATTCTAATTAGTGTAATAATCTTTATATTTTTGAAAATGACGCGTTATTTCTAGCGGTTTTTCTAGTCTTGAATTCTAATCTTTACTACAGCTAACCAAGCAGTCTACCCTACATCAGCCGCTATCCCATCCCAAAACTATTGATTATTTAATGACATGAGATCCATAACGAACAGTTTTTAGATACGGTCTCCTCAAAAAACTTATATTCTCATTGGATAAGATTTTTAATTGCAAATATTGCATCATTCTTCATAGCCCTCAGTTTAATGACAATTGACCTCATATCACGGCGCATACACAAATTCAACAGATTAATGACTTGTGTTAAAGTGCTGAATCGCTCCAATAATTGGAGTCGTGTATCGATTTTTGTCCAACATTATTTCGAGT
>JAPKXQ010000005.1 GCA_026394765.1 Methanomicrobiales archaeon
GACCCGACAGACAACGGTTTATTCATTCTTTTAATGTGCCCTGACAAATGGGTAGTGTGAGGTTTGAGCGTACTGCGGTGAAAGTCGCAAGGTGCGTTCTTGGAAGGGGGGGAGGAAGTAATTCCTCCTTCCTATTCGACATATACCGTGAAGAGAGTTGAGATTGAACTGACCAATCAGATAGAGATTGAAAATACCCGTAGTTTCTTCATTCGAAAGGCTACCAAATTCGGAAACGGCGCAAAAGTGGATTGTCCGAAGGAGTAACTCGACCGTACAGTATACCTGATTATAGTATAAGGGAGAGAGGGCAGACGGAGTCAATCTCGGTTTTTGTTCCGTAAAAACAAGTCCGGGATTGCCTGGAGGAATTACATTCCCATGCGGGAGGTGAGATCTTCAACTGGTGTGAACGGGAAATGAACGAGATCTGTGCCCCTCACAATTGTGAGAAGTGGGTCTTTCGGTTACTTTCTCCCTGACCCCAACTTCAGGGGGTAAAGACCATCTAATCTCCGAGATATCTCCAATAGGTCTGAGTCGTATGCTTCACTAAATCTACCAATTCGCAAAATTAGCCGGACCCATGGATTTTGTGACCATGAATCTGCCTCTACACAGCCCGGAGAGCCCGTCGGGACCAATCACCCTTCTCTCCAAGATGGGTTCCTGCCAAAAGAGAGAAGATTTTGCTCACCTTCACCCTGCCGCGAGAGACGCCGGGCCGATCAAGGGGGGAACTGAACGCCAAAAGTGCCGCCCTCAAAAAAACAAGCAGGAGAGGTCCTGCACTGGTGCGGGAGATCTGAATAACCAGGGGATGCAGGACAAGGAAAGCGCCAATCCCCCTGGAGAGATCACTCCTCCACCGCAAGCCCTCTCGGTTGGGCCCAAATCTCCTCGCACAGTCCCATCCGGATGGATGTTAATTCCCTTCGAAGAAGCGAGAGACTTCGCAAGGTGATCTCTGATAATGACCGCACCAGGAGACATCACTCATGACGCGCCTCGCGCCTCTGCCCATTCCGGTACACCATCCCCTGGAAGAGCGCTATCTTCTCCCCGTCCTGGTCAGTCACCGTGATTGCATAAGTGGCCAGTCTCGGTGTGAGCGAGACCTCCTCGGCCTCGGCATAGAGCGTCCCAAAAGCAGTCGCCTTCACGTACCAGATGCTTGCATTGATAGCGGCGGCAGGAACCCCGTGTGAGTTAGAGGCAATAGCAAATGCTGTGTCGGCGAGGGTGAAGATTGCCCCGCCATGCACGGTCTGGTGGCTGTTCCGGTGGGTGTCACAAATCTCCATCTTAACCTTCGCCCGGCCAGTTGATACTTCCAGGAGCACGATCCCGGTATGCCTTGCAAATGCATCAGAATCGAAGAACTCGGTATTGTTCTCCATGAGAAAGAGTCTTCCTTGCAGTTCCAAAGAGGTTTCCCCTCTCTGCACCTCTACGGGAAGACCCTCAATTGGCTGAATATGAAAAACTCATTCCCATCTGCACCCAGCCTTTCACCCCCGTCCCTCCCGAAGTCACCGGGTACCTGCCTCATCTGCAACGAGAAAGTCAAAGGAGACCAGTTGCACGATCACCGGAAAAATTGCCTTCCCAGTACAAAGTGGCCTCACCCGCAAGGGCAAGGACTCCTGGTCATGATATGGGGGCGGTATGCCCGGAGGTTCTGGCTCTCTCTGTGCTTGCAGGAGAGGAGACGACATTAAAAGACCTAGACAAGTTTCTCAGACCAGTCTGGGTAGGGTGCTGCAGCCACTTATCAGCTTTTTCGATTGGTTATACCAGATTCAATAGCGACGGGGAAGACCAGGGAATGGATGTACTCCTTAACGACGTAGTGGCGCCGGGCGATACCTGGTATTATCGCTATGACACTTTGGGTCCTCCACACATCTCGTCCTCATCGCAGGAGAGAGGTTAACGTTCTCCCCTCCCGGTCCCGGTTGGGAGTATCTCCCTCCTCGCGAGGAATGCGAGGCTCCACCGTCGATGCAAACAGTGTGGTGCGGTTGGCGACCTACTTCTCCTTTGATGAGGACGATGAACGAACCTACTACTACTGCGAGGGTTATGTCGATGAGTATGGCAATGGGGCGTATGGCACTTCACTGATCGGAAACTCACCTCGAAACGGGGTCTGCGGGTGCCACTATGATGACAAGGACGCGATCCCCTGGCACCCGGACAAGGTCACCAGGCGGCATGAGGTGCGATCTGGGTAAACACCGGGAGGTCCACCTTGACAGGTTCACGCACGAGGAGGTCTGGGACCAGATGAAGGCGGAGAGACGCCAGTTAAAACGGAGTGGTTTGCAGGGGGGGTATTTACTGCATTAAGGGCCAACGCCTCAGCAGATCGAAAATAAACGGGAAGAAACGTGTCACGGGGCCTTATATTCCCCCTTATATTCCAGAAGAGAGGGGCGAGGGTTACGAGCGTATGGAGAATATATAAACTGCTTTCTTCAGAGAGCACCAGGAACTCGAGACTTTAGCGGCCGGGTCCAGATGCTTTTCTCCCTCCTCTACCGAATCCAGTACACCGCAGGTTATATCGCTCACGGTGATGAGCATGCGGGGGCGGTCGGCATCGTCTACGCGATCTGCTCGATGAAGGGACTTCTTACCCGGGGGCTTGAGCCGGGGATGAAGGCGTATGATATCGGAGTTCCACTTCGGAGTCACGGCAAAGACGACGCAGACGAGAGCAAACCCTGGTCCGCATCAACCTTCGTAACTGTGCCCGTTCGATCGCCCAGAACAACAAGAACAACTGTTTTGCAGGGGAGTTCGATGAGGAGTGGGCAGAGCCGCATGAACCGTTGGGCTTGTGGGCGGGATGATACTATCGTCATGCTCAAAGCATGACCGTATCACTTGCTCTTACTTTTGACCTGCATGGACAACCACTCGTTCCAGTAAGGAGGTGATAGTTCACTGAGATCTTCAGACCTGGTTCTCCCTCTTCCAGTTGGATATCTCCCGCTTAACCGTTGAGTAGCTCACCTCAAAGCCCCCCTTCCTGATGAGGCGGTAGACTTCGGCCCCAGATCGAGCGTTCGCACACCCTGACCTCTGCATATCAGTAAGGATCTCATGCAACTTCTCTTTCAATGCTCCCTTCATCACGCGCGGAGGCTGCACAATCGTTCTTTGTTGTGGTGGGATACGATCACACTCTGCAAGCCTCACATATTTCCGCACCGTGTTACGGGATATATTCAATTCACGTGCCACCTGGCTGAAAGACACACACCACCGATAACGCCAAAGGATGTGCAAGATCTCATTCTCATGCATCACGACACTACCACCCCTGATGAGGTATGGTGGACCCGGGATATCATGGTATCAGTGGTCGAAGAAGAGTGGAGGGGGTTAATAGTAAAGGAAGGGGACATAAGTGGCTCGGAGCCACATCACCTGTTAGTGTTTGGAGATCGTCAGAGAATGAAGAGAGATCCAAGTCGCAGGGAACTCCAGGTTAGTGCCACATTCCCTCCTGATACACAGATTGTACTCAATGACAGGTGGTCATACACCATATGTTGCGATACAAAAGGTGGGTATCCAGCTCCCCTCCCGATCCTATAATACCCGCTGGGAAACGATCAGTATCAGAGAAGTACGCCATGACAGCCCGGTTCGGACCTGATGATGTGAATAAGTACAAGAAGTTCACCAAGGTCGATGGAGCGACGTACCACAAGGTGAACGCGTTCCTGCGGAAGCGCACTTACATCACCGCACGGGAGTGGGCACTCGCGAGGCTCTGCACTGACTTCAGGACCAGAAGCGGGGCTGAGATGACGTTTATCGGGCAGCACCTGCCAGAGCTTGTCCCCTTCATGCAGGACCAGTACACTCCGCAGGCAGTGAACCAGGCACGGAACTCATTCAAGCAGAAGGTGAGAAAGGCTGGGGCAACATTCTTTTACGGTGCGATGTGTGGGTTCTTCACAATGGAGGAACTCGACGACCTTCTCTTTGAATCGAGTGAAGTCGCACGGTTCCTCCTGGAAGTGGAGAGGACCTCCCTCGATATCGACGAGGAGATCGAGATCGAAGACCGCATCACCGAGATCATGCGAAGCGTCGGAAAAGCTGCGGAACGGATCTTACGAGAGCGCCAGGAAGAGAGCCAGCAAGCGAAAGACAGCGGTCAGGTTACCGGGGGAGAGTCAGGCGAGGCGCCCCCATCATGAGGCTGATCCACATCACCGGGACTTCAGGGACTGGCAAGACCACCCTGATCAGGGAGATTCTCCCCCTCCTCATCCCGCAGGGAAAGGTCGCAGTGATCAAGCACCTCCCCCACCACGACGTCCAAATCTCCCCCGGAAAAGACACCACGTTCTTCTTCCAGGAAGGGGCCCCTATCGTTGCGGGCATAGATCAAGTAAAAACACTCATATTACAACAGGACCAGAGCCTTTTCCTCTTGCTCTCCGCCCTCTGCACTGAGGGGGTCACTCACTGCATCATTGAGGGGTTTAAGAGCATTCCACTCCCGAAGGTGGTTCTGGGCGACTATCCCGCCGGACCCTGCGTCCTGCATAACCCCATTGCCAGGGAGGTGGTAGAGGCACTCTCACATTTCGACGTCTTTATGACGATGCCTGCCATGCTCTCCATGGTACTTGCACACAGCGCAGGCGAGGGGGACTGCGAAGGCAGCCAGGTATGCGCCGCCTCTTCCTATCCACTAAAAGGACTCGAGGTATTCAGTGACAAGGACTACTTTGCCACTCTTGATCGACTCCGTACATCCGCAGGAGAGATATCTGACGCAGTGCAACATTCCAGAGCAACTGCCTGTCTCCTGATGCATGTTCAGAACGGAAGGGTCTGGGACGGATGTGACTCCCTCTTCCTGGTGGCAGCCGGGAGGTACATGAAAGAAGCAGCAGAA
>JAPKXQ010000014.1 GCA_026394765.1 Methanomicrobiales archaeon
TTCAGTATCCTGCTATGGGTACCCTTTATCGGGGTCCTGGTCCTGGTAATCGGCCTCGCGCTTGGCCTCGGAGCGGTCCTTTACACCCTGTACCTCTCCAGGGAATCGATCTTTATCGCAATAGGAGAATGAGAGGGAGGGTGTGAGGGGTCGAGTCGTCTGCATGATCCAGGAAGACGGGAATTCCCGGCATGACAGAACCGCTCAAAATCCCAACAATAGGGGGGAAATGAGCATATGGCCCATAAAAGATGGCGGGGATGGGAGAGGGTGCAGGTCCAGCGGGAGCCCAGCCCTCTTCCGGGTGGGACGCTTCAAGCGTGTGATACCTCCCCGGTTGTGGAGGCAGCAGCACCCCTCCTCATCTCGGTAAGCCGTCGCACTGATATCCCTGCTTTTTATTCCGACTGGTTCATGGACCGCCTCTCGCATGGGTACGCAAGGGTATTGAGTCCATTCGGAGGAAAGGCGCGCTTCATCTCGTTTTCGCGTGCGCGGGTCTTTGCGTTCTGGTCAAAGGACCCTTCTCCTCTGGTTAGGTTCCTCCCCGCGCTGGACAAAGGGGGATACTCCTACTTCTTCCTCTTCACCCTGAACGACTATGCTGATGAGGGCCTTGAGCCTGGTGTCCCCTCCCTCACCAGAAGGATCCAGACATTTCAGGAGATCTCTGATCATGCAGGCCCCGGGCGCGTGACATGGAGGTTTGACCCCCTCGTCCTCTCGGATGCAACAGACGTCGATACTCTCCTCTCCCGGATCAAGGAGGTGGGGGACGCAGTCCACACCTTGACGCGACGGATGGTGGTAAGTTTCCTGGATATCGACCGGTACCCCCACGTGAGGACGAGCCTCTGTGCGGCAGGAAGGGGAGATGTGCGGGAGGTCCAGGCATCCGAGCAGAGGTCACTTGCGATAGGCCTGCAGACTCTCAACCGGCGCTGGGGCCTGGAGATCTCCCTGTGCAGCAGGGCCCACAAAGAGTTCCCCGGGCTCCTCCCCGGGTCTTGTCTGGGACACACCCTTCTCTCCCGGGAGTTTGGCCATGACAGGACTCTCATGCAGTTCCTTTCAGGGGGTGGACAACAGTGCCTTCCAGGCGTCAGTGGCATAGATGGCCCCCTCTCCTCAGATCCCTCTCAACACCCGCTCAAAGACCCTGGTCAGCGGCCTGAATGTGGATGTGTGGTGAGTGCTGATATCGGTGAGTACAACTGCTGCATGCACCGCTGTGCATACTGCTATGCAAACGGGTCCCAAGCCCGGGTAGAATCAAGGTACAGACGGTACCAGGAGCACCAGCAGCGTGGTCTGTACGCCGAGTCACTCATCCCTTATAAAGAGGGGGCGCAAAACTGGTGACCGCCGATATTAGGCCCTTTGATGTCACAGGCGGTTTCCCTCCTCCCCTTTTAATAGGGGGTGTTTCTCATCTCAAGAGACAAGACTGCGTAGGCGACTTAAACCGGGCATGACTGGTCAAGCGCCGTATCCTACCTTGCTACCATCTGATTGCTCTGGCCAGATCTGGTCTTCCAATTGGGGTAGTAAGGTCACTGTCTCTGTATCATTCTTCTCTATGGCGTCATTATGGGGTTAGATAAGTTAAGTTTGAAAACCCAATCTTCAACTGAACAGCCCTCTTCGAGTAAGGTCACAAATCTCTTTAAAAATTCTGACCTTTTAACGTCAGAG
>JAPKXQ010000080.1 GCA_026394765.1 Methanomicrobiales archaeon
AGGCTTCGCCTCATGCTTAACCTATGAAAGTCCCTAATTTTGCCCCCGTTTTGAATTCTATTTCGACTTTCATGGGAAACCTCCATGAGGCTACGCCTCATGCTTAACCCATGAAAGTCTCGAATTTTGCCTCCGTTTTGAATTCTATCCTGACTTTCATGGGAAAAGAAGGAAGTGGATGAGGATCCCCTGGCACGATATACAGAGATAGTAGTCAGGTGCCCAGAAGAGGAGCACCACCACCTTCCGCAGACCGAACACTGCACGAGGTCTTCATTGGAGTAGCTGGTGTTAAAGAGGTTACAGATGTAGCGGGAGAGTATGCGCGAAGTCCCGCACTGGCAGATCTCCTGCCGGCCTCACCATTGCGATCTCTGCGATCAGAGATTGACATAGGTCAATTGTCCTCTCATCCCCGGGGACGCCCCTTCTGCGAAATCTTTCTTTTGTTATGCAATTTTTCTCCTGCATCTCTCTATGGTGGCTTCATGTTTGGGGACCTCCTTATCTGGCCTCCAGCCTAAATAGGTCCTATTCACCCAGAGGATCACGTATTTTGCCTCCATAGCATCCCCGTAAGGGCAAGACTCACTGATGTGGTGCGACCTGCGATTATCACATAGAGGACCGTCTGCGATGCCCAGAGTATCAAGGGAGGTGATGTGGATACGAGTCATCCCCTCTCTTGAATGGAGCACGTGAGAGTATCAGGTTGGGAAAAAATATCTGGCAAAGGTGGTTAAGAGGGGGCCCGTGGACCCCCCCAGGCCCGCCCAGCCTGGGTATTGAGGGTTGCTATTGTAGGGTTGCGTAGTCTCCTGGTTATGGGACTGGTAGTTCAGGAAGCTCTCCCTTAAACTCCTTTACCAGTGTGAGGATCTCGGTAGTGACATGCTGGAGTTCAGCAGCAGTTCCACTCTTGATAGCAGTAGTGAGGTCGTCTTTGAGGTCCTTGATAGCATCGAGGGTCTCTTGGGCATCAGTTACATCATAGCCTGCTGTGGAGAGGCGCATGAGGAGCTGCTCCCCCTTCACGGTGAGGGTGTCGTAGCGGTCCCCGACAACCTGGGCAATAATTGACCGCTCAGCAGGAGTGAGCTTTGTGAGGACTGGGTGGTCTGCGAACGCGGCCTGGATGTATCCGAGGAGGTCGATCGGGGTCCCCCCGTGCTTTTTGATCTCGGCCTGTGCAGTTGCGATGAAAGTGGTCCCATTTGTGCGGAGCGCCGCTGAATAGGTCCTTAATTCTGCAAATGTCTTGGCGTTCTGGGCTTTTTCGGCATTCTCGGCGAATTTATTCCTGATATCTTTGAGCGCTACGGTGTCTCCTCCGATATCGCCGACATAGTCGATGGTTGCGTCCATTGCGATGAGCGCTGCATCGGTTGCGATGCCAAGCCTTGTCTTGGCGATCGACAGCTGGTCTGATGCTGTGCGCCCGACGGCTGTAGCCCCCGGGGCCCCACCCAATGCGGGGCTTACGCAGAGAGCACAGAGTATCAGGCTGAGGGTAATTCCCGCGGTCAGTCTGGTGGCATTCATGTTTTTCACACCTTTTCTGGTCCCTCCCATATGAGAGACCCTGATAACTCAAGTCTCGGCCATGGCAGATAACTAACGAGAGTGCTACCTCTTCCTGGATCTTACTTTGGGGATCAAATGGTGAACCCATTAGTTCAGGGGACCTGGACATGCCATTGAGAAATGCTCTTGCTTCGTTGAAGGCTACCTCTAATCTACATATCCTCCTTACTGCCTATGTCATCAGATGATGTCCCCTCAACAGTGCTCGATGCAAGTGATGCTGCGTTCGTCCATGAGGTCACGGTTTACCTCGAGGTCCTAGGAAACCCCACACGCCTCAAAGTCCTCTCCCTCCTTGCACAACGGCCCATGGACACCCATACGATCGCGGCAGCGGTCGCAACGAGCTATGAGAACACCAAGCAACACCTTGAGAAACTGATGAGAATCGGGGTGGTGACACGGCGTGCCGGCATTGGGAGAGAGACGACCACCGGGGCACACCCTGTCTGGGAGTACCTCCCGGTCCCTGGTGCGATGGAGCGGATCCTGAGGGACCTTGCGGTCTTTGGGACCGAGGCGCATGAAGGAAAGGCAGAGACCACTGCCCGTGTGGCAGCACTCCGCTCCAAAATTGCAGGAGAGATCAACCCCGGCCTTCCCCTGCTCGTGGTAATCGGGGGTGAATCTGACGGGTTGATCGTCCCGCTGCAGGGTGAGACACTAATGCTTGGGAGGGCTGATCAGGGGAGGTTTTCGTGGGAGGCTGGGTCAGGGACCCTTGCGTTTCCCCCGAGCTACCGGGCAGTCACCCGGATTACCGGGCCGCACGGGTGGATCAGGCGGAGAGGGAGCGCGCTGACGGTTGAGGACTCTATGAGCACGGGGGGCATCTTCCTAAACGGGAAGCGAATACCGGCAGGTGTGGAGATTCCGGTCCATGACGGTGACCTGGTCGCCCTCTCCCTGGGTGCCATGGGGGCTCTTGTCCTTGTGGTTGAACCCCTGAAAACTCCCATCCCGGATGGTGACTTGCAACCTTGACCCCGGCTCGACGCTGCCCTGTCGGCCGGACCGATGGGAGCTGGAGTATCTGGTCCTGCCTCCGATCCCGCCAACTAATCGGGCTTCTCGCGCTCCTCTTCCTTGGGGCAGGGGGCATAGTTGGCATGGCTGCTGGGCAGGGAGGGGATCTACCACCTGCGGTCGCAGAGATCAGGGACCACATTGTCACCACTGCGCTCTATACCCTCCTGGTGGGAGTGATATGTCTCATACTCGCTGGAGCGCTCCTCTCTCCCCTCCTCTCAGCTGACCTTGACACCCCATCTGTATGGCGTGAGGAAAGACCCCCTGCCAGGTCATGGTTCTTTGCCTTCTCGTCAGGAGTGCTCGCACTCTCTGAAGGGCTGCTCGGCTTTCTAGCGATACACTTTGTGTTCTACCGGGCCGGGGCCTCCCTTCTCTCTGTACTGTGGGCGCTCCCTGTCGCATTCCCTCTTCTAGCCCTCGCCCTCCTCACAGGGGGAATGGCATATGGGGCCTCAGTCCCTCGCGCTCTTCCCAAGAGCACATGGGCACACGGGGTCCTTCTGCCTGCAGTCATCCTCATCCTCGTCATCAGTGCCGCTCTGCAGCCAGAATGGCCCTTTACCAGCGTCGCGTTGGGAGTCGTCCTCTGCGACCTTGCACTCACCATGGCATCTTATTTCGCCAGGTCACGTTCTGGGCCGATCCGGGAGACACTTCCCTCAACGCTTCTCACACCCCCCTCCTATCTCCCCTCATCCCCTGGGCAAATGACCACCGATCAGGACACGCCCCTCCCCGCGGCACTCGGGCAGCGGTACCGCTCAGTCCACCTGATCGGAGAGGGTGGTATCGCGAGGGTCTATGGCGCACGCCGACGGACAGACGGGGAGGAGGTGGCGATCAAAGTGCCGATCGGGACTGATGAGGCGACTGGGAGGTCGTTCCTACGCGAGATCGCAGTCTGGCAGGGGCTCACCCATCCCAGGATTGTCAGAATATTCAGGGCCAACATCCTTCCTGTGCCATATGTCGAGATGGAGTACCTGGGAAGGACGCTTGCCAGAGAGGCCCTTCCAATGGACCCTGCAAAGGCGGTACCCCTTCTCATCGCTATCGGTGAGGGGCTCATCTACGCGCACCAGCATGGGGTTGCGCACCATGACATCAAGCCCTCAAACATCCTCCTTGACCAGGCAGGTGACCCCAAGATCTCAGACTGGGGCCTCTCTCACCAGGCCGGGGGTCAGCCCGGGTCATCAGTCCATGGATACTCCCCTGGCTATGCCGCACCTGAGCAGGTAGTCCCGGGTCTTTCTGGTGATCTGGGGGCTGTGACCGATATCTTTCAGTTTGGGGTGCTGGCTTACGAGCTCCTGACAGGAAGCCTCCCGTTTCCTGACTGGGGCGCGTTGATGCCTCCCCTACCTCCTCCCCTGCCTTCTCACATCTTTCCCTGTCTGGCACCACTTGACTCTGTAATACTTCGCTGCCTCGCGTTTTACCCCGTAGCACGGTACCAGTCTATGGAGGAGGTCCTTGCGGACCTGCGGTTAGTATGACTTCCTGCTATACGGGATTAAACTCCTCTTACATCGAAATAATGAGAGCATGCGTCGATGGGACTGTGACGAGCGGACTGCTTATCCTTACCTGAAGTGGGCGGGGGGCAAGGCGCAGCTCCTCGAAGAGTTTACCAGGAGATTTCCCCCAGGGATCAGTGACGGGTCGATCACACATTACGTAGAGCCGTTCGTTGGGGGAGGGGCGGTCTTTTTTCATATCACTCAAAAAGAGGGTTTGGCAGCATCCTTGATCTGTGATATCAACCCTGACCTCTGCCTCTCGTACGAGGTAATAAAAGACGACCCCGAAGATCTGATCGCCTGTTTACAAGGGCTTTCCGATTCATTCCGCACTGCAGGTGAATCTGGGCAGAAGGAGATGTACCTCAATGTGCGGGATGAGTTTAATACCAGGGCAGGGGTCGATTCACGGTCCTTGAGTCGGGACGAGCGGGTCTTCCGTGTCGGGCAGATCATCTTCTTGAACAGGACCTGTTTCAACGGTCTCTACCGGGTGAACTCAAAAGGGGGATTTAATGTCCCATTTGGGAAGTACCGCAACCCTAAGATACTCGATGCAAACAACATCAGGAACGCATCGCGGGCGCTTCTCTCCACCACTGTCAGGTGCGGGGACTTTTCAGTCTGTGGTGATGTGGCCGGAGCCGGGACTTTTGTGTACCTCGACCCCCCCTACCGCCCCTTAAACCAGACTGCCTTCTTCACCTCGTACGCAAGGGACAGGTTCTTCGATGAGGACCAGGTCAGGCTCGCGGCCTTCTTAAGGGAACTCGACCGTCGGGGGGCTAAAGTGATGCTCTCCAACTCTGACCCGCGCAATGAGAACCCTGATGATGACTTCTTCGACCGTCTCTACAAAGGCTATACCATCCACCGCGTCCCTGCCAAGCGGTACATAAACTCTGATGGCAAGGGGAGGGGTGAGATCATGGAGCTGATCGTGATGAACTACGAACCCCAGGACGTCGGGGGTCGAAAGAAAGTCGGACTTGCTAAGTGGGAACTCGGTGACTGACCCCGTGGGGGAAGATCTCTTCCAGGAGCGAGGTCATCTCTCGCAGTAGTCATGCTTCGCGGTTTATCGATTCGAAAACCCTTCCCTTGGTCCCAGGGAAGTAGACTCTGGTCCAGACCACCGCAGGCTGCTCTGCAAGAACACCGGGCACTCCAGTATTGAATAAGACCCCCCCCTGGTCTGTTGGAGCCGCGGTGATCTGCGTCCCAAGGTCACCAAGACCTGGGTAGTCTGCTTATAGGGCCGGGCCTTCGATCTTCTGCCCTATCTCATCAGGGTGGCGGTTGTATAGAGGATCCTATCGGTCTGGCCCGCCAGACCTCGTAGCCAGTCTTCTGGGAGACCTCCTGGGCTGTCTGATTGATGATGCTATAAGCCTGATACACCACCGATACCGATCTACTTCCTGCTGTCACGGGAGGAGAGATTGGGTGGCCGAGGAAGACGACTCCCTCCCACCCTTCAATCGTGTCGAATAGAGGTGAGATGACCCTCGTGTCCACTCTCGAGAGCAGTCTTTGTGTTCCCGGGGTAATAGACGACCTTAACGACCGATCATGCCTGGGTGGGGGCGATCGCCCTGATGGTGGAGTTTGTATCGATGACAGATACTGCCAGGACAGAAGAGCTCGCATAGGCGACCCCCCTTGAGGACGAATGCGGTCTCCATGCTGCGCTCCCCTGCTGCTGGTATACCCTGATCTGCTGCAGGGGAGATGAGTACAGCGCCGGTGACGAACCCGATGACGAACCCGATGACGAACCCGATGACGAACCCGATGACGAACCCGATGACGAACCCGATGACGAACCCGATGACGAACCCGATGACGAACCCGATGACGAACCCGATGACGAGTGCGACTTCCCGATGGCCCTCCTCGCATAGGAAGCCGTCCTTCTTTCCCAGAAGACCGCAGGATCTCGATCTTCCGTACCTCTCTCTGGGGGTTGCATGGTTCGCTCTCCTTAGGAAGATTTCGTTGATGAGGTACAGAGATGGGGTCGCATGAAAAGTGGGATAACGCGTGACCTCTCTTCTTCTGAATCGCACACTTTGAATAATGACAGAAACCAGATTAATTGTGAATTAATATGCAGTGCTGGAGAGACCTTGCGCATGAGTGCGCAGAGATCGATTGTCCGATGTGGATGGAGAGCTTTGATCTCCTGGACCTGGTCCCAAATAATGAGATGGGACTGAATGAGAGCAGGTGTGCCCTGGTGCTCAGGGAGAAGCTCAGATTATTCCAGTCCATTATGGAGATGGCATCTTTTGCAGATGAGGACGACGAAGAGGAGTTAGAGACGCTCCAGGAGATATTGGCCTATATGAAAGATCATGAGTCACCTGAACCCAGTCTCCCGGAAAGGCCACTCTCCAGGGAGCGGGCGATACCAGAGCCAAGAAAGGCGAAGGGCCCAGTATCTCGCCCCACCCCTCCCGCCTCCCCTAAAAAGCCCCAGAAACGTGGTTCCAAGCACCGATAAGCATGCAGGGCTGGCCTCCTGTCCCCAGTGGAACCATGCAGTTCAGGGGGCCGGGAGTCATCCCGGTACCGGGCAAGAGCCCTGCACCCATGGAAAGATCGCCGCAGTAACATTGTTGTAGGTCCTCCAGATAACAACAATGACTAATCCGGCGATCTCGTCTCACTCCCGGATTTAGGGAAATGCTTGCAGATCTCCTCTACATGAATGACCCTCGATCTACTGGTATGTGGAGATGTGATAGTGACTCGTTAAAAACAATAAAACTCCTCCTTCCCGGGAGGGATGGTCAGTAGGGTGGGGGGCAGAAAGGAGTATCAGCTCTTCCTTAAATATTGTGTATGGACAGCCCAGGTGAGAACAGTGATAAACGGGTTCAGCGAAGATCAATTCAACCCAATCTCCTGCTCGCGGGCCTCTTCCTTATCGCTTTTCCAATAATAATCGCCTGGGTCTTCGATATCGATCCATCGACCATGATTGCCCTCTATAGTGGGACCCTCCTCTTTCAGGCGGCATACTTAACGACTACCACTGCGGTGGCCACAGAGCCTATCGGCGCCTATATGATCATACTCTCGATAGGGATAGCGGTCATCTTCGCTGAGGAAGGCGTCCTTTCCTTTTTGGGGCGGCGCTCCCCCCGTATTGCAGCATGGACAGGAAAAGTCCATGAGAAGACAAAGAAGAGTCAGGCCATCATCAAATGGGGGGTTTATTCGATCATCTTACTGGTCTGGATCCCTGGAATTGGCCTCTATGGGGCGGTACTGGCCGCATGGGTCCTGGGGTGGAACCGCAGGCTAGCCACCGCCCTCCTAATCGTAGGCTGGGTTGTCATGTGCACCATAATCCTCCTTGTCACGGGAAGTATCCTCCAGGTTAGTGGCCTCAGAAACTTCTTCTTGTGATCACAATTATCTCCCCTGGCTTTTGTCTCTCACCCGGGGGCTTACCATACCGGCCCATTCTCCAGCAGGGGTGGTGGGACCTCGTGGGGGGTGGAGGCCGCGTGCCTGGGGTCACGGTGTGGTACCAGCAGTCCAGCCGTTCTTGAGGAAATATGTTGTGGATAAGTCCAATGGAGGTCAGACCCCCTCTTGGTTGACTTTGCTGGCAAAATTTGTGAGCACATGGTGAGGGAATGGACGAAATTTTAAGTCACATAAAATTTACCGTGTCCTTTAGCATAGAGAGGAGTGTCAGTTTAAATTATGACCTCGAACTCTCGCCAATGCAAGGAAATATCTGAAATATCTCTAACAGTGGGAGATCTCGTGATAAAGAACGATTTCAAGGTAATTTGGTCTTTCCCCCTCGAATGTCATCATAACTCTTGAAGGATCGTATCTAATGGACTGATCCTGAACTCCTGGTATCAGGGATAGGTCTTACTCCCGAAAGAGAATAGATGCGCGGTCTCTCTTCAGGCGCCACTGCATCTTAACCCTCATTTTGAGATGGTGTGGGTTAACTCCCGACAAGGTCTACGTCGAAGTCAGAACCTTTGAAGGGGGAAGTCTTGAGGAGACGTGGTCAATATGATCTGCACCTCGCCTGGTCACCTAATCATGAGCGTCTGCAAGCGTACTTGAGCATGATGCGCACTACCCTCCATCTGATGATCCAGTCTGTTTGAGTGCAGACTTATCTGGGATTGTATTACTTTAGATATAACCTAAATTTTAAGTGTTAGTGATGGTCAGGCTGAAGACCGAGGATGCGTCCTCTCATAACGGTATGGCCGCCAGGGGAGCCTGTATAATGGTTATCTTTCTGGTGGTGTGGATGGGTACAGCAGGATGCGTGGTAAATGAGCCTACGCCAAAAGATTCGTCCAAAGTCCAGCCAATCACCGTTGCGGTGACGATCCTCCCTCAGAAGCAGTTTGTGGAACGTATCGGTGGTGAGAACGTCCGAGTGATAGTGCTGGTCCCCCCAGGCGCCAGCCCCCATACCCATGAGCCGACACCCGGCCAGATGGCAGAGGTCAGCACTGCTGCCCTCTACTTCAAGGTGGGGTCAGGTATCGAGTTTGAACGTGCATGGATGGACAAGATCAGCGGGGTGAACCCAGGGATGCCCATCATCGACAGTTCAGAAGGAGTTGCCCTGATCCAGGGCGGAGATGAGGAAGACGCAGCAGAAGGGCCACCTGAACAAGACCAAATAGGTTTAGATCCCCATATTTGGCTCTCCCCAAGAAATGCCAAGGTCATGGTCGAACATACCTTTGAGGGGCTTGTCGGTATTGATCCCGGGAATGAAACCCAGTACAGGGCCAATAAAGAGCAGTATTTGAAAGAACTTGATGCGCTGGATGCTGATATCAGCAAGGCGTTATCAGAAAAAGTTGAACGCAGGATCATGGTGTATCACCCAGCATGGACATACCTTGCCCGAGACTACAACCTCACTCAGATCCCAGTCGAACTGGAAGGAAAGGAGCCAACACCAAAGGGCCTGGAGTCTCTCATCAGGCAGGCAAAGGAAAGTAATATTACGGTCGTGTTTGCATCACCTGAGTTCAGTACAAAAAGTGCAGAAGTGGTCGCACAAGAGATCGACGGCAAGGTGGTCCTGGTGAGCTCGCTTTCAGAAGACTATCTTGAAAACATGCGTAAAGTCGCCACTGCCTTCGCACAGGAATAGAATTATGAGATGACTGGGGCAGTAATCGAAGCAGAGGGGGTCTGGCTCACCCGGAATGGCGGGATAATCCTTGAGGACGTTAGTCTCACTATTAATTCGGGTGATTTTTTTGCAATCATCGGGCCAAACGGGGGAGGAAAGACCACGCTCCTCAGGATCTTTCTTGGTCTCATCGCGCCGACCCGTGGGGAAGTCCGCGTGTTTGGCGGCCCACCATCTGAAAACCGGATGCGGCTTGGCTACGTCCCACAGTCCAGGACATTTGACTTCCAGTATCCTATCAGCGTGATGCAGATGGTCCTGTCCGGGCGCCTCGGCCATGTGCACAGGGTGCCCAGGCGATACCGCAGTGAGGACCGCACCGCGGCAGAAGAAGCGCTTGAGACAATGGGGATCAGCCATCTCGCAGACAGGATGATTCAGGGCCTATCAGGGGGTGAGCAACAGAGGGTGGTCATCGCCCGGGCGCTGGTGGGAGACCCAGAGGTGCTGCTCCTCGATGAACCGACTGTCTATGTTGACACCCCGACAGAGGCCGAGTTTTATAAAGTCCTAGCTACGCTTGCACAGAGGATGACAGTTGTTCTGGTTACTCATGACATTGGGGTTATCGTATCCCACGTGAATAAGGTCGCCTGCCTCAACCGTCGCCTCTTCACGCATGATTCCAGGGAGATATCTGCTGATATGATCGACAGGGCCTATGGGTGCCCGGTCGATCTCATAGCTCACGGACTGCCGCACCGGGTCTTCCGGCACCATGAGGAGGGGGAGTAGCCAATTCTTTCGGTCTTTGGGTACGGGTTCTTCCAGAATGCCCTCATCGCAGGCCTGCTGGCCAGTGTCGCATGCGGGGTCATAGGGAGCTACGTGGTGGTAAAGCGGATGGTCGCCGTCAGTGGCGGCATCTCCCATGCTGCATTTGGTGGGATCGGGATCGGCTACTTCCTCGGTATAGACCCAATCCTGGGTGCGGTCGGCTTCACCCTGGGAATTGCGCTCCTGATAGGTACACTCAGGCAGTTCGCCCGCCAGCACCTCGACACCCTTATCGGGGCGGTGTGGGCCGCCGGGATGGCTATAGGGATCCTATTTGTGTACCTCACGCCAGGATTTGCCCCTGACCTATTTGGGTACCTCTTCGGCAACATCCTCCTCGTCCCTTCAAGTGATATTGTATTACTCGCAGTCCTCATCGTGGTTATCCTGGCAGTGGTCGCCTTTTATTATCACGACCTCCTTGCCATCACTTTTGATGAAGAGTACGCGACGGTGATGAACCTCCCGGTGCAGCAGATCATGCTCCTCCTCCTCGCCCTCATCGCCCTGACCGTGGTCATGCTGATCCAGGTTGTAGGGATCATCCTGGTCATTGCCCTGCTCACCCTTCCGGCGGCAATAAGCAGGGAATTTTCAACCGGGATCTCACACATGATGGTCTATGCTGTAATCCTCGGTTGTGTTTTTACAACAATTGGAATATTTCTCTCCTATCTCCTCGACGTCCCTTCGGGTGCGACAATCATCCTCATCAGTACAGCCGCTTATGCCGGAGTGACCGGGTTTACATTGCTTCGAAGATCTTGAATAAGTCCTGTTGCTGAAAAAGGGGGCCCTCTCAGCTGAACCAGATGATGTAACTGTGGTGGTATCAGTACCTCTATGCCGTAGACTCCTACCATATCCCCCATTTCATCATTGACTACCTTTCACAAAGATCAAATTTGGGACTGGGCCGGGCGAACCGGTAGTAGTGTCAGGGAAGACTGCGTGGAAAGACCCTTTCCCATTCTGGATGACTTCTCTTGCCACCACTGTTGTATTCTTCCTACTCGGGTCGTTATAGTTCATGAGGTGCTTTCCAGTCGCATCCGGGAGGAATGGGTCAGAGAGGAGATTTACATTGAATGAATTGGTCCATAAGAAGAGGTTATTTTCAACAAACCCCTTGCTATAAACCCCGATCGTACCATTGTGACGCCTCCTCCCTTTGAACTCTCGATTGCTTAAAGGCACGATAGAGGAGTGATGCCTATACACACCAGGGTCTCATCGACTGTTTACAGGCAGGTGACATTCGGTTCGAAGACTGTCCCGGTCCCAACCGTAATCTTTACCACACCGTCAGGGTCGTGATAGTGGTTCAGTCTGAACTCGACCCTGCCAAGGGGAGGTGGCAGGGGAGAGATCATAGTCAGAGTGCGGGCGATAGCATGGTATCCTGAAGCGGAGAATTAACCCTATCTCTATGATGCCTCCCCCTCCATCTGAAATAAAGAGATCTCCTGTGGCCCTCGTTGCCTGCCCGACATATGGCCAGGTTCAGTGCATGGATGCAGTCCGGGAAGGAGTCTCCCTTCTGGGTGGGCTCTCTGCATTCCTCTCGCCCGGTATGCGGGTGGTTGTAAAGCCCAACCTACTCTCGGCTGCATCGCCTGATCGGGCCGTCTGCACGCATCCCGACGTGCTCTATGCAGTCTGTCGCCTCATTACGGAATTCGGTTGCACGGTCACTGTGGCAGACAGTCCGGGAGTAGGAGCCCCCTATCGACCTGAAAGCCTTGAGAGGGTCTACGACACAGCGGGGTACACGGCATGGGCCAATGACCTCGGGGTCATCCTCAACCTCGATACAAGCTCAGTTCCGGTCCGAAACCCCTCTGGCCACCTTATTCATTCTTTTTCCCTGATACGCCCGGTAGTAGAGGCCGATGCGGTAGTTGTCGTCTCCAAGGCCAAGACGCACACCCTAACCACCCTCACGGCAGCTACAAAGAACATCTTCGGCACAGTTCCGGGACGTGAGAAGACCCTGTTCCATGCCCGGTTTCCTGACCCTTTTATGTTTGCAGCCCTCCTCCTCGACCTGAACCGCTGTGTCAAACCCTGCCTCCAGGTAGTAGACGCAGTGGAGGTGATGGAGGGGGACGGACCGATGGGCGGAGACCCCGCACACCTGGGCGCAGTCATCGTCGGGGCAGACCCTACTGCGGTCGACGTGGTGGTGGCGAGGCTGATGGGAATTGACCCCCATGCAGTCCCAACCATCAGTGTCGCGGTTGCACAGGGGCTCATAGATGCGGGTTTGACCCGTGCCGAGGTCCTTGGGGCTGACCCCGCCTCCCTCGCCCGCCACGACATCAGACTCGCAAATACTCACTGGTCCCTCTCATACGCCCGGCCAGGGAGCACTCTATGCTGGTTGTTTAAGAGGATCGGCGGTGGACTATCTCCCCATCCTGTATTCGCGAAACAGACCTGCACCAGGTGTGGGAGGTGCGTCCGTTCCTGCCCGGTGGGAGCTATCAAATTAGGGCTCGATGGGATCTCGTTTAAGAAAAGCCGCTGTATCAGGTGTTACTGCTGCCACGAGATGTGTGAATCCCGTGCGATACATCTGGAAGACGGACTTCTCCGTTTGATTATCAGATATTTCACATGAAAGTCGGGCTAGAATCCAAATCGGATGCGAAATTCGAGACTTTCATGGGTTAAGCATGAGGCGAAACATCATGTAGGTTTTATGGAGCAGTTCGAACTTTTTTGGGATGAAGTAGAATATCTCAATGCTTTTGTGAAAAAGACAAGAATCACGCGAGAACTTCCAAGATTAAAATTTGTAGACATAATACATCTATGAGGCAGTCAATATAATTTCAAACCTCCACATAAAGTGGTTATGAATTAAAAAAAAGTTCTTCAGAAGATACCGAAGAATACTATTCCACTCCCAATGACCATAATGACAAGAATAATAACACCAATTTTCACCTGGCACTTGTGACAGATACCGCTTGGCGTCTCCTCTTTCACATATTTTTCTTTACAAAGGGGGCAGGCCGGGGTTGGTGCAGATTCAGTGCGTTTGGGTCTCACATAATTCATTTTGAAGACAATACAATATTAAGATAATTATTGTCAATGGTCCTTGTATTCAATGATGAATCTCTCTCCCCCTGCTTTAACCTTTATAAGAAACACAGGATATTTACGGGCTCTATACCTTATCCTCATCAAAGTATTCAGACAAAATAAAAACCTGTTGATAACATAACACACATTACAGGGAATAAAAAGCCCTTTGGGACACTTCAACAGGACGTAAAGCAAACAGACATTGTCTGTTCAGTTGATCGCTCTATAAATGAACCGGGCATCTTTAGGTCAGACCTGGGTGTCAACAGAGCCAAAAGATAAATAGAATATTACAAAATGAGTTAGCTGTATGACACCAGGAGTAACGGAGAGTCAGATTACCGATCTGAATTGGGGTTCATTAGTCCTTCTTGGATTACTTGCAATGGTATTTGGAATACTCATTGCAGCATTCCCGGGTGTGACAATCGCAATACTGATTGAGCTGATTGGTATCTTCATCATTATTCTCTCATTCGGAACGATACTAAGGTCAGCAGTGGCCCCAGGGGGACTTCAAGGGTCGATACTTCTTGCAATAGTAGGTATAATCGGTTTCTTCTTTGGGATAGCCACTATCCTCTCACCATTTATCATGGGAAAAGTCATCTTCGTTGTTGCAGGAATTGCCCTGTTGATCGGGGGTTGTCTGGGTCTTATCCTTGCTATCTCTGAAAAAAAGATGACACATCGCGGCCTTTTCGCTATTCAAGCGATTTTTTCGTTGATCATCGGCATTATGATAATGGCAGTTCCAGCCAGTGGGGCAGCACTACTTATAATTATTATTGGTGCATATTTTGTTATCTGGGGAATCATCAGTGTTATAATGGGCGTAATGATCAAAACTGCGAAATAAGCCCGGGAATCAGGAGAATAAATTAATCAACCAGATAATCCTGGTCTAATTTTTTTTAAACCCTTTGGTTGTGTATTTTATCCAGCGTTGTACTTCTTCAGGCCAGGCACCGGTGTCTAGCGGGACTTAGTGTTGCAATATATGAGGTGGTCCCTGTGCTCACTTCGTTTTTGGTATGAATACAGTCCAGAATGAGATCAACCAGCAATCCTGTTCTCAAAACAGTTCTCATCCCTGGTGAATGTGATCTATGACACGTTTACTCGCAGGCATGTGTGTGAGGTTCTCACGCATATCCCCACGGGCCCCTCCCCTGGTAGTATAAATAAGCCAGGATACGTTTTGTTCATGAAAGGTGCAGATTTTTTTTGGGATATGGATGGGGAAGTGGGGTCTTATTATCTCCCTGTTCAGAGAAAGGCATGAAAAATGTGGTTTTTAGATTATGGCCAAGGCATTTGTCAGAACTCCTTCTCCCCCACTAACAGTCATAACGTTCACATTCCAGAGCCCCTGGGTAGTGGTTGGCGGGATTAGCACCGTGCCTCGTATCAGCGTCGGTGTAACTGACGTAACCGTTGCCTGGATATTAAGGCTACCAGTCCTGGTCAGATTCACAGTCGTCATGCCGGGCTCGAAGTTTGTCCCTGTGATCCTGTAATTGACCAGGCTGTTTCTGAGCGCAGAAGGCGGAGTAAATAACCGTAATACCGGTGCAGGGGCAGTTGTTACCGAAAATGCCCCCGCCTTGCTCACAGACCCACCATCAACAGTGGTGATAGTAACGGTGTACGGGCCGACCCATGCCCAGCCAGGAATGACAATCGTGCCCAGGATCTGGGTGGATGTGACACTGGTAAGTGCTGTCGGGTTCAGGAGAGTTCCAGTCGTGTTACGGAATGTCACACTCGTGAGACCTGGCTCGAAGTTTGTCCCGGTGATTGTATAACTCACCGTGGATATCAAACGACCGGATATCGGCGTGATGGAGGAGAACATAGGCGCTGGGTACTTACTTACTGTGAATGCCCCAGTCTTGTTCACTGACCCACCCAAAGTAGTAGTCACAGTTACCGTGTATGGACCGATCCATGCTCCGGGAGGAATTGCGATAGTACCAGTTATCTGCGATAATGTGATACTGGTCATTACTGCCGGATTTAAGAGGAAACCCGTCGTGTTCCTGAATTCTACTGTGGTACTGCCCGGAACGAAGTTGGACCCCACTATCGTGAATGAGACCGTCTGGTTGCGGTATCCCAATGGCGGCGTGATCGAGGTGAATGTTGGAGCCGGGTATTTAATAACGGTGAAAGCCCCGGCCTTGCTCACGGACCCCCCCTCTACAGTCGTGACCTTGACCGTGTATGGACCTAGCCATGCAGTGGCAGGAATTGCGATAGTACCAATGATCTGCGATGAAGTGACCCCAGTCAGTACTGCCGGATTTAAGAGAGATCCCGTCGCGTTTCGGAACTCCACAGTGGTACTTCCCGGAATGAAGTTGGACCCCACTATCGTGAATGAGACCGTCTGGTTGCGGTATCCCGATGATGGAGTGAGGGTGGTGATGACAGGAGGTGGGGTAAAGCCTGCGGCAGCTGTATTAGAGGGCGGTGAACTGAGCGTCATCGTGGGGAAGCCAACTGCCGGGGCAGGGTAGACCGCGGTATCACCGACGATATTCAGACCCGTCACTCTGTAGTAATAGGTCCTGTTAACCACCACGGTACTATCTGAGTAGGACACCTTCACCCCCTTCTGTGGCCCAGTGGTGGAAGGTATCGTTGCGAGAGACGTCCAGGGGCCCGATGCATTAAATGCCCGCTGAATAGTGAAATTCGTCTCATCGGTTGAGGTATCTGTCCATGTCAGGTTAACCGCCGGACTGCTGGCCGTGCCGACAAGCGTGGCGTTCAGGCTGGCAGGTGCACGTGGTGCCTTTGTAAACACCATCGAGTGCATCATGTCCATCTCTTCGTGGGCAAGCATGTGGCAGTGCCAGACAAACTCCCAGCCATAGTTGACCAGGTTGTTGATCACCGTGACCGGTTCTCCTGATGGGTCAAAGAACCCCATTCCCCCTGGTGCACCCTTCAAGGTGACTCCAAGCGGCATCGTCGGTTCGATAGGCCGGATACTGTTGGGGATATCGAAGGGCAGTGTGGGTGCCACTGGCCTCATAGCCACGATCGTGTCCTCAAGCGGGCTTACACGCAAGGTCTCCTTCCAGCCCATCTCGTTCTTGTCTGGTTTCCGGATGATCCCATCCCAGCCCACCCGGTTGATCACCTGCACATTGAACAGGTGCCAGTGCACCGGGTGGGTGTCCACGCCATTGTGCGTGATCTTCCAGATCTGCGTCCCATCACCCAATGCTCCAATCTGTGTCCCAATGACCGAGTCCTGGAGGATCTCGACTGGTGGGGTTGAGTACCCGTAGAGGAGTAAATTCATCGCTCCGGGTGCAGTCTGGACCTGGAGTCCTATGAGTGCGCTCATCCGGCCATACTCATCGAACGCCTCACCCATCTCGTCCTGGATGGCCTTTTGCTGCAGGGGCAGCGTGACCGATCTGCCGGCTACGGTCTTAAAAGTGTGCGAACTCTGATAGATCCTGACAAAGGTGTCAGCCGGGAAGTTCGCGTTGTATGCCGAGTTGTAATCAGCCTGGGGGACGATTATCTCGTCCTGGGACACCTCAAATACACCCCTCTTTCCGGCTGTCTTGGCAAAAACTGCGTTCAAAGCAGCGAGGTTGTACGTGGGGGCAGAAGGAGTGTCCTTTACCCGGACCTGCATGACAGTCCGGGTGTTGGGGCCAAAACCTGCGAGTGTGGTAGGAGTTCCCCCTGTATCAGTCAGATCGGGTTTGCCAGTATAGTAGTCGTACCGCGGGTCGAGTGCCGGGAACGCCGCAGGAGCGTCGTTGTAGAGGATGAGGGTCTTGTTCGCATAGGCTGAGAAGTCCACGATCACATCCGCTCTCTCAGCAGGCCCCACGAGTAGTGCGTGTTTATCGACATTTCCTGCATTAAATACGGTTGGGTTTGTAACCCAGGTGATCGGCTGGCACGGGACCACGACAGGTGCTGGGAGAAAACCCCCTTCTGTTCCGATCTGGATGAAATACGGGCCAATCGTGGTCGGGTCAGGCACTCCACCCTCCCTGCCATCGGTAGGCCAGGTAGCTGGGAAGCCCTGGGTAGGGGCCGCGGGGACCATCTTCATCTCTGTCATTGTCCTGCCATCAGGTGTGGTGACAGCAGGATCTGCCACATAGAGCTGCAGGTTTAAGAACCGGTCATTGGCAGCGTTTAGCAAGCGGAAACGGTATGCTCTGGGCTCAACCTCGATGTAGGGGTAAGCGGCGCCATTGACAAGCGGCGTGTCCATGTAACCTTCCATCACCGCTGATGGGTTGGGGGTCCCCGGTATCATCGGCGGTTCCCACGGTGCATTGACCGGGTCATAGTAGGGGTTCGCTACAGGCCCGAACTGTGTGCTCGTTGGCGGCCAGAACCAGGGCCCAAAGGCCCACCGGCCGAAGGCATTGACTCCAGATACATCATAGGGGTTCTGTAAAGTCATGTACACATGGGGGTACCAGAGGTCACCGGTATTAGGGTGGGGAGGTGTTCGTCCCCAGTTCCAGGTGGGGTCCTGGAATGCTATGGTATCGGCGTCCACGAAGGTCTTGTCCTGGATTATCAAGGGGGCTCCAATGTCAGGGAGGACTTTTGCTGAAGAAGGGTTTATGCCGGTTGCATCGGTGCCCTCGATCATGTCCTTCTCAACCTGGTCTGATAGCAGATACCCCCCGGCTTCACCGCCGTAGACATTGAGGCGCGTAATACCATGGGCATGGTCATGGTAGAACATGAGCCTCGCACTCTGCTGGTTGGTGTAGAACAAGGTCATCGACCCGGGCCCCGGGTCTGGCATATCAGGGACATTTACGACACTCACACCCTTGGGGTAATCCGTGGCTTCTCCGGCAGGAGTTATCCATTGGTACGGGGTACCGTCGCTGATCCACGGGGTGGCACCACCATGGAGATGCACCGCAGCCCGGTTCTCTGTGTAGTAGGTAGGGTATCCTGGCGTCGTACCCATCCCCAGCGGACCCATCCCTGCACCCATCACTGTGAAGTCAACCGGGACGAAGAGGTCGCCGCCTGACCCTGTTGGGAGACGGTTGGTGAACTTGATCCGCACCGGGCGGTCACGCTCTGACAGGATCAGGGGCCCCAGGCTTTGGAACTGGTTTACTGATGGATCGGGTGCGTTGGTCTGCCTATATCCCCGGAGCATGGTAGGTGGGAGGTCTGTATGCAGCTTCTCGCTATACTCTCCCAGTTCAATCTCGTAGTAGTCACACCCCATAAGAGTGATCCCTGTTACTACCCCCCCGGACACTGTGGCTTTTCCTACTGCCTGCGATATTGCTCCTCCACCTGAAAAGCTGACAACCGGGTTTGCCGAGTACCCTAGCCCCCCTTTAATGACAGTGACGCTCGTCACTCTACCTCCTGCAACCGATGCCGTGGCAGTCGCACCCGAACCAGTGGTGTCGGTGATGGTGACTACTGGTGCTGAGGTGTACCCTCTCCCTCCGGCTGGATATGACGTGGTGTCAGGAATGGCGATGGGGATATACTGTCCGAGGTTGTTTGCTCCCCCCACATTCAGACCCGGCACCTTGTCCACGAACTTTCTTATGCCCCCGCTCACTGAAGTCCCATCTATTGTTGCGATTGCAGCAGCACCAGTGCCAGTGGCATCTGTGATAGTCACGATGGGTGCGGAATATCCACTTCCACCACTAAAGATCACAAAACCCGTCACAACCCCACCGGTGATATTTGCCGTTACATTGGCACCCGTCCCTGTCTCGTAGAGATCTATGATATTTACTACAGTACTCACTGAATAGCCACTGCCTCCGCTGGTGAGCGTGATTGCGGTTATTGGTCCACGGGGCATCGGGCTGTTGGCGTAGTTAGGGTATGGACCGAAATAGTGTGGTATTCCACCCGGGTCAGGTTGTGTGGGAACGCCCCTATCAATAGTCCCCTTTGAAGCCTGATATGCCTGATATTGCGCTTTGAAGCGACCTGCGGCAGCCTCCCTATCAGCTTGTGTCACTCTCTTGTTCGTCCTTATATTGTACTGCTCACTTTGTACTGTGCTTGCGCGTAAGATCGGAGTTTCAGGTACAATCGTTTCCCCCGGGGTGGTAGTAAAAGTCGCACCACTTTCACCAGGGCCCTGATGACTGGACGTTTCAATCGCATTCGTCTGGTTATTTATCGATATATCCGCCGTACTATTATCTGGCTGGGAAAGACCCGTGGTCGATCCTGCACTGACAATGCCGCTATTTGATAGCAGGAATGCAACAACTATACAAAAAGTGAAGAATGATCCGAAAAACCTGATGGCTTGGTGCATTCTACTCTCTCCTTCATATCCATCTCTCTTTAGCCCATTATCCAACATCTGCGAAGAACTCCTTGGATTTCCACGAACCTAACCCTATAATCTGCACGGCATTTGCAGGTGTTGTTGAGATTGGAGTTATTCTGCGACCCTGGGGCGGTTCAAACCAGAATCAACCTTGGACTGGTGTACACACACCTGCAGATCCCTACTACCCGGTGACCACCACAACTTCATTACTCTGGTAATCAAGGGTGTTCGTAATCGCTTCAACGCTTTTATACCAGTTAAATCTTGGTATACTCCCTCGAGGGGGAGACCTTATGGATAGAGGTAGTAGTGTCCGAACAGTAGTACCTTGTCTGCTATCCTCTTCGGTGAGCGACCTAGACAAAAGAGGTGCGTTTGAAAGATACGAAGATACAGAGGCAGCAGGTCCCTACTTGGGATTCCGGAGTCAAATCGGAACTATTCTGGATCTGATGAACCGGGCAGAATCAATGATCCCTGTTCTGACATGACGGATTGCTGCCTTTCTATTCGAGATACAACCCCTGATTATCACCATGGTACATGGCAATCTGGTGAATAGGCGGGTCGTCTTTGGATCTGAATTATGTTTAATCTGGTAGAAGGGAGTATTTTTAATAATATCCCGCATTGAAACTGTAACATGCCTTCATGCAGTTACATAAGGGGAACAGGAGTTCTCCTGGTCCTCCTCGGCATTCTTGTCATCCTGGCCCCCTGGTTTATATTCCCTGTCTGTGAGATGCATGGTCTTTACCTGCAGGCTGCATCGGGAATGCAATTTCCTATGACATGCGGATGGACCGCCCGGGCTGAGACCGGTGTAGGGGCACTTATCGCTGTTGCCGGCGGGCTTCTCATCGCACGGGGTACCAGAGAGACACGGCAGGCTGTCGGCATATTCAGCATAGCATCAGGCGTAATTGTCATCCTGCTCCCGACAGTCCTGATCGGGATGTGCAAACTGGCCGATCATCCATGCCGGCAGTTAACACTTCCTGGGCTCGAGATCCTCGGGGTTGTCGTAATTGTTGTGGGAGGACTTCTCCTCTGGAAACGGGGAGATGAGTAAAACCCATGAGTTCCGGTTTTTCAGGCTCGTTGCGCGAAACCTCGCACACCGCCCCTATCGGAACATAGCCACTGTCTTTATCATTGCAATCATTGCAGGAACGCTCTTTGCATCGCAGTACCTGATGAGTGGGGCAGAGCAGAGCCTGGATGCGGGTATATCCCGAATGGGTGCCGATATCCTCGTAGTCCCTGAGAGGTATGCTGCCGCAGGGCAGAGCGTGATACTCACCGGCACACCCACAAGTTTCTTCTTTGAGGACTCAGTTTTTGAGAAGGTCACCCGGGTCCAGGGGGTTGCAAAAGCCAGTCCCCAGATCTATATTGCCACGCTTTTCGCGTCTTGTTGTGCAGCTCCTGTCCAGATGATAGCAATTGACCCTGAGAGTGACTTTACTATATCTGCATGGTTGAAGAGGAACCCTGGTGTTGTGCCCGGAGTTGACGACATCATCATTGGCAATTCAGTGATACAGAATGTGGGACGTGACCTCATCTTTTATGGCCACACATTCCATGTCGTCGGTATTCTCGAAAAGACCGGTATGGGGGTTGATAACGCTGTTTTCACCCGTTTTGAAGACGCCTCTGTGATGGCGAACGAGTCCGGAACAAAAGCGGTGAGGAAGGTCACAATTCCTGAAGGGATGATCTCTGCAGTACTGGTAAAGGTCCTACCCGGAGCATCACCTGCAGAAGTCGCACTTGAGATCCAGAGACAGGTCCCGGGGACAAAGACCATACTGCCAGATGGTCTCCTCAATGCTGTGAGCGGGCAGTTGAGTGCCGTCACCCGCCTCCTCTCTGGCTCGACCATTGCGGTGACTGTGGTGTCTATCCCGCTCCTTGGTATAATCTCGGCCATGGTCGCTGATGAGCGCAGGAGAGAAGTCTCTCTCCTTCGGGCACTTGGTGCAACAAGATTATTCGTGGTTCGGCTCATCCTTGCAGAGTCTTTCTCGCTCGCAATAATTGGGAGCTTCATCGGGATTGGAACTGCCGCAGCTATTCTCGTAGCTTTTCAGGACTACATCGCATATACTCTCAAAATTCCTTTTATCCTCCCTTCACCACTGGCACTCCTGGCTGCCGGGGGTGGCGCCCTGCTCCTCTCGATAGGTATTGTCGGGTTGTCTTCGCTCTATCCTGTGGTCCTTATCACCAGTTCAGAACCCTACATGGCCCTCCGGGGAGGAGAACTGTGATAGAAGGCATCGGCGTGACGAAAGTCTTTCGTCATGGCAGATCTGATGTTGTTGCGGTTGATGACGTCCATCTCAATGTAATCCCCGGGGAGTTCGTCCTGATATATGGGCGTTCCGGGAGCGGGAAGTCCACACTCCTCGGAATGCTCGGTGGCCTCATAAACCCCACGAGTGGGGTTATCAGGGTTAATGGTCTGGATATTGGCAATCTCTCTGATGCCATGATATCGGAGGTGCGTGCGAAAGAGATAGGATTTGTCTTCCAGTTCTCCGGGCATATCCCCACTGTGACGGTCCTTGAGAATGTGATGCTTCCAATGCTTTTTTACCGGGATGGACCCGGGTCCCTTTCACGAGCGGTTGAACTCATCAGGAGGGTTGGACTATCAGACCGGGCAGATGCCTATCCCTGCACACTCTCGAGTGGTGAGATGAAAAGGGTCGCGATTGCACGGGCACTCATAAACAGCCCACCGATCCTTATCGCAGACGAGCCGACTGGAGATCTCGATATTGACACCGAGTACGAGATCATGCAACTTTTCCAGCAGCTGAATAGTGAGGGGATGACCTTTGTGATGGTCACCCACAACCTGGACCTCGTACCATTCGGGACACGGACGTACAGGATGGACCGGGGGAAGATGATGGAGATACCTCGACCACTACCTGGTGTGACGATGACAAAAGAGCCCAATACTCATCTGGATCACGATGCCGGAACTGCCATGAACGAACTATGAACTACCTGACCTACCTCCTGGCAGGCATACGCAACAAAGCGGGACGTAACCTGGCAACGGCCTTCTGTTTTGCCTTTATCGCCGCGAATATATTCTCCGGGCAGTACCTTACTTCAGGTGCCGGTGGGAGTGTGGACCAGGGAGTCTCCCGGATGGGGGCTGACCACCTCGTAGTCCCTGCTCAGTACCAGGTATTCTCCCGGGGCTTTGGGCCAGAAAATACATTTGCAGTTGTGAGAGCAGAACCCTCCACGTACCGTATCAGGGCTGATATCATGGCGACTGTAGGTAGCGTCCAGGGAGTTATGAAGATGAGCCCGCAGCTCTATGTCGCAACTCTGCGAGAGCCTGCACTGTCGCCTTCACCAGTAGAGATCTACGGTATCGATCCTGCAACTGATTTTACCATCCAACCCTGGTTGCAGCACCCTCTCAGCACCCCGATGAGCCCTGGAGAGGTCATTGTCGGGCATGAAATTAAGGGGGATATCTCATCGCAGATCTCACTTTCTTCTCATACCTACACAGTTGCGGGCAGACTGGACCCTACACAGTCTCCGATCGATCGTACCATCTTCCTGCGGATGGATGATGCGTATGCTCTTGCAGCCACTGAAGGTATTGTGCCCAGCTCTGACCCCCGGGTATCTTATGGTGATATTAATGCCGTGCTGTTGCAGGGAGACCCAGGGGAAGGTTCCGATTTAGTCGCAGCCCGTATCAGGAGAGCGTTCTCACCCACCTATATCACAGTTATTTCAAGACATTTCTCTCTGGACCCTGCCCTACAGGAGATCAAGGACCTACCCCGTCTTTTAACATATATCTCCCTCATCGTTGTGGTGGCTGCTCTGCCACTCATTTCGCTAATTGCGGCGATGGTTGCTCATGAACGCCAGCGGGAGATCGGTCTTATCAGGTCGATGGGTGCAAAGAGACATGTCATCATCTCTCTTGTCTTTGCTGAGTCGCTCATCCTTGCTGCAACGGGTGGTATTTTTGGTGTGGGAGTGTCTCTTATCGCCTTTACCCTGATTTCCACGCAGATAATTGATAGTAGTGCACTCCATGTCTCCTTTGCCTTGCCGACAGTCGCAGATATTGGGATGATGGCCGGCGTGGCACTGCTTGTTGTCATCACCCTTGGCAGTATCTCTTCAATATATCCTGCGTACCAAAGCAGCACCATAAGTCCCTATGATGCTATCCGGAAAAATGGGTAATCTCCATGCAGTCCTCAAACTGAATCTGCGCAATCAGTCAGGGGACAATACATGGGTATGAGCCGGTAAAGGTCTCTTTGACCGTTGCGATGCGGTGGAACTCATGATTCAGGAAGGTGCCAGGCCCCCCACTGCTGAACGAATGCATCGGGAATCCAGACGAACGTGTGACAAGCAGTTGATGAGAGTTCCTCATCTCTTAAAAGACGCCCGTCGCACAAGGACTATCCCGGCAAGAGCTATGAGTGCCAAGTTCACAACCGCTATCACATACGCACCCCAGGTGATCCCGCAGGTGCTATCGCCCCCGGTTATCCCCGCGATACGACCGCACTCTGAGGGGATGTACCATACGAGGAAGACAACGATGATGACGTTGACTATCACTACAAAGGAGAGGGCAACGGCCTCTCCCAGGGTGAGGGGGGAATCACCTGTCATCTCGGACTACCCCTCGCGCTCTCTGCCGTACCATTGTGAGGGGTCATAGCCCTCCCTGACTAGCGGCACCGATCAGGGCTGCGAGCCGTTCCTGGACCACATCGACATGACCGGCCACCCTCACTCCCCGCCACACCGCCCGTATCCTTCCATCAGGGCCGATGAGAAAGGTACTCCGCACCACGCCCATATACTCTCTCCCATACTGCTTCTTCTTTGCCCAGACGCCGTACTCCTGGAGAGTCTCATGAGTTGGGTCTGCGAGGAGGAGGACTTTGAGTCCCTCCTTCCTGATGAATGCAAGGTGCCGATCAGGCGTATCAGGGCTCACCCCGATAACCCTGGAACCGAGGGCCTGGAACTGGTCAAGTGCTGCAGAGAACTCCCTCGCCTCCCGGGTGCAGCCCATCGTTCCGTCCTTAGGGTAGAAGTAGAGGACGACCCACTGCTGTGCAAACTCTGTGAGGCATACCTCGCGCCCCGTGGCATCTGTGAGGCATAAAGGGGGAGCCACCATCCCGGTCATTGGGTCATCAACCATATGTGCCATAACTCGCATCGTCGTGTGGGACTGGGATGAATATGAAGTACTTGGAGTGCATATGTCTCTTCATACTCCCAGGTCAGATCACCCAGGCCAATAGATCTCATCCAGTCGCCAGCCCGCTTTGTGAGTCCCCGGGGCAGGTGATCACCACCCTGGCATGGATGGCTTCTTACTCCTAAATAACGGATGAGAGCGCGAATGCGCGTATATGTGGGAGATCCTTATGCCTCATCTCTGTTGGATGCGTATATGTCTCCTCCTTTTTACGTCCACATAGGTATTCTACCTGCAACGTCGCATAGATAACCCTACGGAGGACTGCCCCTGTATGAATGATGAACCACAGAAGAGCAGCCCGGGGATCTCATTTGCAAAGCTCCACGGGAATGGAAATGATTTTGTCCTGATAGATGAGTATAGCTGCACCCTTATTCCGGATGGCATGAAGGGACAGTTTGCGGCCCTATACTGCGACCGCCGCTTCGGTATCGGGGCAGACGGGGTCCTATTTCTCCTGAAGGGAGAGAATGCAGACCTTAAGATGCGCCTCTTCCAACCCGACGAAAGCGAAGCCGAGATGTGCGGAAATGGCCTCAGGTGTTGTGCAAAGTTCGCCCGCGATGCAGGTTATGTGAAGGACACCTTCACAGTGGAGACCCTTGCGGGGGTAATCCCCGTCACGGTGCATGAGAGTGAGAGTGATACTCTCATCAGGATCCGTATGCCTGAGTCACAGTTCTTAAGGCCCTCGATCCCTGCGATCGGTGAAGGGGACTTCAGGGAGGAGATCGGCGGGTACACCGTATTCGCAGTGAACACCGGTGTACCCCACGCGGTCATCTTCGTAGACAAGGTCGATGCGGTACCTGTGGCAGAGATTGCCCCCAAGGTCAGGCACCACCCAAGCTTTCCAAAGGGGGCCAATGTCAACTTCGTCGAGATGGGTAGTGGTGACACATTGAAGATCCGGACATATGAGCGGGGGGTCGAGGACGAGACCCTATCCTGCGGCACTGGTGCTACAGCCGCAGCTGCGGTCGCACACCGGCAGGGGTACAAAGGACCGGTGATCGTCGTCGAGACAAAAGGTGGCCCACTCACCATCTCCCTGGGTGAGGAGACCTGGGTGGAAGGGCCCGCTGCAACGGTCTACTACGGGATCATCCCCATATGAGGTGGTGTAGGGGTTAGGATACGTGACCTGGGCCGCTCTCGTGAGGTAGGAGTCACCCGAATATTAAACCGGCTCGATTAGAGGAACTGCCGCACCACCTCTTACTGCCCTTCTGCTGCACCATGCGCGGTAGGGACAGCCCCTATACTCTGGATCCCTTCCTCCACGATTACGAAGTCAAAGTGATCACCGCACGGGCGGGAGCGGTGCTTCATGAGTACCGCCCGTCGCCCCCCACTCTCGCGGTCGATCCTGACTATCACCTTGGAGATGTGGGCGAGCCCAACCCCCCCCAGGCCGAGAAGGGTGTTGGTCCTGGAGTCAAGGTAGACCTGGTTCGTGATCAGGGCCGGGATGTCGTACCGCTTCGCGAGGCCAAGCAGGTGGACCATCTGCCCTGCAAGCCGCTGCATCACTTCTTTTCCGCCGTCTACCCTTGTCCGGTAGAGCCCTGTCGCTGAGTCGAGGACAATAAGGCCGATACCGCCCCGTGAGAGGACAGCATCAGCTTTCCCGATCATCACCCCCTGCTCCTCGAAGTCAAGGGGCTCAAAGAGGAAGAGTCGTTCTGCACAGGCCTCAGCGTCCCCCCCGGCCACCTGGCGGAAGCGCTCAACAGAGAACCCCTCGGTATCGAGGAATACCACGCCCCTGCCCGAACGCAGTACCGTAGTCGCGATGAGGACGCATAGCGTGCTCTTTCCGCACCCTGGGCCGCCATAGAACTGGGTGATCACCCTTGGCGCAAGCCCACCACCGAGCAGAGTATCGAACTCAGCGTTCCCGCTCGGTATCGGTGAGAGGCCCATCAACCTCCCTGGCCACCCTGGACAAGTTCGCTTCGGGCGGCCTGCTCTATCCTCGTCGCCACCTCGCGGACCGGCATGTTAAGGGACGCTGCCCATGCCTTTGCGTCCTCAAACTCAGCCTTGAGTGAGTAGGTGAGGCCCCCAAGGACCCCGCACTTCACTCGGACACGCCGCTTCTCCCCCCCTATCTCCACAGTCACCTCTCTTACCTGCCTTTCAGCCACAAGGCGGTGGACAGAGGGTATCGCCCTCACCCCGAGGGTCCCGAGTTCCATGGCAAGGAGGGCAGAGAGCGCCCTGCTCATGTCGGGTGTCGTGATCACCCTGACGAGGTATCCCCCCCGCCCCTTCTTCATGATGCAGGGGATCGCACTCGCGTCCCGTGCGCCCTCTTCCATGCACCTTGCAAGGGTATGTCCCAGGACCTCCCCTGAGATATCGTCCACATTGGTCTCGAGGATGTCCACGGTGTCGGTTTGTGCATCTGGAGTCCCTTCGAGGAGCACAGCCCGGAAGACATTTGGTACCCCTGCAACCTCACGGGAACCGGCACCGTACCCTGTTGCAAGGATCTGCCCCGAAACTTCTCCTCCTCCACCAAATGCTGCAAACTCGGCCAGGATCGCCGCACCAGTTGGAGTACAGATCTCACCATCGGTCCATGACCCAAACCTGACCTGGACTTTTGCCTCAAGAAAGATCGCGAGCGTGGCCGGGCCTGGTGCCGGGATGGTCCCATGAGAGCCGGTGATCTCCCCACCCCCCACAGGGACTGGGAGGAGGTGAACGCGGTCGGGGTGGAGGGAGAGAAAAGCAGTCGCGGCACCGACCACGTCGGCAATCGCGTCGTCTGCTCCCACCTCGTGGAAGTGGGAGCACCTCCCATGGACGTGTTCTTCCCCCCGATGAATCCTCTGGAAGATCCGCGTGGCCATCTCCTGCGCTTCGTTAGGGGCGTCAGCACTCCTGACGCGTGCAAGGACCCCATCAAGGCTCCGTTTGGTGGGGTGTGCATGGGTCCGGACCATGAGTGCCCTGATTCCAGCCCGCTCTACTGGAGTGACCTCGATACCGGGCACCACCGATCGCATGGCCTGGAGGACCAGTTCACTGTCAGCACCAGCGTCAATTAGGGCCGCGGTGATCATATCCCCAGCTGCACCACGGAATGGGTCGAGGAGGAGGATCCGCACCATAGAATCAGTACGTATAAGTCCCCCGCTCAATGACCATTAAGGTGATGTCCGAGATCCACCTCAAAGTCGATTCGGCCTACCCAGGGGATCAGGGGGGCGGAAAGGCCCGGCTTGACCCTGAGACGATGCTCCACCTCAAGATCTCCCCAGGCGACATCGTCGTCCTCGAGGGGAGACGGAAGACTGTTGCAAAGGTCTGGCGGTCCCTGGTCGAAGACTGGAACCAGCACAAGGTCAGGATTGACAACTTCACGCGGACAAACGCGGGGGTGAGTATCGGAGACACGATACGTGTCTCTGCACTCAAGGACGAGATAGAGGCAAAGAGGGTTCTCCTTGCGCCGCCTGCCGACCTACCCAAGAATATCCCCCCGCCCAACCCGCCCCTTGTCACCACCACCCTCCTCGACTTCCCGGTCATGAAGAATGATATCGTTCCAATTGTGGTCGGTCACCCCTTCATTCAGCCACAGATCGTGGCTTACAAGGTCATTGAGATCGAGCCCGAACAGGCAGTCATCATCACCAAAAGTACCAGGATCGAGTTTTCAGAGAAGCCTGCAGCCGATGTTGAGGGGATGAAGAAGGTCTCGTATGAGGATATCGGTGGGCTGAGGGATGAGCTCCAGCGCCTGCGCGAGACAATTGAACTCCCGCTGCGCCACCCTGAGCTCTTCCGGACACTTGGGATCGAGCCACCCAAAGGAGTTCTCCTATTTGGTCCCCCGGGGACTGGAAAGACCCTGATAGCCAAAGCTGTCGCGAACGAGAGCGGGGCCCACTTTATCTCGATCGCCGGTCCTGAGGTCATCTCGAAGTACTACGGGGAGAGTGAACAGCGGCTGAGAGAGGTCTTTGAGGAGGCCAGGGGCAACTCCCCCTCGATCATCTTCATCGACGAGCTCGATTCCATCACCCCGCGGCGGGAGGAGGTGACAGGTGAGGTGGAGCGGCGTGTCGTTGCCCAGCTCCTCACGATGATGGACGGCCTTGAGGAGCGGGGACAGGTCGTGGTTATTGGTGCGACGAACCGGCTCGATGCGATAGACCCTGCACTCAGGCGGCCCGGCCGATTTGACCGCGAGATCGAGATCGGGGTGCCTTCCAAGCCTGACCGCGTGGATATCATGAAGATCCACACCCGGGGAATGCCACTTGTCGAAGAGGTCTCCCTCCCTCATATCGCTCAGCAGACGCATGGGTTTGTGGGGGCCGACCTCGCAGCCCTCTGCCGTGAAGCAGCGATCCGTGCACTTCGCCGTTACCTCCCCTCTATCGACCTTGATGCAGGCGAGATCCCTGAAGAGATCCTCTTGAGCATGGTTGTGACCGGTGCCGACTTCAAAAGTGCGCTCAGGGACGTTAGCCCGAGTGCGATGCGGGAGGTGATGCTGGAGGTCTCGCTCGCTCGCTGGGAAGATATCGGCGGTCTGGAGGAAGCTAAGCAGGAGGTGAGGGAGGCGGTGGAGTACCCCCTTACCAACCGGGACCGATTCGAGGACCTTGGTATCACGCCTCCCCGTGGCGTCCTCCTCTATGGGCCACCGGGTACAGGAAAGACCCTGATAGCCAAAGCGGTCGCGAACGAGAGTGGAGCAAACTTTATAGCCGTCCGCGGTCCCCAGCTCCTCTCGAAGTGGGTAGGCGAGAGCGAGCGGGCGGTCCGCGAGGTCTTTAAGAAAGCCCGCCAGGTCGCCCCCACAATCCTCTTTTTTGATGAGCTTGATGCAATCGCACCTGCCAGAGGCTCTGTCGGGGACACCCATGTCATCGAGAGTGTCCTCAACCAGTTCCTCACAGAGTTCGATGGCCTGGAGGAACTAAAAGATGTGGTTGTGATGGGCGCGACGAACCGCCCTGATATCGTTGACCCTGCGCTCCTGCGACCCGGCCGTTTCGATCGTCTCGTGTACATTGGAGAGCCTGGTCAGGATGACCGGAGAAAGATCCTAGAGATCCACAGCAGGGGGATGCCGATTGTTGGATCAGAGATCGAAGCACTGGTGAGCAGAACCGGGCCCCTAGACGAGGAGGGGATCGCACAAATGATTGCTGCGGTGGGAGAAGACCAGGAGATCACGTACGAGGACCTGATCAGGCAGCTGCCTGCCTCCCTCTCTGGTGAGGAAGGAGGCCTCACGCCTTCAGCACGGCGGCGCTATATCGGAGAGCTACTTGCTAAGCGGCGCATCAGGGTCAAAGACGATGTACGGGACACTCTACTCAGGGACGTGGCGGTTGCAACTGAAGGCTTTGTGGGATCTGATCTCGAGGCCCTCTGCCGCGAAGCAGGGATGTTTGCGATGCGGGAGGGCTCAAACATGGTTACGCCCAAACACTTCGATGCCGCAAAGGAGAAGGTCCATCCCACAATGAATGAGCGGCTGAGAGATGCATATCGCAGGATCGTTCAGCATTTCAAAGGTGGTCTTCCAAGAGAGGTCCAGCCCCCCGAGTACCAGTGAACATTACTTTGTTGGCATACACGGTCAGCCCCAACAACCACCTCTCTTCTTGCCAAATGATCAGGTAGAAGAGCGTCTCTTCCACCCCCATCTGGGGGCGTTTTCACGTTCTCTGTTCTGCTTGGTCTGGGGGAACGCATTGCCGTGGGCATCCTCTATCCCTTCGAGGGACACCACCCCCGGGCTTGGGGGAATGGAGTCCTGGACCTTTAGGACCACCTTTACGTACCTGGGCCGGCAGAGTGTGGATGATGCGATATACGGGGGAGAAAAGAACGAGTCTGGGACGAAGCGTGAGGGAATCCTCCCATATCTGTACCCTGTATAAAAATAAGAGAAATAGAATAAGATGGTTCTTTATCTGACAATGATCATCTTTCCGACTTTCTTTGTATACGACCGAGTGCCATTGGTTACCTTGAGAGCTACTGAATATTCACCGGGTGTGGTGTAGATATGGAAGGGGCTTTTTTCATAGGACGTCCCCCTGTCCCCGAATGTCCAGAAAAACTTCGTGGGGTTCCCTGATGACACATCGGTGAACTGGACGGTGAGGGGAGGTGAGCCAGTGAGAGGGGCAGCAGTGAACTCAGCCTTAAGTGTGGACGCGTCGGTGGTAATGATATACTTGTTCTTCGTGAGTGATGAGGTCTTCCGAGCAGCATCAGTCACTGTGAGGGTTACCGAGTAGGTACCGAGCCGCGTATAGTTATGGACTGGGTTCTTTTCAGTAGTCATTTGACTTCCATCACCAAAGTTCCATTGATAGGTTAAGGGAGGGAGACCTGATGAGGAATCAGTAAACTGAACTGATAATGGGATCTGGCCGGTCAGGGGGCTTGCGTTAAAGAGCGCTGCAAGGGTGACAGGCTCGAGTGTCGCATGCACCGCCGTGGTCTGTCCGGCAGTCACCGTAACCGGCATGAGATTGTCTTTATACCCGTTCAGTTTCAGCACTACCTCATGGTATCCGGTAGAGACTCCAGTCAGAGTAAAGGGTGTCGTCTGACCCGTGTCACCCCCGTCGAGGTAGATCTCTGCCCCAGTGGGGGTCGAATTTACTGCGATACTCCCCGTGGTGGGAGCAACAATTGGTTCAAGCCCTATAATGAGGTTAAAGGCTGGCAGCGGGGCATTGACCATCGTGCTCGCTGCGGGTTTATACCCTTCAGCTTCAACGTACACGCGGTATGACCCTTCAGAGAGATCCCATTGAAATTGCCCTGCTCCATTGGTTATCAGTGGGTTTCGGTCGGGTTGCATTGGCGGCGGGGTGAGTCCTTCGGGGATGTTCTCCCAGGTACCATTCTGATCGGGCCGCTGTAACCAGATTTCTGCCCCCTGGAGCCTCGTACCGGATTTATTGTCATAGATGTACCCCGCCGGTTCGATGTAGATTGGGAATTCCATACCGGCAAAGCTACAATCTAAAGCTTTGCAGACCCAAAGCGGGGATAGAATGTTGCCGAAAAATTCCAGATACGTGGCCCCCCGGTCATAGGCGCGTTGATCTCAGGCCCCCCGTCATCAATACTTATCTGGAAAGGTTCAAGACATAGGTTACCCATTCATTTGGAGGAATCCGGCTCAGCACATAGGTTACCCCAAATGGTCATTTATGGTTCAGCACATAGGTTACTCATCTGGTTTATCGGGACATAAATAA
>JAPKXQ010000073.1 GCA_026394765.1 Methanomicrobiales archaeon
TTCTTTTTATCCACGAGGAGTTATATTTAATACTATATATAATTGATCATGTAGTACGCGCGAAAAATATGCATAGTCTATAAAAAAGTAATACTGCCCTCAAGTCGGTTTAAACCACAGCACTAACCTGAGATGGATGAATGAATATCATACTTACGCTGGTTATGCCGGGAGAAACAGAAGAATTCTTACATCGATCCGTGACAGTATCTTCAGCAGCGTCGACTTCCCCGCCCCGTTCCGCCCGATAATCCCCACAACCTCGCCCTACTCCACATCAAACGACACATCTTTCAGCGCCCAGAACTCTTCGTCAGGGGGAGCCCGGTTGAATCGTGCAAACGGCGCCTTCACTGAATTGAGCCATTGCATCGCGGAGCGTGAGGTATTTTTCCTGCGGTCAGCTGATAATTTATTTCTTGCTGATGCCGTGGAAGCGGATTTCAAGGTCACCAAACCAAAAATACATTATCCCCTTTTCACACCACATCCGCAAAGTACTGCTCCATCCTCTTGAAGTAAAACAAACCTCCTATAAGGAGAACAACAACAACCCCAATAGAAACGAGCATCATTGCCTCAGGGGGTTTTGCACCGAGAAGCGCCCAACGGAAACCATCAATCACGCCAACCATTGGGTTGAGCCCGTAGAATATCCGGTATTGTGCTGGGATCATTGAACTGGGATACACAATCGGCGATGCATAGAGCCAGAGTTGAATGATAAACGGAAGAGTATACTGGAAATCGCGATATTTGACATTGAGCGCTGAAAGCCAGAGCCCGATGGCAAGCGATGTGGCGAGGGCTAATAGGATAAAGAGTGGAAGCAGAACGATTGCGATGGTTGGTACAAACCCATAATATATCATCATGAGGATGAGGATGACAAACGCGATCATAAAATCCACCAGCGGAGAAAGAATTCCGGAGATTGGCATCACAAGACGTGGAAAATAGACTTTTGTCATAATATTCGCATTGCTTATCATGCTTGTTGTCGAGCGGGTGAGTCCTTCAGCAAAGAGCGTCCAGGGAATGAGTGCGGCAAAGGAAAAAAGGGGATATGGGACGCCATCTGACGGGATCTTTGCAAACCCCCCGAAGAACAGGGTAAAGATCACCATCATGAAGAGTGGCTGGATGATCGCCCAGAGAAAGCCAAGAGCAGTCTGTTTGTACCGGATCTTCACATCACGGGAGACAAAACTGTAGAGCAGTTCCCGGTACTCCCAGAGCTCGTGGAAGTCAACCGGCACCCACTTCTTTGGTGGGCGGATTATGAGTGTTGGGACAGGTGCCTTTTCAACTGTGGTATGACTGAAAGTTGGAGATGACGTCATTCTCTGTTTATCCTTTTGAAATACTACTGGATATATTTTACAATACTATCTATAGTAGATATACTACATTATATAATTTAAAATTGTCTTTACATTGACTCGAATATTCTTTTCAGAGATTATCTGGGATGGCTCAACACATAGATAGCATCATGCCTTTTATCAAATCCTTTTGCCATAGTAGGTATCCCTATACCATTCGATGGTCTGCTGGAGCCCCGCCCGGAAGGGGACCACTGCTTCAAATCCAAACTCGCGTTTCGCCCGTGATGTGTCCAGGGAACGCCGTGGCTGACCGTCGGGTTTTGAATGATCCCAGGATATATCACCTGAGAACCCCGTGAGTTCCCTTATCATCTCAACAAGGCCGTGGATGGTGATCTCCTTCCCTGCCCCGAGATTTACTGGATCAGGTTTACTATACCGTTCTGTCGCCATCACGATGGCACGTGCAGCATCTTTTACAAAGAGGAACTCCCGTGAGGCACCTCCCGTCCCCCATACCTCAATAGTGCTCTTTCTTTCCTCCATCGCGTCGACGAACTTTTTGATAAGTGCAGGGATGACATGGGAAACCGCCGGGTCGAATGTATCCCCAGGCCCATAAAGGTTTACAGGGATGAGGTATATGATGTCCATGCCATACTGGGCACGATACGCCTGTGCCTGCACGAGGAGCATCTTCTTGGCGAGACCGTAGGGAGCATTGGTCTCTTCAGGATAACCATTCCAGATTTCGTCTTCACGAAACGGTACGGGCGTAAACTTAGGATACGCACAGACAGTTCCGATGATTACGCATTTCTTCACGTCCTCCAGGCGTGCAGCTTCCAGGATCTGGATCCCCATGATGGCGTTGTCATAGAAGAGCGAACCCGGGTTTGCCTGGTTAAACCCAATCCCTCCAACCTTTGCAGCGAGGTGAATGACAATATCTTTCCCCTTCACTGTCCTGCGGCATTCCTTCCAATTGCGCAGGTCTGTATCTCTGCTCCTGGGTATTGAGACCGTTGCAGAATCAACCCCTCGGGCCCGTAGCTGGTCCATGATATTGGATCCGAGAAATCCCGCGCCTCCAGTCAGGAGGACCTCGTTCCCTTCCCAAAATGATCCCTGATCAGGTATAAGGGCCGTGCTACACCTCAAATATACTCGTTTATCAGTGTTAGCTGCTTAAAGTATCAAAATTTGCTTTCATCTGAATGTTCGGGGGGGATCGTATTATCTGATGCAGAGATCTCATTGCGTTTGGGATGAGCACCTTCACGCAAGTGAAGTGGCAATACTTGTGCAATCACCTTTTCCTCTATAGGCAGTCCCTCTTCATGATTGTCACCTTCCTAAAGAGCTTGTATCCTCATTCTGTGAAATAGACTGAGTTTTGGAAGTCTTTTAATGCCGCGGCTGAAGTAATGACCTCCGGGAACGCTACAATACCTTGTTCTAGAATACCTCCTGGAATACCGAACTTGCAGAGATGAAGTGTTCCGGGGCAGCTCCCGTGAGATCTTTGAGGCGATGATAATGGAATCTCACATTTTGCAGGTGAGAGAAGTGACGGTGACTGGGGTCAGATTCCTGCAACGATTGCAACACACGACACATAATGCCCGGTGTCAGAAACAGCCTTTTCATCCTTTATCGGACCCGGATGGAGCATCGTGGATGCAATGTATCATTGTTTATGGCCGGTTCTCATAGGTGAAGAGACTTATGGGAGTTCTTTTGCGATAGTGCCCTTTACTGGTGGGTGAGCCTTGGAGGGGTCTGCAGGGATACTATAAGGTTACGACACCTTGGCATATCAGGGAAAAATACCCTCAACGCGCAGACAAGCCGATTGAACTTGTTCGTGCAGGTGTAGTTGTTCTCATTCAATCATGAGCACAGGTGCATGATGTCGTCAGAAGCACACTGAAACCCTCAGTCCCCTTGCCACCACTTCTGCGAGAAGTGCTGTGAAAGGAACTTGTCCCCCTCTCCTGGGGGTGCAAGCCCAGCTGCGCGAAGGTCAGCATCCATCATGACTCGCACGAGGTCACTGAACTTCACCTTTGGGTCCCATCCAAGAAAGGTCCGCGCTTTCTTAGGATCTGCAATCAGCACCTCGACCTCGGTCGGCCTGAAGTATTTTTGGTCGATCCGCACATGGGTCTCAAGATCGAGGTCAACATAGGAAAACGCTTCCTGAAGGAACTCACGGACAGAATGGGTCTCCCCGGTCCCTAGGACATAGTCGTCCGGTGCCTCTGCCTGGAGGATCTTCCACATATACTCAACATATTCTGGCGCAAACCCCCAGTCCCGCCTGGCATCGAGGTTCCCTAGGTAGATGTGGGACACTTTACCAGCGAGGACCTGCGCTATCCCCCGGGTGATCTTCCGGGTGACAAAAGTCTCACCCCTCCTGGGGGACTCGTGGTTGAAGAGGATCCCGTTCGATGCAAAGAGCTGATACCCTTCCCGGTAGTTCCGTGTCATCCAGTAGGCATAGGCTTTCGCACACGCATAGGGGCTCCGGGGCTGAAATGAAGTCTCTTCCTTCTGTGGTGGCGCGGCAGAACCAAACATCTCGCTCGAGGATGCCTGGTAGAACTTTATCGGGTGATTACACCGGCGTATCGCTTCGAGGAGGCGTGTGGTGCCGAGGCCGGTGACATTGCCCGTATATTCGGGGGTCTCAAAGCTTACCCTGACGTGGCTCTGGGCCCCCAGGTGATAGACTTCATCGGGGCGGATATTATACATGATGTGGGAGATAAGCTCATTGTCAGAGAGGTCACCGTAGTGGAGAAAGAGCCGTGCATCAGGCTCATGGGGATCGACATAGATAGTGTCGATACGGCTGGTATTGAATGTGGATGACCGGCGGATGAGGCCATGGACCTCGTAATTCTTCGCAAGGAGGAGCTCGGCGAGATAGGAACCGTCCTGTCCGGTGATCCCGGTGATGAATGCAATCTTACTCATTGTGACACCCTTATAATGGTGAGAGAATAGTCATTCATTTAGATAAGGTTAAATCTATAGGATAAGGGATGAAGGAGACTCGGTGGGGGATAGAGGGGCTCTTTCGAAACCAGCCCAGGACCCCGGGATTCATCAGATATCCGCCCATGTGCCCTCGTTTAATTAAAAACCCAGATGAGGCTTCGCCTCATGCTTAACATAAGAAAGCCCCTGATTTTTCCCAGTTTTGAATTCCATCCCAATTTTCATGGGAAATTTAATTGTTCAACCACTTGGTATTCGACCATGTATCCGGGGATTGAGGAGTGCCACGTTATACTATTTCATTCTATGAGACCCTTGATCTGATTCCATGCCACGTGTAACATCAGCAGAATTGACCCAACCGAGGCTTTTCTATTCGCATCTTCATAATATCCGCTCCAAAAATTCGAATTCTTCAACATGACACCACTCTTATTTCCTAATTGACAATGAATGTTAACCTCTCACATCCCCCATACTATGACCTCTCCCTCTCGATAGGGTTCGGAACGACAAAAGATCTTCTTGGACCAGGGCTTTTTGGAGTTGCGATCGAACACAACCAGGTGTCCTTCCTGCGCACCACAACGGTCCATGTAATCCCACGTCTGTTCGAGTCCTTTCTGGACTGTGCATTTCAATGAACAATGCAGGACTTTCAGCTCGATCACCATCCGCTGTATCACTTTCTGATGAATATCGGGTGGTAATGGGCGTGGACTGACCTTGATCTGTATAGCGTTCTCGTCGTGCTGATTGTTAGTGGGTGCATGCAGGGCACTCACCTCTCCAGATAAATCCCTTTGTGGGGTCTGTCTGGTTCTTGGATAAACCTGCCAGATGACCAGGAGGTCGGTACGTCCTCGTCCAAGTCCATATTCGCGTTCGATCCTTCCGCCACCGTTCACAACCCTCTGCAGGAATGCCTGGAGGAGCAACTGTGGTGCTGCCTCCTTGTAGGCAATACCCTTCAGCCAAGCCTCCGAGTGTTCGCGGTAGAACTGCTGGAAAGCGCAGAGTAGGGAACTTATATCGAGAGTGCCATCTTTTCTGACATACCAGGCGGTCTCCTGCCGCATCCCTATTTGTGAGGGATATGCCAGTTCACGGGGGATTACCTCCTGATAGATCCCATTGGCAAGACGAAGACCACCATTCATGGTCCTCTTGAGCAGGCCTAAATCAATAACATAGCGGACATCGTCCTCTCGAATCTGTCCTTCAATTCCTGCCAGCACTGGCTCTATAACCCGCTGCACTCGTTCTTCAGAGAGCTTGTCAGTGAGCTGGTCCAGATGCGTCTCGCGTCTGAAGATGAGGTCCTCCTTTGCCTCCTGGATCATCTGAATGGTGATAGGCTTTGACCGATCATACCCGCCAACGGCCTCAAAGCACGTCTCATACGCCAGTGCGTTGACCAGCCATGGTTGACCCATTGTCAGTTCCCATGCCAGGTCAAGTGCATCCTGAGTAAAGACTTGGCCTGTCTCTCTGGTATGCTGGAGATAGAGGTTCTCCATCTCTCTCCTGCTGAAATCGCCCAGTAGTAGTGACTTGGCTCTGATATTGAACGCGCTCACCCCGGTTATTATAGCATTATCGTTGTCAGAGTGGATACGGTAGTCGCGCACGTCGCGTACACCACAGAGGATGATGGTATGAGGGAACAATGTTGGTCGTTTGTCATAGCCAGCACGCAACTGACGGAGCACCGAGATGAGTGTGTCTCCCACAAGTGCATCAACCTCATCGATCAACAGCACAATCGGGAGAGGTGACTCTTTCGTCCAGCGGGTCAATAGTTCATTCAATGAGATACTGGCATTCCCCTCCCGCATAAGCGTATCACGAATCTGGCCTGGAATGGGGTCATTCAGTGAGTCACGGGCACGAGAAGAGAGTTCCAGGGTCAGGAACGCCATTGCATCACTCACCCGGTCCCGGTATCCCTGACCCACCTCAAAGTTGACATAAAGGCATCGATAGGTTTCTCGCTGATTCAAATACTCCATAAGTGCAAGCAGGCACGATGTTTTACCTGTCTGGCGTGGAGCATGAAGAACGAAATATTTCTGCTGGTCTATCAGGTTCAGTACTTCGTCAAGGTTGAGACGACTGAGGGGTGGAAGACAATAATGGCTCTCACACCTGACTGGCCCAGCGGTGTTGAAGAAACGGGTCACCCTGATCTCTCCATCTCTACCCCGCTGTTTGGTTTATTGGCATATCTTCTTATTGAGGGCATCTTGACCATCCAGTCCCTTTTCCCTCCTTATGACAAATGTGCCCTGATACCTTCACCCCTGCATCATATCTCATATCCCTCTTCAAGGGCGTTCTGGAGGAAGGAATTGCCGTTTGCGATCATCGCATCAAACTCCTCCTTGGTGTAGCAGAGTGGTTCAATAGGGAGGGCTGTCATCTCCAGGATTGCTGTGGTCCGTATATGGAACCGCTCTGGGAAGTCCCCGATGATGATGAGGTCTATGTCGCTTCCTTCATGAACATCACCCCGGGCATACGACCCATGGAGGATGATCCGTGAGACATTCCTGGAAGTGCGGATGAGTGCAGCCAAGTCTTGCACGTGCTCTAGCCCCTGATTGCAGCCTTGGTTCGCACGAGTATTGACTCTGCAATCTTCAGACACTCTTCGGCATCCTCCTCTTCATAGTACTCTCCGGGTGTCAACTCACCTGCGATACTGTCCGGGTAACGGGATGCAAAGTATGCACCGTCCAACTTTTTTGTCCCCTTCCTGACCTCAAGAAGGGACGGAGCAAACTTCCCTGCTTCCAGGACAAGTTCAAAGATCGAATGAATTAGGACTCTTCTCCTTCCCTGTGCAATGAGGACCGCTTTCAATGCTTTTTCTGAACACTGCTGCGCCTGAAAACATGCCCATTCATATGACCCCGTTGAAGCGCTATTCCTGCCCGCTACGAAATCTCGCTCGGCTTGAACGAGCCACCGCTCAGCTTCACGCCTGTTCTGGTCCACTCCATAATAATCTGTACTCTCTCTTCTTCCCCTTTTCCATCCCCTTTTATATCGCCGAGAGGAATACTACGAGCAGGACGATCCTATGAACCTTTCCAGGCATCTCAACGCCAAATTCCTCTTCATCCTTATTGTCCTCCTATTCCTCGCGATATTCGCCCTTTGGATGCGGGTGCAACCGGCATTTAACAACCCTTCAGGTGATATCCTCGACATAGTGGGTAGCGATGACCCGATGTACAACCTCCGCCAGGTTGAGCAGATGCTGCACAATTATCCGGGTTACGGCTGGTTTGAGGCGATGACACTATTCCCCACCGGACAGATTATCCATTGGGGTCCGCTTTTTCCCTGGATTATAGCAACGCTCTGCCTCGTCACAGGCGCGTCCACACGACCTGATATTGTCAGCCTCGCCCTTCTGGTGCCACCTCTCATGGCGGCCTTTATGGTGCCTCTCATCTTCATCTATGTCCGGCGATTGACCGACTGGAAGACCGGACTTATCGCAGCGGCTTTCATCGCGGTTATTGCAGGTCAATATTTCTTTCGTTCTCTCTATGGTTACCTGGACCACCACATCGCTGAGGTGCTCTTCTCCACGCTCTTTGCGTTCTGCTATTGTGGAATCGTTCATCATGCCAGGGATATGGCGATTGTATGGAAGAACTTCTCGACCTGGCGGGTACCTTTTCTTTTATCGATTGGGACCGGTGTTGCATTCATCCTCGGCCTCCTCGTTATGCCCACGATGATACTCTTTGCATTTATATCGCTCATTTTTACTGTGCTGCAGTTTTGCTGGGACTTTCATAAAAAGCATACCAGTGATTATCTTCTTCTTGTGAATGGTACAGTATTTGGAATAGTCACTCTCCTCTTCTTCATATTTGGCCCGGTTAAAGACGGTCTTCAACTGGACTTCTACACCCTTGGTCACCCGCTCGCGTACATCCTTGTTATTGTTACAACACTCGTTCTGTGGGTCCTCTCCCGTCTCCTTAGGAATAAAAACACGTTTATATTTATCATTGCAATAGTCGCGATCGCACTCCTTGCAACGCTTTTCTTAATTGCTGCATTCCCTATTGTATATCAACTGATCACCAGCGCCTTAGATCAGTTCTTTTCCCAGAGTGCCCAAGTTCAGACCATCCAGGAGGCCCGCCCCTGGAGCGCGATGGAGGCCTGGACGACGTTTAGCTACAGCCTAATCCTCATGGCCGGCGGATTCTTCGTGATGCTCTGGCGGGTCTGGCGTGACCACCGCCCTGACCACCTCTTCGTCCTCGTCTGGTCCGTGGTCATGCTCTATGCGACCATCCAGCACATCCGCTATGAGTACTTCCTCGCTGTGAACATCGTCATACTCGCCGCGGTCTGCGTGGGATTTGCGGTGAACTGGGCGATACAGGACTTAGGTGCCTATGTTCGGCAACGTCTTGCAGCACAGCATGCTGTTGCTGAAGTGGAGAAGAGCGAGGATCTGGCACAGAAAGGGCAGAAGGTGAGAGGAAAGAAGAGGGAACAGAAGGATAGAGCCCAGATAAAGGTCAGGCCTGGCCAGACCGCATTCTACAGTGCCGGACTCCTCGTCCTTGTCGTGGTGATCTCCCTCCTGTTTGTCGAGACCTCAGTCGGTTTTGAGTATGCCGTCGGAACATCAGGAGCAATCAGGATGGTCCCAGACTGGCGCGAGTCCCTTGAATGGCTCGGTGCGAACACACCTGACACCGGGGTCGATTATTACACGATCTACTCCCAAAAAGACTTCAAGTACCCATCCACCGCATACGGTGTGATGTCCTGGTGGGACTATGGGCACCTTATCACCTACATCGCAAAGCGCATCCCCAATGCAAACCCGTTCCAGGCAGGTATTGGAAGTGAATCTGGACCCGGAGCCTCCTCCTTCTTTATCACCCGATCTGAAGAGAATGCAACGAAGATCGCCGACTCCCTGGGAACAAAGTACATCATGACCGACATCGAGATGGACACCGGTAAGTTCTGGGCGATGACGACTTGGTACAATACCACTGCTGGGCCAACCCCCTATCAGGTGAACTACCTTGCGCCCCTCCAGGGGGAGAGCAGCAGCCTCTCACCGGTCACCCTCTACACACCCCTCTATTATGAGACGATGGTCTCCCGCCTCCACAACTTTGACGGTTCCATGGCAGAGCCTGGGAACGCCTTCTACATCGAGTACCTCGAGCCGGGTGCCATGAGTGGCTACTCGATGCCGGTGATACGGCGTGCTGAGAGCCTCCCTGGTCCTGATGCAGTCAAGCGGGCAGAAGAGTTCAACAAGAATCCCCAGTCCGGCATGCGCGCTGCGGCGGTGAACTCTGCATTCTTCACCCCTATCACCAAGATCCCGGCACTGCAGAACTTCCGCCTCATCTATGAGTCAAGTAGAAATGTCCTTGGGGGCGAAGGCCCGGACATCCGCTATGTGAAGGTATACGAGTATGTCCCAGGCGCGCGGATCAAGGGGGAGGGGTTGATCGAGGTTCCACTCCTTACCGATGGGGGCCGCCAGTTCGTCTACCGGCAGGAGAGTGTGAACGGGGAGTTCGTCGTCCCCTATGCAACGTCCGGCTCCTCCTACGGAGTAAAGTCTCTTGGGAAGTACCGCGTGAATGGGACCGGTTTGGAATACGAAGTCCCTGATCAGGCCGTGGTCAGGGGTGACATTATCACCTGATGCTACGGACAGTCGCTATCTCGGGGGAGATCTTTAAGAAGCACGAGGTCTGCTCCCATACTGAGTGCAGCATCCGTCTCCATCGTGCACTCGCGGGGGTCCCCCCCGGGGTGCCGGTAATCCCCCCGGGACCCGCCTCTTATGAGGATCTCGCACGCGTTCACGACCCTGCCTATATCCGGATGATTCAATCCCTATCATCTGAAGGGCACCGCCGCTTTCTTGATAGTGACACCTACCTCACTGGGGACTCATTCGAGGTCGCGCGTCATGCTGCAGGAGGTGCCATTGATGCATGCCGGTGCGCACTATCCGGCGACCATGCATTTGCGATCATACGCCCTCCCGGGCACCATGCCTGCCATAACCGCGCGATGGGCTACTGCCTCTTCAACAACGTGGCGGTTGCGGCGGCCTGGGCACTCGACCATGTCGCGCGAGTGGCCATCATCGACTGGGACCTCCACCATGGGAACGGCACCCAGGAGGCCTTCTACCAGGACGACCGTGTCCTCTTCTGCTCGGTCCACCAGGCTGGTGCTTTCCCGGGCACTGGCTGGCCTGATGAAGTCGGTACGGGAAGAGGACGTGGGTTCTCGGTTAACGCCCCTCTGAAATCTGGATCTACCCTTGCGGACTATCGCTACATCTTCGAGGAGGTCTTCATTCCGGCACTGGACTCGTATCGGCCCGAGCTGCTCATCATCTCTGCAGGTCAGGACCCACTTCATGATGACCCCGTGTCTGGGATGAAACTCATCCCCGAAGACTTCCAGGCCCTCACGGCACTCCTTGTGCGCGCACACGAAAAACCCCTTGCCCTTGTCCTCGAGGGGGGATACGGCCCTTCGCTGGGAGTTGCCGTTCGTGCTATCTTCGATGGATTAACCTGGAGAACAAAGGATCCCTTTGAAGGGATTGTGCGCACTGCAACACGCGAGGTTGCACGGGAGCTCAAGGGGCTCCTCATGTGAGAACATGGAGTGAGCGCATGACAGGTCAACGGCCATTGATCTGAAGCACCATCACTTCATGCGCGGTACCTCAGTTATTTCTTGCATGTCCAGTATAGTGTGTGATCACCAATCTTTCCATGTCATCTCATATTGAGGGGAACTTGAGGGCATTCCTAATATTATGGGATGTACCTTGATATCTGAACATTAACGAGGGGCGCTTAGTCACCCCCTTCGGAACATTACCACTCCCGATTCCTGTGCTCTCCTCGCGAGGGTCGTATCCATCTCCTCCTGTGTGTAGGGAAAGACATCCACCGCTAATCCCACCTCCTCGAAATAGGGGGAGTACTCCTCAATTCGACGTATGAATCGGACATGGCTCTCTGCAAGTTCCACGATCATTACGTCCACATCACTCCCAGGGACATCGAGGTCTTCTGCAAAAGACCCAAAGAGGATGACCTCGAGAACCTCTTCCCGGGTGACAAGGTGCAGAACCGCGGTCTTGAGGTTCTCCCTCACTAGAGGGGCTGTTTCACAAACCCCAAATTAACAAAAAGGGGCGATTTACATCGACATCAAATTAATTAAATAATTAATCTTTACTGATTTATTTATGTGATAATGTTAACAAAAAAATATTTGTGAAACAGCCCCTAGATCCCTGTCAATCCAGGAAACTGTTACAGAACCGTAGGATCGCCTTTGCACTGCTGATAGCACCATCTGCGTCCTCGCTATCGAAGTGGTCACCAGGGAGTCCCTTCAGCAAAGCCATTTGGATAGCGCGCTGGGATGTAATACCTGTCAAGAGACCGCGCTTGTTTCATGAGGTCTAGGGGAACTGGCTGGTATTCCTGATAGGCCCTGAGGAGATCGGTGATGGCATGACCCCATGCAATAACCCCTCTCGCGTGCAGCACTGCTTTGAGACCCTTCTCGGCGGCCTGTTGGGCGATGAAGCACGCCCATTCCGGATACCCCTGGTCCCTCGCCACTGTCGCCATCTTGAGATCACGCAGGCCTGACGGATCCAATCCTTACTCCGTTCAGCCATTGAACACCAGTAATATCAGCATATTGTTCATCCTTCGCTATATCCTCCTGCTCTCGTAAGTGATCCCATTGCATGCATAATCTCGTTGCCACCACCCTCCCCTTCATCTCTTCCTGATCAAAAGATCATCTCATGGACACTATCTCCCCAGGCACCCGCGTCCGCTATCCCAGAACTGGCACAACCGGCACGGTCACGAGGATTGCAGAGGAGGGTGGGGCAACATTTGCCGAGGTCGACACCACCGGTCTCCTCTATCGTATCGATCAGCTCATCCCGGTGGAGGGACATGCCCCCACCAGGAAAGGTAGTCGCGAAGACACCCTCGTGCGCGTCGCACAGGAGCGGGAGTTCTCCAGTAGCACCGGCTTCCAGGAGTCACTACTCCATACTGACCATAGTTGCGAGGGCGGTGGTTAGTCAGTGAGCGGCATCGTGGTGAGTTTCACCGACTCTACCCCTTTTTGAGCCATCAACCGCTCAGTAAGGGTCTTGATCTCTGATCCTTCACCCCTTACCAGGATCACCTCAAGGCAGCGCGTATGGGTGACATGTGAATGGAGTGAAGCCTGGATAAGGGCCATGAACTCGTGCTGGATATCAGTGAGGACTGGGAGGAGACCCCGCTGCTCATGGTCATAGATGATCGTTATCACACCCTGTCGTTCACCCTTCACGTCCGCCATCCACTTGTAGTGGGTAATGTAGCTCCGGATCGAGTCTCTGATCCCCTCTGATCGCGAGGAATACCCACGCGCGGAGATGATCTCGTCGAAGTGGTCAAGGAGGTGTGTTGGGAGTGATATCCCGATCCGTGAGAGCTCAGTGTCAAAGGTCATGTGATCACGTCTACTCAGTGATCCATCCTTCCAATGGCGTTTTAAGGTATCGTGGTGTGAAAAGATCAGAAACATCATGAGCAGCAGTAGCACAACCCGTGTCTCTCCTGCAGTGTAGTGCAGCCACAATGCGCGCCACAATAGGATAAGCCGATGGTAAATCTACCACTCTCCTGGAGGACTGACCGATCTGCACACGTATAAGTAGAATCATTATAAATACCGTAGGGAGGTTTGATTCTGCGTGCGGGACATCACCATCCCAAGTGTTAATATCGGCGTCGTGGGCCATGTCGACCATGGGAAGACAACCCTGGTCTATGGTTTAACAGGGGCGTGGACCGACCGGCATAGTGAGGAGATAAAACGGGGGATCTCCATCCGTCTCGGTTACGCCGACGCCACGTTCTATCGATGTGGGGCCTGCATCGGGTCGGATTCCCTTTCCACAGCGGCGGTCTGTCCGCTCTGCGAGGGAAAGACGAATCCGTTTCGTTCTGTCTCTTTTGTTGATGCACCGGGCCACGAGACCCTGATGGCAACGATGCTATCAGGCTCGGCACTTATGGATGGGGCGATGCTCGTCATCGCGGCCAATGAGCCATGCCCCCAGCCCCAGACCAAGGAGCACCTCATGGCCCTCGGGCTTGTGGGGATCTCCAGGATAGTAATTGTTCAGAACAAGATCGATGTCGTAACGCAGAAGGAAGCCGCGGCACACTATGAGCAGATTAAGACGTTTATCAAGGGCACTATCGCTGAAGACGCCCCCATAATCCCCGTATCTGCACAGAAAGGGATCAATATAGGCGCTCTGATAGAAGCCCTCGACCAGATGATCCCGATCCCTGAGCGCGCACCGGATGCCCCCCCACTCATGCTGATAGCGCGGTCCTTTGACATCAATAAGCCCGGGTCGAACTGGAAGGATATCAAGGGTGGTGTCGTCGGTGGATCGCTCATCAGGGGTGTCCTCAAGGATGGAGACGAGATCGAGATCCGCCCAGGGCGACAGACCCAGGCAGAGAACCGGCTCCGTTGGGTGCCGATCACAACCAAGGTCACCTCGATCACGACCGGGTCGAAAAAGGTCGTCGATGCAGGTCCCGGGGGACTCATCGGACTGGGGACCAAGCTGGACCCCTCACTCACCAAGAGTGATGCACTTGCCGGACAGGTATTGGGGCATGTCGGCGCGCTGCCTCAAGTTTGGGAGCGGCTCAAGTTCCAGGTCACTCTCATGGAGCGTGTAGTGGGCTCTGCGAATGAACTGGTGATTGAGCCCCTGAAGCACCATGAGCCTCTGATGCTTGCGGTCGGCACCGCGGTGACGGTAGGGGTTGTGGCGGGCAGCAAGAAAGACCTCGTTGAAGTGACCCTGAAGCGTCCGGTCTGTGCTGAACCTGGCGCGCGTATCGCTATCAGCCGTCAGGTAGGCGCTCGGTGGAGGTTGATCGGGATGGGGGTCTTATCCGAGTGAAGGTCCTCCTCGATGCCAATGCCCTGATGATCCCCGGGCGCTACCGCATCTCGCTCTTTGATGAGATCACCGATCTCGTCGGGAGTTGTGAGCCGATCGTGCTCATGAGTGTTGTAAAAGAGCTCGAAGGGATCGCGCGGGGCTGTGGGTCATCAGGGCGCGCAGCGCGTCTTGGTCTAACCCTCGCGCAGCGGTGCAGTATCGTTGAAGATGGAGGTCTGCAGGAGCGGGTGGATGATGCGATCGTCTTTTTTGCGCAGGAGCACCGTACCGTGGTGGTGACTGATGATCGGGCACTTAGGAGGGCGCTCATGAATAACAGGGTCCCGGTCATATCGGTCCGCGCGCGTAAAAAGCTCGCGTTACTGCAGTCGTGAGGTGTTGCGGGTGTACTACCGGATGAAACTGATGGACAAGGTGCGGGTTCCCCCGCACCGGCTCGGGGAGGAACTGAAGAGTGTCATTCTCGACGTCCTCCAAGAGCAGCTCGAGGGGAGCATTGACAAAGAGATCGGGGCCTTCATCGCGGTCACGGGAGTCCTGGAAGTTGGTGAAGGGGAGCTAATCCCTGGCGATGGGGCTGTGTACTACGACGTCGTATTCGAAGCCGTTGTCATCCGCCTCGTGCTTCAGGAAGTGATCGAGGGAATCGTGGTCGAGACGACGAGTTTCGGGGCATTTGTCAGCCTTGGGCCTGTCGACGCGATGCTCCACGTAAGCCAGATCTCGGACGAGTACATCAGCTATGACGAGAAGAACTCACGCCTCATCTGCCAGGAGTCCAAGCGTTTCATCGCTGTCGGTGAAGGGCTCCGCTCACGCGTGGTGACCCTCAGTCTGAATGAGCGCGAACCCCGGGAGAGCAAGATCGGACTGACCATGCGCCAGTCCGGCCTCGGTACTCAGAAGTGGCTAGAAGAGGAGATGGTGAAAGAGAAGGAGCGGGAGACCCGGGGTGGAGAGCGTGCCGGCCGGTAGAAAGAAGCAACCAAATGTCTGCCGCGAGTGTCACAGGGTCGTTGAGGGGGAGGCATGTGCCCTTTGTGGCACATCCAACCTCTCTACTGACTGGACCGGGTACCTAGTCATCATCGACCCTGAACATTCCGAGATCGCGCAGAAGATGAACATCAAGCTCGCGGGTCGTTACGCCCTTAAGGTCAGGTGAGATGCGCCGGCTTCCCCCAGGACTACGGCACCTCTTCAAGCGCCCGTTCGGGAGGCTATATCCTGATTTTGCTGACATACTTCCTGTTATCGCCGGGCGTACCCTCTATACAGTAGGTGACATAGTTACAGCCCGAGCTCTCTCATTCGGGATCATCCCTTCGGTGATGGTGGTGGACGGGATGACTATGCGAAGACCGGTGAAGCGACCGGGCTACCCCCCACTCACTACCCTCTCTGTGAAGAACCCTGCCGGGACGATCACCGATACTCTCATAGCAGCGCTTGAACAGGCGGTGGCGCACCCCCCAGTCAGAGTCGAGGTGGATGGCGAAGAGGATCTTGCCGTCATCCCCCTTGTCATCGTCGCACCTGATGGGGCAATGGTCATCTATGGCCAGCCCGGAGAGGGTGTTGTGGTAAGGGAGGTAGATGGGCGTGCAAAAGAGGCTGCGCAGACGCTCTTTGCCCAGCTTGAGGTCCAGGACGATAGTATATAACATCTCCCTGTAATGTATATAGGGATACCCGATGGACATCGAGATTAGCCGGGACTGCGAGAACAGGCTCCTTGCGCGGAGGGAAGTCGAGTTCACCATTCGGTTCGAGGGGTCAACCCCTTCCCGGATGCAGGTCCTCCAGAAGCTCTCTGCGCTCCTCAATGCGAATGAAAAGACCCTGGTGATAAGTAAGCTGAAGAACCACTTTGGGACCTCCCTGGTCTCGGGTGTCGCGCGTGTCTACGAGAACGTCGATGCGAGAACTATGATAGAGCCCGCATATCTCATCGTGCGGGGCACCCCTGCGGTGAAAGAGGAGGGGGCGTAGATAATGGCCGCAAAGAAGGTGAAGGGGAGTGCGAGTCCCCGCCGGGGCAGTTACTATACTATATCTGGGTCTAAGGCAACGCTTACCAAGAAATTTTGCCCGCGGTGTGGCCCAGGTATCATCCTTGCCGAGCATGAAGACCGTGTCGCGTGCGGTCGGTGTAGGTACACCGAGTTTAAGAAGTAAGATCGATGTTTCCGGGGCAGGTCCTCGGGATCGAGGGCACGGCATGGAACCTCTCGGCTGCAGTCTTTGATAGCCAGGTTGTAGCTGAAAAATCAAAACCCTATTCTCCCCCCCAGGGTGGGATCCATCCTCGTGAGGCCGCGCAGCACCATGCCACTCACATGGCTGGGGTGATCGGTGCTGTCCTAACTGCCGCTTCATCTCTCGAGGGGATCGCCTTCTCGCAGGGCCCTGGTCTCGGACCCTGTCTGAGAACTGTTGCCACCGCAGCGCGCGCACTAGCAGGTGCCCTCCATCTCCCCCTCGTGGGTGTGAACCATTGCGTTGCACATGTTGAGATTGGGAGGTACGACACGGGGTGTAAGGACCCTATAGTACTCTATGTGAGTGGGGCGAATACCCAGGTGATCGGGTACCTCACCGGGCGCTACCGGGTCCTGGGAGAGACCCTTGACATTGGTCTTGGAAATGCACTCGATAAGTTTGCGAGGGGTATTGGCCTCCCACATCCCGGTGGGCCGGCGATAGAACGGCTCGCGTGCCAGGGGAGGTATCGTGACCTCCCCTACACTGTGAAGGGTATGGACCTTGCTTTCTCAGGTCTAGTGAGCGCGGCGCAGGGGATGGCTGGGGATACCGAGGACGCATGCCACAGTATCCAGGAGGTGGCTTTTGCGATGTGTGTCGAGGTCACCGAGCGAGCGCTCGCGCACACGGGAAAGGAGGAGGTCCTCCTTGTGGGAGGCGTGGGTGTGAACCACCGCCTCCAGGAGATGCTGGGGGAGATGTGTGCGGAGCGTGGTGCAACACTCCATGTCCCGAAACGGCAGTTCATGGGGGACAATGGGGCGATGATCGCCTACACCGGGGGCCTCATGCTCGCTAGTGGCCAGGCCATCCCGATCAGAGAGTCCAGGGTGATCCCGACGTTTCGCGCCGATCAGGTGGATGTAAATTGGAGGGAGCGTGACCCCTGCTTCCCGCGCCATGAACCGGAAGGTGGTATTGCGCGCGGCGCTGAGGCGGTGGTGGCCATCGGGTCTGAAGTGGTTGAGAAGCAGAGGTCCCCGAAAGGGTACAGACATAGAGACCTGGACCAGCGTCTCATTGCAGAGAGGACAAAGGCTGAAGCGAGGCTGATGGTGATGGCCAGGCGGGCCGGTGTCTCGACTCCCATTATCCACGACATCGATGGTGCAACCATCGTGATGGAGCGGGTATATGGCCCCCTTCTGCGCGACGCCCTCACCATTGAGACGGTCCGGGTGGCGGGAAGGGCTGTTGGGCGGCTTCATACCGCGGGCATCGTCCATGGAGACCTCACCACGAGCAATATGATACTCCGCAATAACCGCTGTATCTTCATCGACTTCGGGCTCTCTGCCGCATCAATGGAATGTGAATCACGCGGTGTAGACGTCCATGTATTTGTCCAGGCCCTCACCGGCACCGCGCGCAATGCAGATGCCCTTGTACAGGCCTTCATAGAGGGGTACCGCGAGGAGTTTGCCGGTGCCGATGAAGTTCTTGCCCGTGTAGACGCAATTGTCCAGAGGGGGAGGTACCTGTGAAGGTGGTAATGGTCACCGGGAACCCGCATAAAGCCAGGGAGGTTGCTGCCTTCTTTGGTGGCACCCTCGAGATAGAGCATGTATCCCTCGATTGCCCTGAGTTTCGCCACGACGATGTGCGGGAGATCGCGAAGGGAAAAGCATCTTTTGCTTACCTGCAACTCGGCCGCCCCCTCATTGTCGATGATACTGCGCTTTTTATACGCGCACTTCGCGGTTTTCCCGGTCCATATGCCGCGGTTCGAGACCGCGATCGCATACGCCTGGGATGGTGGGATAGAGGTCTTTCTTGGCGTCCTTGAAGGAACCATCACCCAAGCACCGAGTGGAGAGAGCGGGTTTGGCTATGACCCCATCTTTGCATATAACGAAAGAACCCTTGCAGAGCTTGACGTTTTGGAGAAGAGCCGCATGTCTCACCGTGCGAGGGCGCTCCATGCATTCCGGACATGGTTCCTCACCCATGGTGGGAATGGCACAACGGTTAAGTGAGCAGGGCTCGTTGTATATTAGACACGTGGAAGTATTCTGATGGCGCGTTTTCCAGAGGCTGAGGCACGGCTCCTCAATGTGAAGATCTGCATGCGGTGCAATGCACGGAATGCAATTCGTGCTACTCGTTGCAGAAAGTGCGGCTACGTGAACCTCAGACCCAAGAACAAGGAGAGAAAGGCCTGATCAGGGCCCTTGAGGGCTCATCAGGCGCTGTAGAAGGTGACCCTTTTTCCCTTCTCGCTGTACTCGCCACGAAAGGTCTCGATATTTCTTTTGTACCCGATTCTATATGTGAAACCAAGCGCACGCAGGTGCTCACGGGCCCGCATCACGTCCTCTTCGTCTCTCCAGTCCGGGGTATACACGTAGATAACTTTCCAGGTGTCCCTTGCTTCCGGGTTCTTCTTTGCAGTGCTCACCTTTGCAGAGATACCAAGTAGCCCTTCGCACGTAGCGTCCCTGACCCTGCACCAGGCCTTGTCGACCTCGTCGGGGGGCAAAAAGATCAGCCATTTTCCTGCTAGCTCATCTTCTATGGCATCGGGTCGGGTATCTGGTGCGTCCTGCACTACCCAGTACATCTGCGTGGTTCGCGAGGGGACCACGCCCTCTCCATCCAGGATCATCGTATAGATTGCATCTGGGCCTCCGAATCGCTTAACAAGTGCTTCGCAGAGGTCAGGGTAGTCCCTGCGGAATGCCGTGTAGGTCTCATGGAACTCGGTCAGGAACTGAGGGCCCCGCTCCACCCGGGTAAAGAGGGAATCCCCGTCTGCACGCAGCCTTCCGGAGATGAGATGAATTAAGAGGCCATATGCAACATCAGTGAGGGGATCGGGCACCATATCTCCCATACCTTACGTTCTCGTGAAAAACGGATAAAAAACGTTAGGATTGGCATCGGGATCTGACGACTTTTATGGGGAGGTGGGCTGCCGCTTCGCCTGAGGGGAGCATCCCCCCAAAGATCGATCTCATACTGTGCTCCCCAGCCATGGCATTCGCGGTCATCCCGGCCACGATAAGACCTGGTCAGACCTCGCGGGTGTGAGAGAGGATTGCAGTCTTGGCCCTTTCCAGATACCTTCTCTGGCGAGGATCGCGGCACATGATGGGCCCTATTGCCCGGCCCCCACGACCGCTGCATCCATTTTGCAGTAGTCAAGGACCACCTCCATTTGTGCCCTGATGATAGCCCGGCTGATGGCTACCTCGTCAAGTTCCATGGGTACCATCTATCGTTCACACGGCAGGACTTTTGGTTTATCAGCTGGGAAACGGTAGATCTTCCAGGTACTCTTATCTGAACATTATCTCCTGGTTATCCCAAAAAGTGCCAGAATCATTGCAATTGTAAGAATGTTTATGAGCGTGACCCCGCATACCTAGACGGTATGCAATGGAAGCGTGACTACGGTCTTACGATGAGAATATGGCTCACGCTGTTCCTCCTCTTCATCGTATACCTAGTCTTCCTCACGGTACTATCTGCGTTTGGGGTAGGTCTGATCTGGCTGCTCCTATTTGTGGTCGGGTGGGGCTTTATTCAGTTCTACTTCTGTGACAAAATCGTCCTCTGGAGTACAGGTTCCCGTGTCATAGAGGAGGATGAGTACCCTGAGATCCACCGAATGGTAGAGCGTCTCTGCCAGGAGGCTGACCTGCCAAAACCACGGATCGCTATCATGCAGTCACCGGTACCGAATGCGTTCGCGACTGGTAAGGGGCCAAAGAGCGCGGTTGTAGCGGTCACTGACTCGATTCTGCGCACCCTCTCTCCCAAAGAGCTGGAGGCGGTTCTGGCCCACGAGCTCTCTCATGTCAAGAACCATGATGTCCTCACACTCACCATCGCGAGTTTCATCGCGATGCTCGCATCATTCGTCTTTCAATGGGGATTTTTTCTCACCCTTGGGAACCGAAGAGAGGGGAGTCTCCCCTTTATTGTCGTATGGGTTGTAGCGATAGTCGTTTGGGTCGTGAGCATGCTGCTTATCAGTACCCTCTCGCGTTACCGTGAGTTTGCCGCAGACCGTGGGAGTGCGTATATTACGAAAAATCCCCGGGCTCTTATGTCAGCACTGGTACGTATCAGTGGTCGGATGGACTCACTCCCGCCTGAGATCAAGGAGAAAGTAGCTGGGGCGAATGCCTTCTACATCATCCCGGCACTATCAGGACGATCACTCATGGAGCTCTTCTCTACCCATCCCAGCCTTGAACGCCGCATCGCTGCGCTCGAGCAGGTAGAGACCGAGATTAAGGGTTACTGAAGGAACCCTAGTCAATCGCTACTTTTTCCTCCTTCCGTGCATTTACTTGCAGCGTAAGGAATAAGTCAGTGCTCTGCGATATGTTCTGGGCATGCTGCATCGATGGTCTAGTGGTATGACTTTGGCCTTCCAAGCCAATTGCCCGGGTTCGATCCCCGGTCGATGCATCGGGCTCGTGGTCTAGCTGGTTATGACGTCGCCTTCACACGGCGAAGATCTCGTGTTCGAATCACGACGAGCCCATCAACGTATCTTCCAATATACTATCTCAATTTGAGATCTCCTGTTTTTCAATCTGCACTATATCTGGATCCCTATTCCATAGCGCAGGGGTTTCGAATCCATTGGAAGATAGTATCGTTCCTTTTTTAGAGGGTGCTACCGCCTATCCCCGTGAGGGTGCTCGCAAGGTCGTACCATACCCGGTACCTCCCATTGTCTCGACCCCGACATGCATCAGGTCAGGGCGATCAAACTCGCATTCCTTTGCGAACTGACTTTCGAGGGGGCCACCGTGGAGAGGCCGATCTTGTGGTGGATGAGAAGCGTTGCAAGGAGTTCTTAGTCGGCTTCAATCAGTCCTCGCAAACAGGTCTGATGTCGCGAGGACTTTTGCATCAGCATCAGAGGAGATCTCAAATGCAACTTGGTGCGGGTCCCCTTGCCATGAAGGAGACGCGTGATTGAGAGGGTTTGGGTGGGGCCGCTCATGGTGGCGTTCCTATTCGCAGGTAATAGAACCTGACGATAGGAAAACAGCGTGCATAACTGGTCAGCATTGATCTGGATTTTTAGTTCCGTTGCGACACATGCGAGGAAGTGAGATGTGGCGGCAGGGCCTATGGGGGGTTCTGCAATAGGGTATGGGCTTGCAGCGCGCTGCAAGCAGGTGGGCTGCCGGGAGTCCGGAGGTCTCATAGAGGATCATATTGAGGCAGCGAAAAAAACTCGGGAGGATGGAGAGATGTCGGCGTCGATAGTGAGACTGGCATTGGTGGTGAGGTGTCAGCATATTTTGTGTGGAGGTCCCAATCAAGTTTTCTGCAGTCCCTGCCTATCAACTGGGCAATTGTTGCGGCATCAAATACCACCTCCGATGCACTGATGCAGGTGGAATAGGTCCGGGCGGGTAGGTCCCCGCGCGCTCGAAGGATGTAGTTGATGTGGTACGCGCAGCCCTTTGGGCTCTAGATAAAGACCGAACACCTCTTGATGACACTGACCAATCAGATCTCGCCCCAAAGAGCCGTCAGGTTGTTTCGTGGGATGATGGGGACCCTCACGGTTTTGGTCTCCGTCTCCTTCACCCACCTTCTGGCCCCCACTCATATCGTTTGATGGGTCTCTGGTGCCACCTGCCTGATCCCAGGCAGCCATCCTTTTGACTGTCATGACCTTGTGCATCACACCGCCACATCAGTGCCTTACTGCGAGAGGTCCATCAATCTGGCATCCCACTGGGTTCTTATGAGTGGGTGGAGCTCTAGTATGTATGCAGCATGGGTGGTCCTTTGCACCACTCATCGCCCTTACTGTCCTCCTCTTTGCAGTCCATGTATCTGGCGAAGGGGGATATGACGATGCAGTCAGGCTCGTCCAGAGGGGTGATGTCCTCATTGCGGAAGGAGACTATGAGGCCGCCCTTCCCCTATTTATCGAGGCAGTTGAGGCTGACCCCTACTATAGTATCGCCTGGTCTCGTCGTGGTGAGGTGGAAATGACCCTCGGGAAGTATTCTGGCGCATTACAGTCATTTGAGCGTGCACTCTCGCTTGACCCCTACTCAACGAAGGCCTGGAACAGGAAAGGGGATGCGCTGGTATATCTGGGGCAGGAACGTGATGCAATCGCCCAGTATGACCGGGCGCTCGCAGTCAATCCCAATGACCTCGCCTCGTTTGTCGATAAAGGGGCAGCACTCCAGCGTCTTGGAGAGGATGATGCAGCCATGGAGACCTTTATGGAGGTGGTCCAGATCGCAGATCGTGAGGTGAGAAAACACCCTAATGACGCACGTTACGATGCAAACCTCTGGGTGATGCGGGGCGAAGCCCTCTACCGCCTCAGGCGGTACGACGAAGCTATCGAATCCTTCACCACTGCACTCTCCATCGACCCGCGCCATGCCGGGGCCACGCAGAGTCGTGCTACAATCCTTGCATACCTGGAAGGTATAAAAACAGCCAATGGCACGCTCCCAACCGCAGTGCCCTACACAGTGGCCACCACGACCTGGTCTGGAAAACCCATTCCTTACTCTCCGTTATCTGCCATCGCGTCGCTTATTATCGCTGCCCTCGCAATCTCCGTCTCCAGGCGCTAAAAAAGTTTTTAGGACCTGTACCACCAGGAATGGCATGACCCTTGCACTACCACGTCCTCCTTACTGATCGTTGCAACCTGAACTGCAGGTACTGCAGGGGAAAGATACTGGAATGTCCAACAGGTGAGATCACCAGTACTTCGTCCATAGATAACGATCTCCCGTTGGACTACTCAGCAGGAGTAAGTGGCCTCGCACGCTTTCTCAGTCGCGACCCGCACCCGGTACTGACGTTTTATGGGGGTGAACCTTTCCTAAGATCCGATCTCATCAGGGAGATCATGGAGGCAATCCCCACTGCAGGTTTTATTGTCCAGACCAATGGCATCCTTCTTGACCATCTTGAACCATCGCTCGTCAGGAGACTTTCTACTATTCTTGTCTCAATAGATGGGCCTGAGGAGGTCACCGACAGGAACAGGGGGGCGGGGACGTACCGGGCCGTGATGAAAAACCTCAAGGCAATTGTAAGGGGTGGATATCGTGGCGAGGTTATCGCGCGGATGACGGTCAGTGCGGGAACTGATATGAGGGCTGCAGTGCGGCACCTCGCAGGCAATGATGAGTTCTCGTTTGATTCGATCCACTGGCAGATGGACGCAAACTTCTGGCCAGATGGCACATGGGACGAGTTCGCTCCCTGGGCCGTTACATCCTACAATCCTGCTGTCAGTGCCCTGGTAGATGACTGGGTGCAAGTCATGGAAGCGCGGGGCATCGTGCTGAGGTGGTACCCATTCCTGGACCTTGTTGAGGACCTCCTCCTGGGCAGGGCAAGTCGCTTGCGGTGTGGGTCAGGGTACGCGAACTACACAGTCATGACGAATGGTCAGATCATCCCCTGCCCTGTCATGGTAGGCATGCGCGATTACTACCTTGGGACCATTGCAGATACCGATCCCACCAGACTTCCTGAAGTCAATGTGGGCGCACAGTGCTCTGACTGTTCAATCTTCACTTTCTGCGGGGGGCGATGCCTCTATGCAAATGTTCTCTCCCCCTGGCCCCCTGAGGCAAGAGCCGAAGTATGCAGGACTGTGTTCCACCTCCATGCCACCCTCCAGGGAGCGCTTCCAGCCATTCAGAACCTCATTGTCAGGGGTGTTATCAGGTCCGAGGACTTTGTCCATGAGAAGTTCAATGGCTGCGAGATAATCCCCTGATGGTGGGCAACACCTCCCCGCTCATCATCGGTGGTATGGCTCACCCCGGATGATCCTGAATGCTCGGTAGATTTGTTCGAGGAGGATGACCCGCGCCATCCCATGCGTGAAGGTGAGGCGTGAGAGGGATAGGGTTGTTTCTGCGGCATGAAGAAGGTCTGATGAGAGCCCATCAGGGTCGCCAATAATGAATATCACCGTTCCCACCGATGAGACCTCTGCCGTTTTCAGAAACTCAGCGAGGTCACTACTTGACCACGCAGATCCCCTGGCATCGAGTGCTACAACCCGCGCCGCCCCTGCTGACCTGGCGAGGTGGCGCGGCATCCTTGCCAGGGAGACCTCTTCCATACTGACCTTTACATAAGGGCGGAGACGTGTGAGGTACTCTCCTGATGCCGCGCGGAGGAAGTCCTCCTTGAGGGGCGCTGCAGCAAGGATCCGGATATGCATACCGTTCCCTCTCTTTCTGATGGCAGAATAAGAGGATCCCCACGGGAATTGTTGGGGAGTTCCGTGGGGCTTTCTCTAAAGTCTCGTCCCTGGTATCGGAGGGTTCCGGGGAGGGTTGGGGGCGGGAAAATCCCGCGATCCCTTGTCCTTTGCCTCCCTGCTACAGGGTGAACCTGGGGGCATATGAACTCCTGCCGCGGGGTGTGAAAGTGATTGAGGGTCTCATCCATCGGCACGTTCTTTGGACTCCCAGCCACCACCTTAACGGATGGAACTTCGTAAGGACCTCGTCACTGGGATCGCTGCCATAGTGTTCGTCGTAGTCGCACTCGCTGCCGCGGGGTGCATGGCCCCAACTTTTCCTGGGGGGAACAAATCCCCCCCTATGCAGAATGAAGCTGTACCGGGTGGATGGCCACTGCTTCAGGATGTGACAACAGGGGAGTCTTTCAGCCTGGATGAACTGACAAGAGGCCCCCTGCTTATCTCTTTTTTTACCATTGCCTGCCCTATCTGCACGGCGCAGCAGAAGGAGGTTACCGCGCTCACCCGTGAGATGCCAGGAGTTTTTACTCCACTCGGCCTTGATATCGACCCTAATGAAGACGAGGTAGCCCTCAGTGAGCATATCGGGAAGAATCAGTTTTCGGGCCGTTACGCGGTCGCACCCCGGGAGATCACCCAGGCATTCCTGGACCGGTTTGGGATAGAGATAATCACCCCTGCTGCAGCACCCATCGTCCTCGTCTGCAATGGGACCATATACAAGTTCAGAAGCGGATATAAGACGAAGACCGAGATCAGATCGGTGATTGCGGGGGTGTGTGGCACTGGAGGTCCTCAATGAGGCGGGAGTAGCATTCCTCGCAGGCCTCTTCACTCCCCTCGGTGCGGTATGTGTCCTCCCTCTCTACCCTGCCTACCTCGCATACCTCGTCGTCCAGGCCCGGGTGCTCCCACCCCGGATCGGACCCGTAATCCTCGCCTTGGTGGTCACAGCAGGTGTCCTCACCGCAATGGCAGTCATGGGGGCGGTGATCATGCTCCTCATGGCAGGCTCACTCTCCGTGGTGATGATGGCGTTATCTCCGTTCCTCTATGCAGTCCTCGCGTTTATCGGAGCCCTGCTCATCGCAGGATCTGTCGTGGAACTTCGGTTACCCTCTATTCAGGTACCTGCACTGGCATCACCCTATGGGGGGGCATTCGTCTTTGGGCTCTTTTTTGGGGTATTGGTGCTCCCTTGCAACCCCGGGCCGGTACTCCTCCTCTTTGCCCTTGGCATCGCCGGGAACAGTATGATCCCCATCACCACGTTCCTTGCATTTGGGATCGGGATGGCTACCCCTCTCTTTGTCCTCTCACTCTTCACCGCGGTCGAAGGGTCCCGCTGCACGTCGTTCCTTGTAAAGAAGAGGAGGGTGGTCCAGGCAGCCTGCGGTACCTTTATCCTTGCAATCGCTCTCTTTTACCTGATAACGAGTCTTGGAGTGGTCATTTAGCAGGGATGATGGTAACGGGTCAACTGCCAGGAGCAGTGGCCCTGGTGAGACTGGTATACCACACCCCCCTGCGCAATGTATTTTTTCCAACTGGGTGCACCTGACATGTATGCCGCTGCACTCCATCAACCTCCCGGGTGTCGGGACTAAGTACGAACTCATCACTGAATGGGGGGACACTCTCGCGGTCTTCTTCTTAAAAGCGGGTAACATCCAGATCTATGCCCTCCCTCGGGGGTCACGCGCGCCCGCGGTGGTCGACCTCTCCCCGGTCGAGGCCAGGCGGGTGGGGTCCGTCCTCACCGGAGCTATCATGGAAGCCGACAGGGAGAGCGTAGAAGTCGCGTTCTCAGCGCTGTCAGATCTTCGGATAAGCATCCATACCTACATAATTCCCGGGTCAATGGCAGGGAAAGGCATCGAAGAGCTCCAGATCCGTGCGAGGACTGGGGTGACGATCATCGCGGTCTCACGAGGGGATAAGAACATTGTCAACCCTTCACCGTCCTTTACCTTTTCAAAAGACGATGCGGTAGTCGCTATCGGAGAGAGTGACCAGCTCCGTCAGTTTGAGCGGGAATACCTCGGGGGATAATGGAAGGAATCGCACTTGCCCTCATAGTCTGTGCTATACTCGCAATCATCGCACGGCGCTTTGCACTCCCGACGATCCCCTGCTACCTCCTCGCGGGTCTCGTCCTTGGCAGGAGCGGTCTTCAGCTTGTAGAGCCCAGCGAAGTCTCCTCATACCTCACCTCACTCGGCCTCCTCTTCCTTCTCTTCTTCATGGGCCTGGAGATACGACCCTCCCGCATCTGGAGCAACCAGTCTGCCATCTTGACGAGCGGTGTCATCGACCTACTCATCAATGGGGTAATCGGGTTCTCCGCTGCCTATCTCCTTGGATTCTCTTCATTTGACTCGGTCATCGTTGCCGCGGCATTCTTCATCAGTTCCACTGCGATGGCAGTGAGCTCCCTTGTTGAGAACCACAAGCTCCTGATGCGGGAAGCAGAAACGGTAGTTTGGCTCATGATTTTTGAAGACATCGCCTTAATCGTCATCCTCGCCCTTCTGGGGGCCTCATCAGAGCCAATAACCATGACCCTCCTCAAGATCGCCCTCTTCCTTTTGGCGATCATAATTATCGTCAGGGTCGCAAGAGAGGAGATCGTGGCGATCATGAAGAGAGAGGACGACCTCCCGGTCCTCTTCACCTTCTCTGTCCTCATTACCGTGGCCGCGCTCTCACTCGTCCTCAAAGTCCCAGAGTCCTTCATGGTCATCGCGCTGGGAACCGCTCTCGGGGCGGTGGATACCGGGGCATTCGAGCGCCATGCAAAGCCCTTCAGGGACGTCTTCCTCATTATATTCTTTGTTTTTTTCGGGATCGGCATCGACTTCTTTGCAGGGGGAGTGCAACTCCCTGCAATCATTGCGATCAGTGCCGCGGCAGTCCTCTCCAAGCTCGCATCAGGTATCGTGATCGGGCGGGCAGTCCATGGGGACGCCATGTCTGGGATCGAGGTCTGGTCCAATACCATTGGGAGAGGTGAGTTCTCGATCGCGGTCGCAACCCTGTATGGGTCTGCAATCGTTTCGAGCACCATCGCTGCGGTGGTGATTGTGACATCAATAGTCGGCTCGTTCGTAGCGGGTGCCAGTACAAGGATAGGAGATGGCATCTGGGCACTCACCAACAAGGGAGAGAGGAATGATAAACCAGGTAATGGAGAGGAGCGATCGCCACCCGTTCTTGAAGGACCTTAATCCCCTAACTCTCCTTCCATGACAGACCTTACTGTGACAAAGACCGGACCGCGGGTGTCTACCTTAAGCGCATGGTCGGTGATGGACCGCATCGCATAGTCCTCTATTGCGAGGTTCAAGTCGCCTGGGAGCTTTGCCATCTTCACCTGCACAAGCGTCCCCTTCCCGCATGCAGCTGCCCGTTCAATCCGCGCAGCGGCACGTGACGCTACCGCATCGATGAAGAGTATGCCGGTACTGACCCCCTCTTCTCTCACCTGTGCCCATCTCTCCCCTTCAGGAACACCTAGAATTGACCCGTGATGGACAAAGACCTCGTTACGGCAGGCCGGGCCAAGGAGTCTGGTATTGGACTCCGGCTCCTCCACCCATACTGTTGCTACGCCACCTGCGAGGGGGCCCCGATATGCCTCAAATGAGCAAGGACCGGGCTCGTTCCCATGGGTAAGAGCGGTCTCCCGGATCGCGCGCGCGATGACCTTCCCTTCCAGGCTGGAGGGTTCCTCGCGGAACCTGACTCCGCGCGCGATCTCCAGGTCAGTGAGGGTACGGGGGAAGAACTGGGGGTGCACAAGTGCGCGGATATCGCTGGCACCAGACGCGATCATCGCGAGCCGCTCTACCCCGAGTCCCAGGTTCATCACAGGGACCCCGATCCCGTACTCTGCGAGTGCAGAAGGTGAGTAGAGTCCGAATGTGGCGACTTCTACCCATGCATGTATGGGGTGGCGTGCATAGACCTCGGTCTGCGTACCAGGCATGTAGTACTTCGACCGCTTCTCATCAGGTCTGAAACGAAAATCTGTATACCCAAATGCAGAGAGGAGCGCCTCAGAAACCGCCTTTCCCTCCTCGTTTGTGACGTCTTCTCCTGCCACCACGCAGGAGGCAGAATGATAGCTCATCAGCCTTGTCGGGCCCTCTTCCTGCTCTCTCCGGAAGCAGCGGTCTATTGAGAATAAGCTGAGGGGAAGTGGGTTTTTATCCCATATGGTGGCGAGGGTGAGGAACCATCCGCTCGTCATATGGCTCCTGAGCGTGCTTTTAGAGGACTCTGGGGAGAGGTCCCGGAACTCTGGGAATACCTCTCCCAGGATCCGTGCGACCGCTCCATCATCTGCGGCGAGAACCTCTGCAAGGGTGTGGACGAGTTCGTCCCCATCGATGGTCCCTTTCTTGTAGGCGTGGAGCGTCTCGCGAAGTCGCTCCTCTACTGCCATAGAGACCTCACTGCCTGTTATTCTGGCTATCTCCTCCAGCTGCCGCCGCGCAATTCCCACATTTGGTCTGGGGAGCCCACCAAGGTAGAAGACCCTGTCCAGTACCGCCCCTGCTTCGGGGCCGAACTGACGGCGTACCTCCTGTTCTTCGATTATTATTGGATTTTCGGCCTCTGCAAATCCCATCATGAGGTATGCTTCCCTAAGGCGCTGGATTGTTGCAAAGACCGGGTGCTCGCGGGCCCTTGGATAGGTGAGGCAGGGGTATTGCGCATCGTGCCCTGATGGGGTGACAACACCTAACCCCTCGTGCCATGCTGCCTCAAAGTTCTCGCGCGCCCGCTCCCTGAAGTACCCCACATCGAATCGCATATCAAGACCTTCCCATCAGGACCACCCTGCTTTCAGGACATTCGTCCAGGATGGTATAGTCACAGCACGAGGCGATCTCCCTGGCAAATGCCTGCACCCTCGTGTGCTCAGGCATGTTGTTGCGGGAGAGCCTCCTCCGGCTGTAGCCAAGGTACATGTACCCCTTTACCTCAATATACGTCGCGCCGGAGTTCTGTGCCAGGCGTGCGAACCCGGCTGGGTCTGTATCATTCACCCCTTCAACCAGGGTTATCCTGATGGCAGACCGCCTCGTCCCAAGGATGGCGAGACTCTCCTGCACATACTCCCAGCTGTCCTCGATCGGCCGGCATACTTTCTGGTACGTTTCAGGGTCGGCAGCGGTGAGGGAGAGGTAGAGCTGCATCGGCCTGCACTTCGCAAGTACATCTGGGCGAGTACCGTTACTCACCAGGAACGTGGAGTATCCGTGGTCGGTCAGGGAGGAGATGAGTGTGGGAAGGGGCTCATAGAGTGTGGGCTCTCCTGAAAGTGAGATGGCGACATGGCGTGGGGCGAGGGCCTCATGAAACCGGGTGGGAGTGACATAAGGCGAGACTTTGTACCCCGAGAGAGCCCTCTTCTGGAGCCCTGGGAGGGCAGAAATTATCTCATCAGGGCTGCACTCGCGTTCTTCCCCCACATCATGCTCGAAGGAGCGCCAGCAGTAGAGGCACCGCTGGTTACACTTAAGGGTGGGGGTCATCTGGACACAGCGGTGGCTCTCGACCCCATAGAACTGTGCTTTGTAGCACATCCCCTCCCCACGGAGGGAGCGCTTGCACCAGAGGCAGGGCTTCACCGCAGCCGAGGCGTCAGGGCTGACAAACTGGTACCCTTGCCGTCTGAGTAATTCACATGCTCCGGAGTGCATCGATCCCCAGGGTTTCCAAGGCCTCATGGAGCGTGTTCTGCGCTGCGCGGACCAGGGTGATCCTGCTCTCCCGTGTTGCGCCCTCGCTCCCCAGTACCGGCTCGAACTGGTAGAACGCGTTGAAGTGATCTGCGAGCTCGCGCGCATACACCGCTAGGAGGCCGGGACGCAGGGTCATGGCAGTCTCTTCAATCACTGCCGGGAACCGTGCGATATGTCGGGCGAGTGCTACCTCATGGGTGGTCACAATTTCATATGTGGGCTGCCAGTCACCTGCTTTGGCAAGGATGCTGCAGGCTCTGGCATGCGCGTACTGGATATAGGGGCCACTCTGGCGCTCGAAGTTGAGGGCCTCTTTCCAGTTAAAGACTGTACTCTTGTCAGGAGATATCCTGATGATGTCGTACCTGATAGCAGCGCGTGCCACTGCACGGGCGATCACCGTGCGCTCCTCTTCAGAGAGTTCAGGCCGGCGAGTGGTCACCTCATCGAGTGCCCTCATGGACACCTCCCGGATCAGGTCGTCAGCAGAGACAAACGTGCCTGCCCTGGTACTCATTGCACCCTCTGGAAGGGATACGAACTCGAAGTGGACGATATCAGGGGTCTTTTCACCCATCAGATGAAGGGTCGCTATGAGCTGCGCGCCGATCAACTTGTGGTCTGCACCGAGCACGTCGATGACGCGGTCAAAGTTCCTTCCCTTCCAGGTATGGTACGCGAGGTCCCTTGCCGCATAGACCGAGGTACCGTCACTTCTTCTTATCACGTACTCCTTGTCAAAGCCCTGTTCCCTGAGGTCAAGGTACTCCTTTCCATCGACATGATACCCGGGGAGGTGCCGCAACTGCCCAATTATCCGGCTGGTGTCACCGTTCCTGATGAAGTCGCTCTCCCAGACGAACCTGTCGTGAGGTACCGCGAGGTCCCGGAGGGTAACAGAAAACCCTGCAAGACATCGGCTCACCGCGTCCCGAAACTGGCGTTCGACCCCAGGATCCCCCTGTTCTACCCGCTGCATCAGGGAGTCTACTGCAGTGGTGAGGCCAGGGTCCTCCTCAAGGGCGCGATTAGCGGCGATATAGACCCTCGCGATGTAATGATCTGGTTTTTCATTGGGATCTGGGAGTGATGTCGCACGACCAAGCCCCCATACCACGATCGCGATCTGGCGCCCCATATCGTTCACATAGTACTGTACTTCGACCGGAAATCCCGCTTTTCGGAAGCAGCGGGCAAGGGTGTCGCCGATGATTGAGTTCCTGATATGGCCCACGTGGAGCGGGCCATTTGGGTTTGCACTGGTGTGCTCCAGCACGACCCGCGTGTCTTTCGATGGGAGCGCACCATATCCCGGCTCGAGTGCTGCCGCAAGCGCGCGGGTGAGGCGTTCTGTCCCGATCGTGAAGTTGAGGTAGGGCCCGGTGGCCGTGATGGTGATACCTGCAAGTGTCGGATCTTTAGCAAGGGACCTGGCAATCTCTGCAGCAATGGGTGCAGGAGCAGACTTTTCTCTTTTAGCAAGAACAAATGCCACAGTACTCGCAAAGTCAGCGTGGCCCCCTCCCTCGGTCAAGGGGATGTCGTCAAGTTTGGTCGCGCGGCAGAGCGCGTCAAGGATCTCCTCTTTTGCAGTCAGCACCATCAAAATCCCGTCCTGTATCTGAGGATCGCCGCTATTCCCCCAAACGCCGTCATGAGGATCGCCCCCTCTTCAAAGTCATCAGAGATGAGTTCCACCTTCGCGCTGCTCTTGTCTGCGAGTATCGAGAGCTCTTCAATGATGTCTACCTCGGCATCGACGATCAAAGGGCCACTACAGGCATGACAGGTCCCACTCGCCATAACCTCCTGCACAGTTCTTCCAGGTTCGAGCGCAATCGTCCGTTCTTCGGCATGTCCACACCCCTGGCACCGCACCTTGACGCGCGACTTTCTCAGGCTCGATGAGAGGAGGAGTAGGTCTACGGCGCCCAGGTCGAGGTTCTTCCTTACCTGCTCCTCTCCATAGGACGCGGTGCCATTTTCACGGACAAGTTCTTTGAGGAACCTGTTCATCACAGCCTTCTCCTTCATCACCTCCACTCCCTTGAGTGCGTCCTGTGCTGCGTCCACGAGTTCAGCGAGGCCACTCTCGTTTGTATAGGACACGTCAAACAGGCCGGTTATCCGTTTCTGTACCTCATGGTGGAGGTAGTGACCTGCTTCGAACTCCTCTTTTGTCGGGCTCGGCCCCCCAATCAGGACACCTTTAAACCGCTCATAAAAGTCCTTTTCGGCAATGAAGGTTGTACCTGACCGTTCTCCCACCTTGGTGTAGAACTCATTGATGGCGATCTCGCGAAGCCTCTGGAACCTGACGCTTGACTGTCCCCCTTTCCGCTGTTTTCCCGGGACTGTGGAGGTAGCTCCTCCAACAGGTTCGATCCTGTTCCCACGGAGAAACCCCCAGTAGGCCTCCCTGCGATCGATCACCAAGAGGCCATAGACTGCTTTCTCCTCAAGCATCTCCCGAAGCGGTTCGAGCTCAAAGTTCGAGCTGCAGCGATACATGTAGAGGTTGAGTGGCTGAGGAGGGTCGATGATGATACACTCAAGATCAGTTCGGTCTCCCCCGAGGAGCACGGTACCGCAGAAAACTGCCATTCCATGCTGTGGGGGCCGTTTGTAGTACCGCAGCCTTGCCAGGATGGAAGAAATGGCGCTTTGAACATTGCTACGGGTCTGTTTGCTCTTAATGTTCGCACACTGACCGAACTCGTCGCGCAGTTGCGCAGTTACGTCAAAGATCTGCTTGTCAGGGGGGATATAGAGGGTGATAAGCTCTGTCCCGCTACCCTGTTTTGCCTCGAGCCTCTCGAGTGTCTTTTTAAACTCGTAGCGGCGCCGTGCCTCGTCGACTACCACAACCTCATTTGTATCGCTCATCCTTATCCACGCGCCCCGGATGTGGAAATGTATTCACCATTCCCGCGCTTAAACCTGCGTTATATTCGCAAGGATGGCAGCGTCCACCTCACCCGTGACCCCATGGGTGCCATTGAAAGGAGAGAACCAGCGGGGTTCTGATGCCTTCTCATAGAGGGCCTTTCCCTCTTCAAATGGGATGATTGTGTCTCCAGGCGCATGGAAGATCCAGACCGGGCGTGGTGCAATCCTTCCTACCACTGCATCAGGGTCGATACTGAGTAGAAACCTCCGTGCGTCACCCTGGTAAGTGTCCCCGATTCGTGAAAACCCGGAGGTGGAGATCCCGATAAATCCCGCGAAACGCGCGTCTGTGGCGGCGGCAACCGCGGCATACCGTCCACCATTGCTCTCCCCGCTCACGATGACTGGGACGCCAAACCTCTCCCTCATGACCTCTTCGTATTCGATGAGGTCGGCGATGATCGCATAGTTCTCTGGCCAGCCCCCAGTGGTGAATCGCCGATAGTCCTCCTGGGGGTTAAGTGGAGTCCCCCTGGTCTCACCACCGTGGCCCCTTATGTCGAGGACGAGGTAGGCCACGCCGTGCTGCGCGTACTGGACCGCCCTGGACTGATGAGACTCTTTTGTAACACCCGCTCCTGGGGCATGGACTATAGCGACAGAGGGTCGTAAGGGTGCAGCGAGGAGGCCAAAGACGTCACCGGACTGGGTGTGGAGGATCAGCCTCTCAATTGTGATGTTACCTTCCTTGGAGAGGGGTGTTATCTCAAATGCCGGGTGCGGGGTGGTGATGGTCAGGCAACCATCTGGTGTCACGGAATAGCTCCTCGTGGTGCTTTCGTGCCCGCCTGTGCATCCCGCAGTGAGGAGCAGGACAATAGCCATTACCAGGAGGACTGGCAGGGGTGAGAGGTGGTCCAATTCACATGAGACAGCGGCAGAACAGGCAGATCGTCTTTGCATCAGCAATCCTCCCTTCTCTTATCATGGCACCAAGATCGCTTAAGGGCACCCTGACCGGTTCGATAACCTCGTCCTCGTCCATGACCCCGACTGTGGGGGTGAGGTCGCGCGCCTCAAAAAGGTAGATCCGCTCGTCTGAGAACCCCGGGGTGGTATAGATGAACCCACGCGGGATGAGGGCACCTGCCGCAAGCCCCGCCTCCTCGGCGAGTTCCCTCCTGGCAGTCTCATCAGGGCACTCTCCGACCTCCATAGTTCCAGCTGGGGCTTCAAGGATGGTATCTCCTACCGAGAAGCGGTACTGCCGGATCAGGTGGCATATAGATCCCTCGATCGGGAGTATCGCGACTGCATCACCGGGGTGGGCGATCAGACGGTCACGGATTGTCCCATCTGGGAATGTGATCGAACGCCTCTCGACCCAGAGCCGGGTGCCCCTGAATACTTCCATTTCCCTTACACCTCATACTTGATCGGGTCCCTGACACCGACCTCATCAAATGCCATCAGTCTGAAGTGACACGACCCGCACCTTCCGCACGCGCTCCCCTCATTCCTGTAACATGACCAGGTGAGTGCGTATGGAACACCCAGAGAGAGACCGGTTTGCAGGATCTGGGCCTTAGTCATCATGACAAAGGGGGTCATGAGGGTGATATCAGTCTCGTCCCTTGTCCCGTGGGAGATAACGCTCTGAAATGCCTCAATAAATGCCGGGCGGCAGTCCGGGTAGCCGCTGTAGTCCTGGGACTGGACCCCGATGAAGATCGCAGAGGCCCCTCTCGCCTCCGCGTAGCTCGTCGCAATGGCGAGGAGGTTTGCGTTCCTGAATGGCACATACGTGGTCGGGATATGCGCATGGTCGGGCTGGAAGTCATCTACCTCCTGCAGGTGGTCAGTAAGACTGCTGCCGCCGATCGCTTTGAAGTAGGCCAGGTTGATGACGATGAACTCCTCGACCCCCACCGCGGCAGCAACAGCGCGGGCGGCTCTCTCCTCCTTCCCCTCGGTACGCTGTCCATAGTTGGCATGGAGTGCGATGAGCGAAAACCCGGAGTCCTTTGCAACATACGCGAGGGTGGATGAGTCCATCCCTCCCGAGAGAAGGCAGACGGCACGCATATCACGGCACCCCGATGACTTTATGGAGCTGGATCTGAAGCCGCACCGGGATGTGACTTTCGAGGATGAATGCGGCGATGGCCCTATAGTCTGCTCCATGAACCGGAGAAAGGACCGCTTCACCCCTGATGGGGTGGGCCGAGAGTACTGACTCGGCATACGCGCAGTCATCCAGGTCTTTAACCACAAATTTCACTGTATCGCGTTCGTGAATCCCCTTAAGGAGGGAGAGGTCACTCTCCTCCCCTGATGAGGGGCATTTCACGTCCATCGTCACCGACGCAAACACCTGGAACTGCACGAACGGAAATGTCCCGTTTGTCTCGATCTCGATGGTATACCCTGTATAAAATAGGTCTTCCACAATGGGGAGGAGTTCTTCAGACTGGAGGAGGGGCTCACCCCCGGTGATGCAGATGGCGGGCTCTCTCAGATCTTTTACCCTGGTAATGACCTCATCAGCCGAGTGCTCTCCTCCTCCTGTGCGCGCATATGCGGTGTCGCACCAACGGCATTTGAGGTTGCACCCCGCGAGGCGGATAAAGGTCGTGGCCAACCCCTGTCGCCTACCCTCTCCCTGGAGGCTGCGGAAGATATCAGCAACTCTCATTGGTGACCTCTGCATAGCAGGTCTCTGACTCCCAGACTCTCACTTTGATGACCTGTACACAGATACCCCCTATTGCGCAGGTCTCATCAAGCAGTTTCCTGATGGAGCACGCGAGCCTTTCACTTGTCGGGTCACCTTCGGTGGTGATGACCTCCTGGTAGGGGGACAGGATAGGAACTAGAGGATCATCTTTGTTGAGGATGAGTTGGTGATCAAAGCGCTCGACAACCTCGCTGATCTTGGCATAGTCGACTAGGATCCCAGTCTTCTCATCGGCTTCCCCTTCCAGCCAGACCTCAACTCTCCACCGGTGACCATGGATTCTTGCACATTTCCCTTTGTAGTGGAGCAGCCGATGGGAGGCGTCGAAGTAGGTAGCCCGGTAGATTTGGGAGCGCATCCTCTCTAACTTTCAAGTGCGGGGTATAATATTATTATGAATACTGGGGAATATGTATAGACACGAGGATGGGCATTAGAGCTCCCATCCATTTCTGGGTTCTGGTGCTGGTAAGACCGATCTATCGCATCAGGGCATTCCTAAGTTGCTCTATTGAGGGTGTAGTATGGGTAATGGTAAATATGCAGCGAGAAAGATGGTCCGCGACGCGAAGAAGTTCCGTTGGAGTGATTCGCATTTCACCCGTCGTGCAAGTGGGCTCGATCTCAAGTCTGATCCCCTCGAAGGGGCACCACAGGCACGCGGAATCGTCCTTGAGAAGGTAGGGGTCGAGGCTAAACAGCCCAACTCTGCGATCCGGAAATGCGTTAGGGTCCAGCTCATCAAGAACGGCCGTCAGATCACGGCATTTGCGGTGGGTGACGGAGCTATCAACTTCATCGACGAACACGACGAGATCCTCGTGGAAGGGATCGGGGGCAGGTTGGGCAGGTCGATGGGTGACCTCCCGGGTGTCAGGTTTGTGGTGACCAAGGTGAACAACGTCAGCCTTCATGAGATGGTGATTGGACGGAAAGAGAAACCAAGGAGGTGAATTAGAATGACCGATGAACAGAAGACACAACTTCTCTTTAACCAATGGGACATGAGCGAGGTCCAGGTCACAGATCCGAGTCTGGTAAGGTATGTCAACCTGAGTTCCATGATCGTCCCTCACTCGTGCGGACGCTACAGCCAGCAGGAGTTCTCGAAGGGCCACATGCTCGTCGTGGAGCGTCTCATTAACAGGCTCATGCAATCAGAGGTGAACACAGGGAACAAGACCCTCGCGATGCGGATCGTAAAAGACGCATTCTCGATCATATACAAAAGGACCAAGAGAAACCCGGTCCAGGTCCTGATCGATGCAGTTGCAAATACCGGCCCCCGCGAGGAGACGGTTCGCCTGAAGTACGGGGGGATCAATGTCCCCAAGTCTGTCGATACTGCACCCCTGCGGAGGGTCAACTCTGCGCTCAAATTTATCGCCGAGGGCGTCAACAAGGGATCGCGCAAGAGCAAGAAACCTGTCAGTCAGTGTCTTGCCGACGAGATCCTTGCCGCAGCCAAAGGGGACATAAAGTGTTATTCGGTGAACAAGAAGGAAGAGCGCGAGAGGATAGCGAAGTCCGCTCGCTGATATCATCCCATCTTCATTTTTAGGAGTATCCATGTCACGAGGGAGAAAGGCGGTAGAGCGTGTCGTCGAACTGATGAACGAGCCCAAACATATCCGCAACATCGGGATCGTCGCCCACATAGATCACGGGAAGACGACCCTTTCAGACAACCTCCTCGCAGGTGCGGGGATCATCAGCGAGGAGCTTGCAGGAAAGCAGCTCTTCATGGACTCAGATGAGGAGGAGCATGCACGCGGTATCACGATTGACGCGTCAAACGTCTCGATGGTCCATGAGTACGATGGCCAGGATTACCTCATCAACATGATCGACACCCCTGGCCATGTTGATTTCGGGGGAGATGTCACCCGGGCGATGCGCGCTGTTGACGGGGCGCTGGTGCTGGTTGATGCCGTGGAAGGGACAATGCCCCAGACTGAGACCGTCCTTCGCCAGGCATTAAAGGAGCAGGTACGTCCGATCCTCTTCATCAACAAGGTTGATCGTCTTATCAATGAGCTTAAGGTCGACGAGATGGAGATGCAGATTCGCCTCGGACTTGTGATCGACAAAGTGAACAAGCTCATCAAAGGGATGAATGAGCAGATGTACAATGGCGGCTGGAAGCTGGACGCCAAGCTTGGGACCGTGGCATTTGGATCTGCGCTTTATAACTGGGCTGTATCTGCTCCATTCATGGCTAAAAGCGGGGTCTCATTTCGGGACGTCTACCAGCACTGTCGTTCTGGTGATATGAAGGCCCTCGCAAAGAAGAGCCCCCTCTGTGACGTGGTCCTGGACATGGTGGTGCGCCACCTCCCCAACCCGCTGGAAGCACAGACAAGGAGGATCAAGGTCATCTGGCATGGGGACAAGACCTCCCCAGAGGGGAAGGCGATGCTGGAATGTGACCCTGCAGGTCCAGTGTCACTTATGGTGACCGACATCTCTTTTGATCCGCATGCCGGTGAGGTAGCAACGGGACGCCTCTTCTCGGGCAGGATGCGAAGAGGCCTCGAAGTCTACGTGATGGGGACTTCGAAGCACGTAAACCGACTTCAGCAGGTAGGGATCTTTATGGGTCCCACGCGGGTGGAGGTCGAGGAGCTCGCGGCAGGCAATATCGCCGCGGTGACCGGGCTAAAAGACGCGATTGTCGGGTCCACTGTCACGACCCTCATGGATATGACGCCATTTGAGTCGCTGAAGCACTACAGTGAGCCGGTGATGACGGTGGCAGTCGAGGCCAAGAACATGAGGGACCTCCCCAAACTCGTGGAGGTACTCCGTCAGGTAGGGAAGGAGGACCCTACACTCCATGTGAACATCAACGAGGAGACCGGGGAGCACCTCATCAGCGGGATGGGTGAACTTCACCTCGAGATCATTACCGGGCGGATCAAGCGGGACAAGGGGGTCGAGATAGTGACATCAGAGCCGATCGTGGTGTACCGTGAGACGGCCACCTCCAAGGCCGGCCCTGTGGAGGGGAAGTCCCCGAACCGGCATAACCGGTTCTATCTCGAGATGGAACCTCTTGACCAGGTCATAGTGGACTTGATCAAGAACGGTGAGATCTCCATGAATCAGGAGGCACTGGTCCGTCGTGATCTCCTCATGAAGGCCGGGTTTGAAAAGGACGAAGCTAAGAGTGTGAAGGATATAAAAGGGACCAATATCTTTCTCGATATGACGAAGGGGATCCAGTACCTCAATGAGACGATGGAGCTCATCCTCGAGGGGATCCACGAGGCCCTTGACGGTGGTCCCCTTGCAGACGAGCCGGTCCAGAACCTCAAGATACGCCTCGTTGATGTGAAGCTCCATGAGGACGCGATCCACAGGGGGCCTGCACAGGTTATTCCCGCAGTTCGCAGTGCATTGAAGGGAGGTATCCTGCTTGCCGGGGACTCCCTCCTTGAGCCAATCCAGAAGATCCAGATAACCGTCCCAACTGATCTGATGGGAAATGCAACCAGCCAGATCCAGGGGAGGCGCGGGCAGGTCCTTGACATCCAGAGTGAGGGCGATACGGTCACTGTGGTTGGCAGGGCCCCAGTAGCCGAGCTCTTTGGGTTTGCAGGGGACATCAGATCGGCGACTGAAGGGCGTGCGATGTGGAGTACTGAGTTTGCCGGGTTCGAACTGGTCCCAAGTGGCATGGTAAAAGAGGTAGTCCTTGGGATACGGAAGCGGAAAGGGTTGAAGGAACAGATCCCGCAACCCGCGGACTATCTCGCATAAGAAAAAAGCGTGGGTGGTGAATCAGGAGAAAAGGATTCATCCCTTTGGTCCTCCACCAACTCTCTCAAATTTCTCAGAAATAGTGGGGCCCTGCCTCACGCGTAGCCTATTAAAAATTCCAATTTCATTTCATATTCGGATTCCAGGGCTACTATTAAGAGAAATCCATGGGGGCATAGAAACCTGGCTGAAAAAAGGTTTTCCTGGGTTTCGGCTTTGGACCGAAGATATTCACAATTGTTTTTTATGTAACTGTGCGGGGACCAGAGGCCCCCTGATGCACTTGCACTCACTGCATGGTAGCACGGATGATCTTTACCTCCTGGAGTGGCCGGTCTGATCCATCGGTCTTCACCTTCGAGATAGCGTCGACGACATCCATCCCCTCGATCACTTGTCCAAAGACCGGGTGGCGAGTGTCAAGGTTACGGTTGTCAACGACGTTGATGAAGAACTGACTGCCACCTGTATTGGGCCCGGCGTTTGCCATGGCGATAGTACCTCGCAGGTTGCGGTTTACGGACATGAACTCGTCCTTGATGGTGTAGCCCGGTCCGCCCATCCCTGTTCCCTTAGGGTCACCCCCCTGGATCATGAAGTTAGGAATCACCCGGTGAAAGATAACCCCGTTATAGAAGCCTTTCTTCACTAGTGTCTCAAAGTTCCCTGCCGTGACCGGCATAGTTCTGGAGAGGCGGATCGTGACATTTCCCATCGTGGTCTCGAGCTTTACGAGCTTCTCACCTACTGGTTCTGTTGTAGGGGCGCTCACTCCGCTCTGCCCTGTACACCCGCAGGTGAATGGGATGAGAACGAGGGTGAGTGCCACAAATGCTCCTGCAGATCTCATAGGGTCTGTAAGGTTGATCGTCCGTCCACAAAGAATTGGCGGTCTTCTCCCGAAAGTCCATAACCTGATTATTATATCGTAGTATGCGGTATATGTCTGAAAAACAGCCCTCCCAGATGCTCTTCCTATCAGGGTATTGTGTTATTGCATCGTTCCTAAATGCTAAATGACAAAAACTGTCCGAGTCCCTTGAATGGGTATTGAGGTTTTCAGAGGTCTCCATGGGTCTGATCGGGCCACTAGGTCTGGCGCACTCTGGATGAAGTACCAGTTGCACCACGCGATTTGTTGAGTGAGCCCGGTGCTCGTACAAATACTGTAATTTTCCTGGGGGTGTGGTCATCACAATTCCGTGTGTGGCATTGTTGGCATCAAAATAGGACTATCTATATCGTAATGTTGGCTACACGTATAGGCCCCAATTTTAGTGATGGTGCGTGAGAAGAATGGAAATGAGGGGACATTTCAAGGGCAATCAGTCTATTCTAGGGATTACTGGATGGTTGTAGGGACAGGTCTCTGGATGCTAGATGCCCTTTGGGTGCAGCACCTCGTAGTGGGGATGTCTCCAGGTGATGCGGTCCCAGATGAAATCTGTTGTATCTGACCTCTGTCCTGAACTGCTACCCTGTTACGGACCGGGTGGGGATTTGGTACATAAATATGTCCCAGCACTGATCTGAAAGACCTCTTTTGATTCGTTATCGATGCGACCATTTGCCTGGGAAATAGGCCTGGAAGTGAGATCGATGGTGGATTTTTAATAGCTGGCCTGGGGCTGCAGGGTCCTTTGCTGGTCAGGCATACCCATCGATGTGAGGGGTCTCTTTCCCCTGGACCTTCCGGGAATATTTCTTCTTCATGGTGGAAAGGCCCTCTTTTATCTGCTGGATGAACTCCTGGTCCACTGCATCACTGGGAATCTTCTGGATCTCAGCTATCATCAGGTTCGTGAGCTGGACTGCAGATACTGGAGTCATCCTGAGAAAGATCTCTTCACCACGATACTTCTCAAGGTCCATCTCGATGAACCACTGCTCTCCCTCTCCCTTTCTGAGCAGTGAGACTTCGGCGGTCCGCCAGTCGTCCTCCATGTAGCGGAATGAGAGGAAGAACGCATCTTTCACTCTCGTACCATACCGCGCGGTGAGGTGCTGGAGGAGGAGGACACTCTTGCGCATGGCCTCGTCTTCGGAATGCTTGAAGATCTCTTCAAAGAAGAACCTGTTCAGGATCTTGGCTGACTCAGTGATGAGCCGGGCTGGGGCGTCCCCTACAAGGACGCGAAGGCTGATTGTGAGTCGCTCATAAGACTCACCGGTTACCTGGCGGTGGAGGTGCTCTTCAAAGATATCATAGATGTGGTCTGCAATGGATGGGTCATCCTTAAGAATGGTCGTAAGAGTGGAGAGGTCGCTCCTGATAACGCCATACATATCTTCAGGGATCGGTTGTGGCGTCTCTTTCTTGGGCTTTCTTCTCACCTTAGGTTTTGGGGACTGCCCCTCTGCCACTTCCGTATCTCCTGCTGTTCTGGGTTTATTTGGAATTCCACACACTCCCGTCGTTATGCACTATTACGTCTGACCCAGCGTGGAGATATAGTATTGGAATTGTGTTGTCGTGATTCTGGTAGTATGATAAAAAAGAGTTCAGGGTTTTATATAGGGGTTACGGAGCCCCTTACCCACGCCGAACTTCATCCGCTCTTCCACGGTCTTTTGGTTCTTGGAAATCTTCTCGTTCGCGAGTTTCGTGACGAGTTCAAGGCCGGGTTTGACCTGGTCAATCGGTTTGGTCTCGAAGCAACCGGCGGCGATTGCTTTTGACCATACGTCCTCACCGCTCTTGCTGCGGACAAAGACCGTGCTCCATCCATCGGGGCTTCCCACAGACCCGGTAGAGACATCGGCGAGGTTTGCCACATAGTCAAGACATACATGGCATCCGGGTTGCTCATACTTGTGGGTGACTTTCAGGGGGAGCTGGACGACTGCACCGCGCTCGGTATAGACCCAGAACTTCCCCTTCCCGATCTCCATCTTCTTGACAGACTCGAGCTTCTGCCCTGCGTGGTCCTCCACGAGCTGGACGATGCTCTGGTACGGGAAGTTCTCCATGCAGAAGATCCCAATTGCAAGAGCTATCTTGTCTGGGACATCACGAAGCCCGACCGGATAGAGCTGGCCCTTGCGAATCGCCTGCATCTGGCAGGGAGTCCCAACAATACCAACTTTGTCGAGGCCATAGCTCCTCGTTGCCTCCTTGATGAGGGAGACGTTTGGACTTATGTTGTACCGTGTCCCCCTCGCTGCTAAGAGTTCTTCACGGGTAGTCGCCACTATGGGGCGCGGGCGCCAGGGCTCGTCGCCCGGACCTGCGACGATCGCTCCATCGATGATCCCTGCATCAAGGGCGAATGCAAAGAGCTGGGTGACGATCCCCCCGTCCTGAGCCTTTTTCAGGATCTCTTTGTCAGTGCTCCGTGCAGAGACACAATTGGTGTACTTTCCAAGTTCATTTCCCATTGCAATCACCTCTCACTGGAGCGCTCCGGTGATGGCATCGAGGATGCCCTGGTATTCATTGATGACATCGAAGTTGAAGAAACTCCGTGGGCACTGGGCATAGCAGGCCCCGCACTTGATGCACATCTCTCGGTTCACGTTAGGCTTCCCATACTCATGGGTGATCGCCCTTACCGGACAAGCGGCCGCACAGCTTCCGCACCCCATGCAGAGCCCCTGGTTGACCACTTCGATCATGAGGTCACACCCACAGGCCTCGGTCCCACGCTCTGCGAGTTGCATCAGCGGGGTGAGGTACTTCTTTGCGAGTGCCTGCTGGTCGGGGTTCCCCTTGAGGAGGAGATATGCCATGACGCAGACGTTCCTTATCATCTGCGGGGTCGGTGCACAACCGGGGATGTAGACATCCACTTTGATGATGTCTCCGATCGGGAGGAATGACTCGTGTTGGGGCTGATTTGTCTGTCCACCACGGGCGAACCGTGTTATGTTGCCATAACAGGCGCATCCGCCCAGTGCCACCACGATCTTGGCCTTCTCACGGGTTTCCTTGATCTCTTCTACTGATAACTTATCCTGGATACAGACCGACCCCTCTACCATGGCGACGTCCATTTTGGGGACATGGCGTACATCGGCGAGAGTGAGGTCATAGACCCAGTCGACATATCTGTCCAGCAGGGTCAGGAGTCCAGCATAGTTGTCAGCAATAGCCACTTCACAGCCAGTACACCCACTAAGGTGTATATGGCCTGCGGTTATTTTCTCTGCCACAGGCTTTGCCTCCTTAGATTTAACTTCCTCTTTTGGTTGTTCAACTGGTTTCTGGGGCGTCGCTGCAGGTATCTGCTGTTTCACCGGCTTGACGTCCGATTTGAAGATGCTTGATAGCAGTCCCATAATTCACCCCAATCAATGTGAGTACCTGCTGCACCGTCCTCGGTACAGCGTCTTTCACCTCATCCGTAAGCCCCATCTCGAATTCAGGGGCAGAAATATGCTTTGGCTGGCATCCTATCACCGTGATATCGATCCTGTCTTTTAAGCGGGTAAGGGGTTCGGTCAGGTCCCATGAGTGGGCGTCCCGGTAGCTCCCGGCAGGGAGGTCTTCGACCCGGAACGTCGCAAGAGTCCCTGGCTCTGCGCCGAAATCAGCGGTATCGATGATGATGAGCCTCTTTGTAGCGGTTGGATCGAGCATCGTAAAGATGAAATGCGGTCCACCGAGACCTGCATCAACGACTTTGATGTGTTCAGGCAGGGGTACCTTCTTCAGCTCCTCAACAACCGCGGGCCCGAACCCGTCGTCACCAAAGAGGGGGTTCCCGCACCCCGCGATCACGATCTCTGGATACAGCATCTGCATATCCTTCACTGGATGAGCTTCTGGGCAACTACCCGTGCATCCTCGTCAATCACGATCATGTGGGTCGCACATGAGACGCAGGGATCGTACCCACGGACAACAACCTCCGCGAGCTGCCAGGGTGCACCGGTTAAGGCACGGCTGCAGGTCGGGAAGTTCCAGGTGGTTGGGACGAGCATCTCGTAGTAGAGGACGCGGCCGTCCTTGACCTTTGCCAGGTGGACATCAGTCCCCCTCGGGGCCTCGTTCGCTGCGAATCCAAGTTCACCCTCCCCCTGTGGAATCTTGTCGGCTAGGACCTTTCCTGCAGGGTTGTACTCGTCGAGTGCGTTGATCATCGCATAGACGGAGTCGGTATATTCGAGCTGACGGGCGACCTGCTGGCCGATAGTACCCTTCTCGTCGTAGTTTCTGAATTTGACGAGTCGTGCGCGTGGTCCTACTTCGACTGGCTGACCATCATAGAGTGGGACACCGGTGCAGGCTTCCATCTGTGGGTTTGCCTTGGTGCCGACAGGCGAGGTGCCGCCGATTGGATAGTTCGGCTCTGCGAGGTTCACTTCGACCTCTCCCATGTACCAGTCCCAGGGGCGCACATCGGTCCAGCGCTCAGGGTCCCAGGTCGGGCATGGATCGAGGCTCGATGAACCATAGACAGGGTGGACTGCCATGTATCCCTGGTTGTGGTATCCTAATGTCTTGGGGATCGGTATCTGCTTTCCCCCGACCTCAGACCAGTCACGGTTCTGGTAGTTCCGGAGGACTGCGATCATGAAGTCCTCCTGCTCGCGGGCAAGGATAAGCCCCTCTTTCGCGAGGTCGTACATCTTGTTCTTTGCACGCTCTGAACAGGCTTTGTACAGCCCGCCAACCCGTGGGTTACTTGGGTGGATGCACTCGCCGCCCGCAATCTCACCGACCGTCTGGCCGATCTCGCGGATCCGTTGAATGCGCTTTGCCACACTCCTGACTGGCTCTTCAGGGGTGAATGGGTTGATCTTCGTGTCTGTACCCGGGATGTACATGTCCGGGAGGGTCAGGATGTTATGCAGGGCAATACTATGGAGCCTGTTTGCACACTGGAGGACCACACGGAGCAGATATGCATCCCGTGGGATCTCGCACCTGATCGAGGCCTCCATCGCCTCGATACCCGCGAGTGTGTGGGCAATAGGGCATATACCACAGACGCGTGATGCGATCTTGGGGACCTGGTCCATCGTCTTGTTGATGGCGAGTTTCTCGATCCCCCTTACCGGGGTGATGGAGAGCCAGTCGCCACGTTCAACGATGCCCTCATCGTTGACCTTTAAAACCAGCTTCGAGTGTCCCTCGTGCCGTGTGGTTGGGGATATCTCAACTACCTTCGACAAAATTATCGCCTCATAGGAAATGAGTTGTTCATCATGCGATACCGGGATTTCTCCACGTGATCTCGCTGGGAGATCAATGACCGTACCTAGTACGTCAGGAAAATTATTCGTTGCCTGGCGATATAATGTCTGTCCTTCTCCCTTGTCCCTGCACTCTCCTGGGAGACGGGAGTATGGGAAATATAATAGGAAGAGCTGGAGGAAGGAGGTTTCTTGCAGTATTACAAAAAAATAAATTTGTAAAATTTTGTGTTATGTTATCAATTACTATTAGAAACCCACTTGAGGCTTCGCCTCATGCTTAACCTATGAAAGTCCATAATTTTTCCCCCGTTTTGAATTCTATCCCGACTTTCATGGGAAAAAATTCTATGAATCTCTTTATCAGGAGAGTCAATGTATTTTTTCGAGGAGGTGGCTCGCATCCGGAACTTATGAGGCCTCTCCACTCAGTTCAATGAAGAGCTCTGCAATGGTTGCCTGCCGCTCTGCATACGCGTCGTGTTGGTGGATGCTCTCCTCGTTTGTCTGCTGTATCATGACAAGCGAGTCTCCGGGGAGGTCGTGAAACTCTGATAGTACCTTCTTGGCCATCTCCCGCACACAGTCCTCCACAAACCGCGGGTTCTTATGCGCTTTTAAGACAACGTAACTCTCGTCACCCCTCTTTAAGAGTTCAAAGATGGGCGCACTCATCGAGTCCTTAACGATCCTGATGATCCTCTCAAGGTTCACATGCTCCCTGTCGTCGGTCTCGATGCAGAGGAAGCCACGTCCTCTCTGGTTGTGTGTCGCCATGGGAACCTCGTCGAGGAACCGTGTTATCTTAGACTGCTCGATCCCGAGGTCCTTGAGGACCTGTATGGCCCGTTCCTCCATGATGTTCTGGGCGCAGGGGCATGCAGTCATCCCGATCACCTCGGCCCCAATACTCTTTCTCACGATCGGGTCCCGAAATGTCCGCTGTGCTATGGCCCGGGCGTGGACCTTAACCACTTCATGGCAGCTGGTCTGGCTCACCGGAGTCTCCCGCTTCACCATGAACTGGCTGCACATCCTCACCTCAGTCCTTTCGGCGTATTCGTGCCGATCGAGGAGTTTCCTTGCCACGATACTGCAGAGGGACTCGATCTCCTTCACCTCGCCATCGATGGCTTTCTGGAGGACCTCGTCGATGACCTCAAAATTCCGTGAGAGGTTTGCTCCTTTGAGGCTTCCCGGGAGGTCAACATAGACATCAAAATTCGAGATGAAAACTACAGGTCTTTTTTCAGATCGGGAGACTTCTACAAGTTTCTTAACCTTTCTGACACCAACCCGTGTCAGGTTGATCCTGATGTCAGGGGTGGTCGCCTGGATGTCAGGAAGGTCTTTGGGGAATCTTCCCGTCTTCTGCTTTATAGAAGTCTTTTCTTCCACCGCGAGCTGCACCACCAGGTAAGTCCAGTATGGTTTTTTTATAAAATATTTAAGTGCTTTGGTGATAATATGAGTGGGACACACATGGTCACGAAGTTTTTTGATGCTGATGCAGACCTAGGTCTGCTCAAAGGAAAGAAGGTAGCGGTGATCGGGTACGGCTCGCAGGGGCGTGGTCAGGCCCTCAATCTCAGGGACTCTGGAATCAATGTCATAATCGGCCTTCGACCCGGGAGGAGCTGGGAGATAGCCTCTTCAGAAGGGATGGTAGTCCAGTCTGTCCCTGATGCGGTGAAGAACGCAGATATCATCCAGGTCCTCATCCCTGATGAGCACCAGGCAGCAGTCTACCGTACAGAGATCCGCCCCCACCTTGCGGATGGAAAGTGCCTGATGTTCTCGCACGGGTTTAACATCCACTATGGTCAGATCGTCCCTCCACCCAATGTGGACGTAATTATGGTCGCGCCAAAAGGGCCCGGGCATATGGTGAGGAGACAGTACGAGGAGGGGCGGGGTGTTCCGGCCCTGATTGCGGTCCACCAGGACCACAGCGGGAATGCGAAAAAGACTGCACTTGCGTACGCTAAGGCGATAGGGGCGACTCGTGCCGTGGTACTAGAGACGAGCTTCCGCGAAGAGACTGAGACTGACCTCTTTGGTGAGCAGGCGGTCCTATGCGGAGGTGTGACATCCCTTGTCAAGGCCGGATTTGAGACCTTGGTCGAGGCAGGGTACTCCCCGGAGATGGCATACCTCGAGGTCCTCCATGAGCTGAAGCTGATAGTCGACCTAATCTACGAGGGGGGTCTTTCCAAGATGCGGAGTGCAATAAGTAATACCGCGCAGTATGGAGACCTCACGAGAGGGCCGAGGATCATTGGACCTGAAGTCTATGCTGCGATGGAGGAGATCCTCCATGAGATCCAGAACGGGGAGTTCGCCAAAGAGTGGATCCTGGAGAATATGGTGAACCGTCCTGTCTTTAATGCCCTCACAAAGGCAGATGAAGAGCACCTGATAGAGGAGGTAGGGCAGGAGATCAGGCAGATGATGCCTCAATTCAAAAAGGACCGGGACGCCGTTTCTGCCAGCAAAAAGGGTACAAAAACTCCCTGATGAACATATGTGGCAGGGAATATGAGGGGGCCCTACCCCTCTTCATCCTCTGATTGACAAATATGGTCTATTTTTTAGCCTTCCCCTCTCATTGTCCTGGTGAGTGATGAGAGGGACCGCTGCAGGTCCTCGGTGGTGAGCAGAAGCGATGACGAAGGACTCTTCACGACGAGGTCACGTTCCTTCACCTCTCCTAGGATGCAGTGGTCCAGACCCCTGATCGCGGATTCGTTCCTGAATGTGACGAGGAACCTCCCATAGGTCTCTGAGAAGATGTCATGGAGCAGGTCATCATGGTCGAGCGCTATCTCGGCCCCAGGGAGCCAGCTGGCAAGTGCTGCAATCAGCCCCCCTTGCGAGAGATCAGTCGCTGCTATCCGGGCACCCTCTGCGATCCGTTCCCGGACCGCAATGATAGGGGCTACAGAAGTGGGCGGGGGGCATCTCCCCCCGCACCCGGTCACCGCGTCCAGGAGAGACCCCCCAAGGTGCGTCCCTGTAGTTCCTACAATCGCTATCTCATCGCCCACTGCGGGATCATGCCATTGCAGGAGGGGAGTTTTCCCCATGATCCCAATAGATGGTGTCGGCAGGATCATGGTCCCATGCTCAGCACTCTCGTTGTAGAGCGAGACATTTCCCCCCACCACAGGGATGCCGAGCGTCCTAGCCATCTCTCCCATCCCCCGCACTGCCTCCCTGATATGCATTGCGACCTCAGGGTGGGTGGGGTTTGCGAAGTTGAGGCAGTTTACGAGGGCTATCGGAGACGCACCCACGCAGGCGAGGTTGCTTGCGTTCTCGGCTACTGCATTGGCAGTCCCTGAATGGGGGTCGAGGTGGACATGGCGCGGATTACAGCCGCAGGAGAGCGCGAGTCCCTCTCCCCCGAGGCAGAGGACCGCCGCGTCCCTCGTGATGGATACTGTATTTATCTGGACATCGTGGTCATACTGGGAAGAGATCCACTCCTTGCTGGCGACCTCGGGGTGGGCGAGTACCTGGAGGGCGAGTGGTGCAAGCCCCTGCCGTGGTGGAAAGAACGGTCTCTGCACCGTAGAAGTCCTCTCTTTCCAGGAGCACTGCGGAGCACCGGCTGTGAGCAGGTCGATAGGGAGGTCACAGACCACTTCTCCATGGAAAGTGACGATGTAGCGGGGTTCCTTGATAATGTTTCCGATGTCACTCCAGGGCAGGTCGAACCGCGCTGCGATCCTGCCCATCATCTGCACGTCCTCGGGGGCAACCTCGAGGAGCATCCGCTCCTGCGACTCAGCGAGCATCACCTCGACCGGGTGCATCCCTGTTTCCCGCTGGTGTACCCGGTCAGCTGCGATACGGCCTCCGAATGTGCTACACATCTCGCTGGATGCCCCTGCAAGTCCAGCGGCACCGAGGTCTCGACAGGAGAGGACGCGTCCGGTCTCCACCATCGAGAGGACCGCCTCAATCAGGAGTTTTTCAGTGAACGGATCCCCAATCTGGACGCTCGGGCGGTCCTGCGCGACTGAGTCCCTCGCGAGGTCACGTGATGCGAACGAGGCCCCCCCTAGACCGTCCCTCCCGGTCGAGGCCCCCACCAGGACGAGGTGGCTCCCTGGAGACTTCACGCGGCCGGTCACGTACTTATCGGGGTCGACGAGGCCGATACAGACGACATTTACCAGCGGATTGCCGTCATAGGATGGGTCGATGGCGAGGTCTCCCCTTACCACTGGGACCCCGATACAGTTGCCATATCCCCCGATACCAGACACTACATGTTCCAGGAGATGACGGTTCTTCTCTTTGGTGAGGGGCCCGAAGTAGAGTGGGTCCATCAGTGCCACCGGGCGGGCACCCATAGAGAGGACGTCTCTTACAATACCCCCTACGCCGGTGGCAGCCCCATCATGGGGGTCGACGTAGCTGGGATGGTTATGGCTCTCCATTCCGACTGCGAGTGCGATAGTGTCATTGAATCTGACGACTGCCGCGTCGTCCCCTGGTCCCACGATCACCTGTGGTCCGGTGGTCGGGAGAGTGGAGAGGAGACGTTTCGTTGAGCGATAGCTGCAGTGCTCGCTCCAGAGGTTCTCGAAACAGGCACCCTCCAGATCGGTTGGTTCCCTGCCCAGGCGGGCTCTGATCACCGCGAGGTCAGCGGGGGATAGCATGCAGGTTATTTGCGTTCCTGGAGGGGAAAAATCATCCGAACGCGCTGAGATGGGCCAGTTATTTAGGCCTCTGGCACGAATGTACTCACATGGCTGAGTCGTATGAGGCCCTCCTGAAGAAGGCCTACACCAGGATCACGGAGCCCAGTGAGTCCACGGAGCGGTTCACGACTCCCGAGGCGAAGTCCTACATCGAAGGGAAGACCACTGTGCTGGAGAACTTCGTCGAGATTGCAGGGATCGTGAGGCGGGACCAGGATCACCTCATGAAGTACCTCGTCGGGGAGCTAGGGACGATGGGGAAGGTCGACGGAAACCGTGCGATCTTCAATGGGAAGTTTGAGGCAAGTCTGATCAACAGCCTGGTGAAGAACTATGTCGAGGACTATGTCATCTGCTCTGAGTGTGGAAAACCTGATACCCGCCTTGTCAAGGATGACAGGTTCCACATACTGAGATGTGATGCATGTGGTGGCCACCGTCCGGTCAAGAAACGGAAGGCAAAGGCTGAAAGCAGTAAACAGGAGATCCAGGAAGGATCGATCATCGAAGTGGAGATCCTCTCTTTGAGCAAGCGGGGAGATGGTGTTGCAAAGCGGGGGAAGTACATCATCTTTGTCCCGAGGACAAAGCCGGGGCAGAGGATACGGGTGAAAGTCGCGAGAATATCGGGGTCTATCATCTTCACCGAGCCTGTCACATAGGGGGATGCTCCCCCCATTTTTTTGGGTTTTAATTTAACCCTGCAAGGTAGGGCGCAGGAAAAATATCTGTGAATATCTGATCGCGGACGCTTTATACCGCCCTGGCCTGAACCAGGAGGTGCTCGCAAGTGGCCATCATCCGCATACAGGCCTCTGTGATCGCTAGGAGGGGGCTTTTTCCACCCTTTGTGGTGACAAGGAGCTCAGGGTCAGAGAACTGGAATTTAATGACATATTTGGCAATATCAACCCCCGGGTCTTTGAGGAGCTCCTCTGTGAGGGCGTTCATGAAGGTATGCCCCTCACCGACGATGACGAGATGTACCTTCTCCTCGGCGAGCGCGAGGACCTTAAGATTCATGCAACGTAGGAATGGGGAATAGAGAGTATATAGATATTGGTCAGGGACAAGTACCGCCGCGATACCAATTTCAGACCTTGGATCATGGATATTCGAATGACTCGCCGTCAGTGCCTCCGCCTGGGATGTCCCAGGGGACGTGGTGACTCATATGGACGAGTCGGTATGACCTGGCGCTCATATCTTTTGCGAGCCCCGTGGCGTCGGGCACGTTCATATGCTTGGCAATGTGGAACTGTGCTGGGACGAGGGCGTCGAGGATGAGGATGTCGCAGGCAGTCAGGTGTTCCCTGGTCAGTGGAGGGAGGTCTGCATTGGTATCAGATGTGAATCCCACTTTGGCACCTTCGTATTCCAGGACCACCCCGCAGGCCGGGGTGGGTGGGTGACTGACCTTCACAAGGGTGACATTCATCCCAAAGAGGGGAAAGGGCTGGTAGGGGGCTACCGCCTGCCTCTGAAACTTTAAAAACCCAAAGATCTCTCCACAGTAGGTGAGGGTCTCTGAAATTGAGAACACTTTGGGCATTGGCTGGACCCGGTAGAACTCTCCAAATCCCATGAAATGGTCGTAGTGGCCATGGGTCCAGATCACCGCATCGATCCTCGGTGAGCCGGACTTGAGCATTTGCAGTCGCAGGTCTGGCGACGTGTCGATGAGGAGGTGACGGCCTCTGCTCTCGACCAGGAGAGACGTCCTCAAGCGTGTCCTTCCAGTTCTTTGCGCAATGGTGCATTGACTGCAGGTACATCCGATCTTTGGTGTGCCCGGAGCGTCCCCAGTCCCAAGCAGGGTGACTTTCATCCTCACGTCCAGTGGAGGTTTCGGACGGCTTCGCGCCCTTTTACCGACTTGATCCCCTGGAAGAGGTCCTCCTGCTCCACGGTTCTGCGGCCATCAAGGAGTGCACATAGGAGCCCCTCCTTCACCATTAGCCTGAGATCAGCCCCCGAGAAACCGTCCGTGATATCGGCGAGCACTTCACGGTCACACTGGCATGGGATCGTTCCTGTGACCTTTTCCAGGATCCTGCGGCGCATCTCCCTGTCCGGGAGTGAGAACTCGACCACCTCATCAAACCTCCGCCATGCCGCCTCGTCGAGGAGTTGGGGGTGGTTTGTGGCACCGACGAGGAGGAGGTTGTTCCTCACAAGGCTTACATGGTCGATATTCTTGAGGAGGGAGTTCACCGCCCTCTTCATGGCCCCATGGTCATCTGAGGTCCTGGACTTGGCCACATAATCGAACTCGTCGATAAAGAGGATGCACGGGGCGAGGTGACGTGCGAGGTCGAATATCCTATCAATGTTCTTGGACGTCTCTCCGAGGTACTGTGAGGTTACCATGGAGAGGCGGACTTCAAGGGTCGGGATGTGGAGGAGGTGGGACAATGCGAGGGCAAGTGACGTCTTCCCAGTCCCTGGAGGACCGATGAAGAGGAGTTTTCCGACCTCGTGGATCCTGTGGGTCAGAAGGAGTTCGCGGTGCTCAAGCGCGATCCGGATCTTTGCAAGGATCCGCTCCTGTGCAGGGGTGAGTACAAGATCTCCCACCTCGCGTTCAACTTCCTCAGGCGCCCTCACCACGATCAGGTCGAGGGCACTCTTCAACCGGTCATCTACGGCGGTTATCTCCGCCACCCTAGCCTCTACATATCCCTGGCTATCTTCGATCCTAGGGTTTGCGTTCCTTACTGCCTGATAGTCTACTCCCAGTTCCTTATCGCCCCTGAAGTGGTAGGCGATTGCAGGGTTTGACTTGACCCTGGCCAGGCCCCCTTCCTTAATGAACCAACGGGCTGCGGCATCAGGAGCTGCTATCTTCAGTCGCTGCCCGAATGTCTCGAAAGAGACGAATGGGTTTGCAGAGAGGATGGTATGCGCACTCTCGATACCAAGTGCGCGCGACAGTGTCCCGTCGGAAACTACCAGGGGTCGCAGGATACTGCCCCCCCCGTTGACTGCAAAGACTTTCCTGCAGCGTGGGGGCAAGTCGTTATGGTCCAAGCCGGGCATTCGGTTGAAAAGCTCTGCCGTAAGGATAATCTCAAAAAGAGCTAGGGTTGAGTCTTCTTCTGGCATACCAGTAACCAGAAATGTGGTATCTCCCGCGCGATAAGTATATCTCACCGGGTGGTTACGATACAGCCAGTATCAGTCACAATCACGGTATGTTCTGCCTGAGAGACGAATGAGCCTGGGGTGTCAGAGAGTACGGGATAACTCCGTATGGCCCCGGTCCTCTGGAGTGTGGTAAGACCGATATCTGTCTTTTTGACCTGGAACCACCTCTTGGCAAAGGGAAGGCCGTTTCTGGTTCGGATCTCCTCCATCAGTAGTCGTGCTGATCCCACTCGCACTGGTTTTTCAGCCACTTGCTGAAATATCTCAGTCCTGCGTCTTTCGGTCACAAATCCTGACCCTGTGGTGGCGAATGGTTCGATTGCAAAGACCATCCCCTCTTCAATAGGGGTGCTGTGGGGCAGTGGTATGTTTGGGATATTTGGGGGCTTATGGATGACAAAACGGTCGAGTCCGTGACCGGTGAGGTTGGCAATAGGACGAAAACCCAGGTCAGTTATCTCCTTATAAATGGCACCCCCGATCTCTCCAACCGGGACTCCGGGGCGGACTTTCTCGATAGCTGCTGAGAGTGCACGGGATGATGCTTCCACCAGGAGGTCATGTGAGCCCAGATCGATACTGCAGGCGGTATCTGCGATATATCCATCAAGTGCCACTCCTAGGTCGAGCTTTGCTAGGTCACCGGATTTGAAGGTCCGCGCGTCCCCCCCTGATGCCGTGTCATGAGCTGCGTCTTCATTGAGAGAGAGGTTGAGGGGGAAGGCGAGCATAAGCCCTTCCTCGGTGACTCTCGCCTCGATCGCCTCTACCACCTCGAGATAGGGGGCCCCCACCTTCACCATGGACCTTCCCTCATCAAGAATCCGGGAAGCAACCTTTCCTGCCTCGCAGTAGGCTGTCAGGATCTCGTCATTCATAGTTGGAGGTCCCTCTCACGGCGGGTGAATGGTTGGAAGCCGTTACGCACGACAAGACCTATCTCTTCGATGCGGACACCACCCACGCCCTGGAGATAGAGTCCAGGCTCGACGGTGATGACATTTCCTGCAGCAAGAGGGCCGCCACCAGGGCCCAGCGAGGGGTGCTCATGGACCGCGAGCCCCACCCCATGGCCGAGGTTGTGGATGAAACCTCCTTGAACTCCTGAAAATCCCATGTCCTGGAAGTGATCGCACACCTCCTGGTGGAGGTCATCCCCTCTCACACCCTCCTTTATCCGGGCAATGCTTCTGTCCCGAGCCTCCTGCACCGCGCGGAACATATCTTTGATCTGTGGGGCTGCCTCCCCGCGCACCACTGTACGGGTCATGTCAGAGTGGTAGCCGCTCTTTTCGTCCCGTGGGGCGATGTCTATAACGATGGGCTCTCCCGGGACCAGGGGGCCGCTACCCACGGAATGGGGTATCGCGGTATCAGCGCCGCAGGAGACGATGATGTCCCTCCCATGGCACCCCCCGGCAAGGAGGCGACGCTGGATAACTCCCCTGATGTATTCGGAGGTGAGGGGCGATCCCCTGTGCAGGAGATTTTCCCCCTCAATGCGTGATCTCCTGATGATACCTTGTGCCATTCGCATCGCTGCGCCGTTTACTGTCTGAACTGCCTGAATCTGTGCGATCTCATCGTCTCGTTTCACCGCACGAATGTGCTCCACGGTACCCTTGTCCACGCTGATCTCGGTGAGCGCCGCAATCTCCTTTGCGAGGATACAGGGGGCACTTGGGGAGAATAGGACCTTTCCTCTGACAAGTCCAGTGATCATCCGCGCGATAGCGCGCCATGGGTCCTGCTCCTCCTTCAGAATTGCAGGGAGGCCTGCCTCTGCCCTGGAGATCACCGCACACCGCGCTTCTCGCGAGGCACGGGGGACTTCCATCTGCGAGACCACGAGGACTCCTCCCTCGCCCGGTCGCTTCACGTATACGACCGGGTCCCCTGTCTGAAACCTGGTGAGGTAGAGGATATCTGGGTTCTGGGAGGACCCATACCCTACAAATCCTCCTGCCTTATGTGCAGCAATTGCACCATCAAGAGCCTCCATCACCAAGGATTTGAGAATAATCCTGAATTATTGTTGTCATTTAACTCTTGAAAGGGGAGAAGGGATACCCTCGCTTGAAATGATGATGATTATTGGACGAACCGGTGCATGGAGGCATCTGCAGTGCGGTGCTTTGTACAAGACCATGAGGAAGCATTATAATGTTTTATGGGTGTGGTCATGTACGATATATCCATGGACGAAAAGGCACGGGACAGGTTCAAGTGGAAGTTCTACCATCTCACCATCGTCCTCAATTTGATCGTTCTCTTGATCGCAATTGCGGTATTTGCGGCCCTAAAGGCCCCGCCCCCCATCGCAGCACCTCTCACCCTGACCCTTGTTGTGGTAGTAGTAGCCCTCGTGTGGTATTTCAGAGCGAAATACCGGGCAGCACGGGTATGGCTCGAGGAGAACCAGTGAGATGATACCACCATTCCGGGGTATACATGCTTGAAAAGATGCGGCACGAGGTGGAACTTCTCAGCCGCCATATGGCTGTCCTCAGAACTGTGGCGCTGCACCAGCCAATCGGGATCAATAAACTCTCTGAGATCCTTGACCTGCCCTTTCACCGTATTCGTTACTCACTCCGTGTCCTTGAGCAGATGGGCTATATCAGGGCCTCTCATGCGGGTGCGATGGCGACAGGGAGGGCAGAGGAACTCTTCACTACTATCGACCGGGACATAGACGACCTCATCATTCTCTTAAAAGGGGTTAGGGGTCCAGGCACCTGACGGGGGGAGATTTTCATGATCCGCAATTGGTGGAATATGGGTAGATCAGTCAATCTCCTTTCCCATCTCTGATATGCAAAACTTTGTATTGCATAGCCTTCTATGAACCTTCGTTCATCGCTGACTTATGTTCGAGATCTGGTGGTGAACCCGTGTATACAGGTTTTTTTTCTGTGTCGTGGTATATCCTATTGGGCAGGGCCTTTGTAATTTTTGAATGAGTATGAAGAGAAAGCGCGCAGTAACTGGGAAAAAGGTTGTAGTCGCACGGCGGAGGTCAGAGTATTGGATAGCCCTAGTCCTCTCAATAATTGTGGGTGGAGCCCTCATCGTCTGGCTCGCTCCCCTGGGGCTGGGGTCAGGGGAACCAAGGGTTATCCTGGAGGACGGGTCGTCATATGGTGTCATCGTCGCAGCAACCCCGCAGGAGCAGGAGGCCGGCCTGTCGGTGTATGATACGTTCCCATCACCGAGGGTGATGGTCTTTCCCTTCGATCCTCCTCTTAAGCAACCGATCTGGATGTATGGGATGAAGTTTCCTATCGATATTATCTGGGTCGATATAGAGGGAAAGATCTTGCATATGGTCCAGTATGCGCCCCCCTGTGGCCCGACAGGAGAATGTCCGTTCCTTTGGCCCCCGGCTCAGGCACGGTTCATCATCGAGGCACCTCCTGGATTTATAGCGTCACATAACCTCTCACCTGGGGAGATTGTGCGGGTGGAACGCCTGGGGGGTAGAGGTCAAGTATGACGATTCAGGGGAGTTTCCCACTTTTCAGCCAGTTTATGACATAGTATCTGTTCCCTGTCCGGGAATGGTGGGGGTAGAAGCAAATTGAGAGATCCAGTTTATTTACCGCTATCTTTAACCCCGGTGAAAAATAACTAAATAAAGCAGATCAATTGTGCCGCCATAACTCAGTTGGTAGAGTGGCTGGCTGTTAACCAGCATGTCACAGGTTCGAGTCCTGTTGGCGGCGCTTCCTCGGGCCCGTAGCTTAGTCTGGTGAGAGCGCCCGGCTCATAACCGGGCGGTCATGCGTTCGAATCGCATCGGGCCCATGAGGTCGCTTTCTCTGGGTTACTTTGCCATAGCACTTTTAGGTGTAATCCTGTTGGTACTTTGAAAGCGAAGATTTCTATGGGGCCGCACCCAATCGCCACATCATGGACTGCCCGGTATGTGGAAAAGACTGCGTCAATTCTGCACATGAAATGATCGAGAAGCTCCCCACGGTATTCAAGGGCTGTACTGAATGCATTATCAGCCCCCACCCTAAGCGTGTCCCACCACCCAGGAGGTTCTATAAGGTTCCCTGTTCCTGCGGCAAGCGCTTCATCGATGAAGTTTTTGTCCACCTCTGGGTCATCCTTGTCGAAGAGCAGATATTCTGCGGCAGTGAGCCACTCGGGGCCGTTGGTCAACCCCTCGTTCATCCCGGGTTTGTCATGGGACTCCCTCCCTTTCTTCCGAAGGACTCGCTCGTCCTTTTGAGTCCCCATCCCACAGAGGCCGTTGCACGCCGGATGGTTGAGGAAGTCCCAGAGGTGCGTGGTGTCGTGAAGCAGGAACCCTATGTCCCTGGGATCATAGACCCAGGCCTGCAAAAGACCCCTCGTGAATACCCCCTGCTTGCCGGGTGCGACGTGCGAGCTGACGTTTTCGGGACAGCGATGGGGCCGATCGTCGTCTACAAACAGCAGTCGACCATTCACTTGGAATTTCCGCGGGGCAATGACCCGAAGATATCAGAAGTAGAAGCACGGATCAGTGCTACCAACCCTCACTGCTTTGTCGATGCGAGCTGCGGGGCCGGAACACTGGGGCTCGTGGCGGCGAGAAACGCGGTAAGATCGGTTGTTATGAACGATGCATGGTATTCTGCGGCGTTCTGGGCCGCATTCAACATCGGTGTGAACAGGGAGTACTTTCTTGTCAATGACGTGATAATGCATCACTCCCTTACTGAAATGAAGGCACAACCTGTGGGACAGAGGCCTGTTTTGGTGGGGGAGGCGCGTGGGGACCAGGAGATCACTGTGTATCATGGGGACCTCTTCAGGCTCAACGAGGTCATTGGGGGGAGTAGTGTCCTTGCAACCCTGGACCTCTTTGATAAATCTGACAAAGGCAGAATGGCGCATGCTATCGAACGCTGGAAGGGTCTGGTGAGCGGGGAGGTATTTATCCCGTGATGGGATGATGTATATCGGGGACTAGCCCGGGTGGTCCGGCGTCACCTGTCACCCGAAACCGTCGGTATGCGGGGGGCGAAGTTTGAGGAAGGCAACAACGGGCTGCTGGAACTGTTAGCATCCTGACGAAGAAGCCTCGTCCTGTGAGG
>JAPKXQ010000092.1 GCA_026394765.1 Methanomicrobiales archaeon
GGAAATTATGAAGAAATTAGAATCAGCACTTACCGGTATTAATGACATGAGAATCAAAGATTTGAATGGATATCAGTATAACTTTAAACTTCTCTAATTTAATTTGTCGGTAATATTAAAAAGCCCGGAACTCATGTATAAAACCAAACTATCGGCGTTACCTGCAATAACCAATTCCTCGTCTCCTTTTGGACCGACTTCTACGCAGCGGTAGACAGATCCAATCCTGCTCCACCTGATATTTTGTTTGCACATAAGTTATCGGGAATGGCACCCCGGACCAGATAAACGTCACAATTCTGACATATCCTTATGCTGACTACCGATCAGAGCCTTTATCCGTGTAACGGGCCTTATTCCCTACCGTGGTAGAAATGAGCGGCGATACTATGGTGAAGACAACCGCAGATGAGCTTGCACGACTGATTTCACCCGCCAATGTCCTGGGAACTCCGATCGAGATCGGGGACTGTGTCGTTATCCCGGTGGTTGAGTACGGCCTTGGTTTTGGTGGCGGAGGGGGGCGGAGCTCAAAGGGGCATGATGGAGAAGGGGGCGGTGGCGGTGGTGGGATCTCTCCTGTAGCCCTCGTCCTCATCAGCAAGAAGACGCCCGGGCCTGAAGGGGTCACCATTTATTCACTGCGGAAAGAGGGGCCGATTGCCCAGGCTATCAGTGCAGTCTCTGAGAAGCTTGCGCCCCAGGCGATCGAGGCGATCCAGGCGATGGTAGGGCGGAGAGCCGGGAAGAGCGGAGAGCAGGGTTAGGGGCGCGCAACTCCCCCCAATCTCTCATATCAGGTTAGTGAATATATGGAGATCGCGGCATTAGTCCTCCTATTCATCTTTCTGGGACTCCTCCTCATCCTCGCTGGCGCCCTCCTCCTAGTCCATCTCGACATCACCTTTCATGCACGTCACGAGGGGGCACATACCCTGCTCGATGGCACAGTCACGTGGCATATGGTTGGGCTGCGGGGGGAATGGAGGGACAGTGCCTGGAACCTTGTAATCCTCATCTTGAAAAGACCTGTCTTCGCGTGGCCACTACGCCTGCCCACTCCTGGAGAAGAAGGCTTCTCCTTCCATGACTTTGGTGAGGACTTGCCCCATCTCCTCCTCGCAATCGTCCGTGGCATCAAGGTGATCATCAGTGAGACCTCGGTTCGGTCTCTTTCAGGCGACCTGACCATCGGTTTTTCGAGCCCGGCTGCAACAGGAATCCTGTATGGGCTGTACTGGGTGGTCAAGGCACAAATTCCCCCAGAAAGGTTTGCGGTTCGGGTCACTCCTGACTTTTCAATGGCGGTACTACAGGGCTGGGTCGCGCTCTCCATTCGAGTCCGCCGTCCTTTCCTGCTCATCCCACCTCTTATCCGACTGCTTAGTGTGGCAGGGGCTTCCAAATCTCCATTGAGAGCACGCGCACAAGCGCGGGACCCTGCTCTGGGTGCACCTGGGGGTGATGTATGATGCAAGGAGCGGATATCCGGGCAGGTAGAGTTCAAGAGGTTGAAGGGCGGCTGATCATACCCCTGGTGCGGGAGGCCAGGCTTTCGTGCGGGGGTCTCATGGTGTTTCACCGCCCGGTCGCACTCGTCGTCATTGAAGGCGGGAGGGCAGACTGCGTGGTCCTCGAGGAGGGTTTCTCCCCAGACGAGGCACTCGCACTCATTCGGGGTAGTACCGGAACCTCCACCTAGCATCCCACAACCTTGATGCTACACGATGATGATGGAATTACTATGTCCCGTCTACCAATTGCTGGTTTTGTGCTCCTTGTCCTTGGAGCTTTGTTGGTCTCCGGCTGCAGCGGACCTGCGGGGTCCCCTGGTCCAACCACGACCACCCAGGCGACTCCTCCACCCACAACCCTGCTGGTGACTATGCCCCCTGTGGTCTCACCGGTCGTATCGCAAACAGTCGTCCCCACAGAGGCTGGGGGGACGTTCTGCACCCCAGGCATTCTCCCTAACATCTACAGCATCGACTTCCAGGTCCAGAACAATGGAGAGTCGATCAACCCACGGATCATTGTGACATGCCGCGGGGGCAATGGTCTCAACTTCATATCTGGGGTGAACATCCGAGTGACCCGTTCTGACGGGGTGGTCGAGACTGCGAGGATGCCGACACCTCTCTTTGTGGGAGAGTCGGTGAGCCTTGGAGGGACGACCCGGAATAACGACCGCGCCGAGATCTGTGTCACTGCCCCCCAGGTCGAGACGATCGAGGTCTTTGACGAGATAATTCCCTTCAGAACCTATAACTGAACCGGGTTAAAACCCCCCACCCTTTATACCGGGTGTGCATCTCTTTTTATCACCTTACTGGTTCTGTCCCACACCATCTCTGGAATGGGGGTTATTATCATGATCGGCACGCTATACGCCACATTCTGATATATTGCTGTACCCGGGGGTGAGACCCAGTTCCTCTTTCCCTGACCTGCTCTAACTCAAGTAGAGAGAAAAAAGCAAAGGGGGAGAGACGTGACTCACCCCTGGGTTAAGGTTTCACTGTTCGGTCTTGCTGATCCTAATCAGCCTCCTTCCTAAATCAGTTAGAGGCTGAAGACGAGCGGAATGTCCAGAATACGCGGTGCTTGAGGGCATTGCTCGAAATACTGAAAGTCCTCTTGCAGGAGGAGACCACGGAAGAGAAGGAGTGGGAAGAGTTGCATGCTTTTGGACGCTTGGATGTGAGGCAGGTACATCCCCTTGACCGGGTGCTGTCAGGGATAATCGACCTCTACTTTTTCCCTTGTCTGGTGTTCAGATAAAGAAGGTAAAGGACGGCCCTATATCAACCACTTGGGTTTAGGGTCTTCCAAGGGTCACAATCTCCCGGGTGTTGCCCTCCTCAATTACCCGATCTTTCGTGTGAAGGTACATCTTCAATGTCGAGGCCTTGTTCCGAGTAGATGAGAGGCTTGTGGCAAAGAAAAATGCGATCTCCTTCCCAATATGAGACCCTGCTGTCCCACGACGTATTAGGTCTCTTCTCTGGCATGCCAAATAGACGATCGCAGCACTCCAGAGTGTCACGTCTCCCCTTGATTGGGGTGATGCGGGGTGGCTGGCCAGGTCCTTGACTATAAGAGTGCAGCATTCAGCGATTGTTTTGTCAGGGAACCGCTCGCAGAACTCATCGCAACGTAAGCGGATCATGGTATTCCGGATAGTGGACTCATTGGTTACTATTGTCGCTCCCTTTTTATGCGATACAGCTCTGTACCTTGATTCTCTCTCCCTGTGAGATGTTGAATGAACAGGTCCAACACTGTTTGGGCAAACAGATCCCGTTCCTTCTCATTGGCTGCAATCAAAGCCAGATATGCGGGTTCTGCCTCCTGGAGTGCCCTCGAAATCCCGTTCGCATCTAGCAGGTGTCCAGCCACATGGAGGTACAACTGGAACCTGCATATGACCGGAACGATCTCATCTTCCCTCTCTTTGGGAATGGCCGGGAGTCGCTACCATTTCCTTCAACAGGCATGTCCTCACGGTCCCGACGTCCCATTCTGACACCATTCTCCCGAGTAACCCGTACATGCTGGTGGAGAACGCGATGACGATGCTCATGGCCCGAATACCCCGCTCTTTTCCATATCGCGAGATCTCCTCTTTGAGAACTCCCAGTATCTCCTTCTTAAGGTATGATCCCTGGGCATCAATGATATGAGGGGCTGCGGTATCTTCACCTGAATGAGGCACATCCCCGCCCTTATTCCTGTTCAGGACTTCGTCTACCCATTCGAAGTCCTGGTCACCGGCATTCTTGGTGACGCAGTCACGGCACACGAACAGTGGGATCGAGTTCTCATCCCAATTCGCAGCAGGGTATTCTGCCTTCTTTCCACACCCTGCAGGGTATATCGGGGTGTATATCTCTTGCGATAAGACAGAGCGGTCCGTTTACGGGTACTACCGGGGTCTGCCCAACAACGCTCAATGTAATGGTCGTCGAATCGAAATTATATTCGCAGGAGAACGAGATGCCCGGACTGATCAGGAGGCTGAGTGGAACCGAGAGGCCGTGCCCACCTATATCTTCGGATAAGGAAAATTTGGTCCCATTTAAGGTAAATGTGCTGATATATTCATCTCATTTCTTCAAGAACTCGCGGATCATACAGTTGAGGTCAAGGAGACATGTGTCATGACGGGCGAGCACAGCATCCAGAGGTCCTTCATGCGCTACCACTCTATCATAATGAGGTAAGACGGCCTGTCCAATACCGGCCCTGCAGAGGAGACAGGTACCGTACGAGCTACGTGGTGGCATTCGGATAGGGTTTGTTCATCGAAGAACAATAAGGCATGAGGTATCTCGTCATTTAATCTTAATTCGTGTGCCTATGCATAATCAAGGGATACACCACCCTTTCTCTTCTCTCTTTTTTTCTCCATTCTCTGGAACCGACTCCCCCTCTTAAATCAAAAATCCGAAAAAAACAGATCTGCTGATATTGATACAAACCTGCTCCGTAAGAGACAATCCTCTTATCCCTGTTATCAGGGGGGCAGGGATTGCTTGGGGAAGTCTCGCAAGAATCAATAATATGTCGTTTTATGCAGTATGGGTTAAATCATGTGTTGTATTCAAAACCCCGATTTGAGAGTCAAGTTGATGAGAAGATCACTTTTTTTCATTTTGAATTACAATTAAAAAATAACAAACAAACAAAGCCCAAAAGAAGAATGAGAAAAAAACCGATGATAAGGCCAGGGCCGAGATTCGAACCCGGGTCGAGGGATCCACAGTCCCCTAGGATAACCACTACCCCACCCTGGCAGGTTGCTCCAGTGTATGTTGGCAGGGGCGGTAATATAGGTATCTTCATTACGGCACAGTGCGGGGCCGATTCGTGATAGCGCCATCTGGGAAGGAAAAGTGGCAGTCTCGGAGCATATTTATAATGTCTATGTGCAGTATAATTGCGTGGTGGGATTCTCTGCAGTGCATCTCATGGGGGTTTTAGGGGATCGATGCCTCCTTTGACCCGCGACCTTGTGGTGGGGGAATCCATGGAGTGTTCTGGTGGTCGGTATGGGAGATGAGGAGCAGCGGACTGATACTATCAGAACCCCGATCGTCTGCGTACTCGGGCACGTAGACCATGGGAAGACCTCACTCCTCGACCGGATCCGCGGGTCCTCGGTGGTCGCGAATGAGGTAGGAGCGATAACCCAGCATATCGGGGCAACGCTGGTCCCGATCGACGCCATCAGGACGATGAGCCGGAGCATGGAGAAGATGCCGCTGCGGGTACCGGGCCTCCTCTTCATCGACACACCCGGTCACCAGGCGTTTACCACGCTCCGGGCACGTGGGGGGGCGCTCGCGGATATGGCAATCCTGGTTGTGGATATCGTCCAGGGCTTCCAGCCCCAGACCCTCGAGGCCCTCCAGATCCTCAGAAACGCAAGGACACCATTTGTGGTGGCAGCGACCAAGATTGACCGGGTCCAGGGCTGGAGACCGTCACGTGACGAGCTATTCGCGACCTCGTTCCCGCTCCAGAATGAGCGGGTAAGAGAGACGATTGAAAAGAAGGTCTACGAGATCGTTGGGGTCCTGTCAGAGCATGAGTTTTCTGCCGAACGGTTCGACCGGGTGTCTGATTTTCGCCGTAACCTCGCGGTAGTACCATTAAGCGCCCATACCGGGGAGGGGATCGCCGAGCTCCTCATGGTAATGATAGGCCTTGCTCAACGGTACATGGAGCAGGACCTGGAGGTTTGCGTAGACCGGCCAGGGTGCGGGACTGTGCTCGAGGTGAAAGAGGAGCGAGGGCTCGGGATGACGCTGGACCTGATCCTCTATGATGGAACCCTATCAGTTGGGGACGAGTTCGCTGTTGCCACTCAGGACGGTGTGATCATTACTAAGGTCCGCTCACTCCTCCAGCCGAGGCCCATGCAGGAGATCCTGGTTGAAGACCGGTTTGCGAGGGTGAAGTCTGTCGTCGCCGCTGCGGGTGTGAAAGTGTCAGCTCCCGGGCTTGAGCGGGTCATCCCCGGCTCACCACTACGGGTGGTGCGTGACAACCATGAAGAAGCGCAAAAGGCGGTCTACGAAGAGATGGCACAGATCAATGTTAAGATATCCCCAGAGGGACTTGTGGTGAAGGCAGATACCATAGGGGCACTTGAAGCCATCGCCAGGGAACTCGATCAGAAGGGGATCGGGGTGGTGCAGGCTAAAGTCGGGCCCGTAAGCCGCCATGACCTGATCGATGCCGAGACCCTGAAGGACCCCTATTATCGCGTCCTCCTCGCCTTTAATACCCCCATTCTGCCCGACGCACAGGAGATCCTCAAGGAGGCCGGGCCCGAAGGTGTAAGGATCATTGCAGGACGGGTGATCTACCAGATCGTCGATGAGTACCTCGCCTGGCGTGACGAACGAAAACGGAAGGAGGATCAGCAGAAATTTGAGCAGATCGTCCTCCCTGCCAAGGTCCGGGTCCTCCCTCACTGTATATTCCGCCAGAGTAACCCTGCCGTCGTGGGGGTAAGGGTGCTTGGGGGGACTCTTCGGACAGGAACTATCCTCATCAGGCTGGATGGGAAGAAGGTCGGTCTGATAAAGACGATGCAGTACAATCAGGAGAGTATACGGGAGGCTGAAGCAGGAAAAGAGGTCGCAATCTCTATCGAGGGCGCTACGGTGGGGCGTCAGGTGAATGTAGAAGACGACCTCATTGTCGAGATCCCAGAGCGGCATGTGAAGGTCCTTGAAAAAGAGATGCTCTCCCACCTTCCTATCAGCACCCAGGAGGTGCTGAGGGAGTTTACTACCTTGAAGCGGCGTGAGAGCCCCTTCTGGGGGAAGTAGTATTTTATAATTTCCTCACGCCATTACATGGGTACTGCCCGGGGTCCCGCTTTCAGAGCGGGCCTGGCCACCAAAGATCCGGTGTGATACTGTCCGTTCCTGGAAAGGTCCGCCTGGATGCGGCGGCGAGCGGCGCATACGCGACCAATGGAAGGGTAAGCAGCATGGTTGATTTCAAGGTGGTCCTATCAGACCGAAAAACTGGAAGGTCCTACAAGATCGATGTGGCCGGTGGTGCGGCCGGGTCGATCATGGGCAAACGTATCGGAGAAGAGGTTGAGATGGGCCCAATGGGCCTTCCCGGTTACAGGATGGAGATCACGGGGGGGTCTGACCGGACCGGGACTCCCGCGCGGAGGAACCTGCCCTATACCGGTCGTCGCCGTCTCCTTGTGGCCGGGGGCGTGGGCTTCTATCCCACTATGGATGGGATGCGGCGGCGCAAGTCCTTCAGGGGCAACGAGGTCACTGCAGATTTTGTCCAGATCAATGGCAAAGTCACAAGTTATGGTGAAAAGCCCCTTGACGATATATTTAAGAAGCCTGAAGAGAAGCCCTCCGAGGGCGAGAAGAAAGAATAACAGCGCTGCGCCGCAGTATCACACACGAGACCTGCAAAGACCTGGCGCCATTATTAAATGGTGTATTGGTCTCCTGCTCGTTTCTGTCAGATTTTTACCTATCTGGGCCTGATCCCGCGCCTGATCAAGCGCTTGATTCATGATTTTTTCTTTTCATCTTCTGGTCTCTTGTTCAGCCCTTGCAGTAGATGGGCGGTGAGTCGTTCAACAAGATCTGAAAAAGCGACTCGGTGATTCCTGGCGATGATGACCACCGCAGCTTCGGGGTTTATCGTGCCGTCAAAGGAGTCTTTGATGAGCCGGTTCATATCTGCAATGATTGATCCGGGTGTTGCGCCCGTCTCTGACGCTATCCTCGCTACTAGTTCCTCTACCGGGTCGTCTTCAGTAATGACTGATACCTGGGGGCGAAACCCGATCGGGATCTCCACGGAACCGGGGTCAAAGAGGGGGGTGACCATGTCGCCCTCCATCTTCACGAGGCCCCGCTCACTAGCGATGCGTATGAGGGTGTTTGCCTCCTCGATACTCATCCATTTCCGATCAAATGCCAAGAAGTAAACGACCTCGTTTCGCTTGAGGCGTTCCTTTCTGGAATGGCGGAATGGTGCGGCGACAGCCTGGATAATTGTCATAGCCTTTCGATCCTGTGCATTAGATTTTACAAAATTTCAGTGAGATCCTCCTTGGCACAACCGGAAAGGCGCACACCCCACACATCAGGTGAGGGGAGCCTGAATAAAAGAGATATTAGGGTACTTATTCGATCAGGACCGCGTTGATGACGCCGTCCTGCCCTGGCCTGCTCGAGATCCTCGCCCTGCCGATATCTGTCCGTATTACTGCTCCTTTGGTGAGGAGGTTACGGCGCACATAGTTGGGGTTTGCCACGTTCTGTTCGACCTTCTCGATCTTCGCGCGTACTACCTCACCTGTTGAACACTTCGCAACCGAGGCATACTCCTCGCGAAGTGCCCGCACCTTGATATTCCCGCCAAAGCGACGGGAGAATTTCCTCCGGGCCGCGCCGATATGGGTATCAGCGGACGGTGAACCGATCTCCGCTCTCCTCTTGCCTCTTGCCGGGTGGTATCGCCCCCCGGTGGACTTTCGAATGGATCTACCGTGCCAATGCATGTAAATGACCCCATATTTGCACAGTGTGGTACCACCAGCCCATGCCGGGACCTCTGTGCAGGAATGCGCTCACTATGTCATCGTGGTGGTATATAACTGCGCGGCTCTCTCCACCTGGTCAGCCCTTTAGGATCTCATCGAGGAGCGGGCCGATCCCCTCCCCGGTCTTCAAGTTGGTCATAAATACCGGCATACCGGGGTGGTACCGGGCGATGTCCCTAGTCATCCTGGTGAGGTCGGCACCGACCAGGGGTGCGAGATCCACCTTGTTCACCACCGCAATCCCGCTCTCCCGAAATATCATTGGGTGCTTAGAGACCACGTCGTCTCCCTCAGTAGAAGAGACCACCACAACACGCTTAGATGCCCCAAGGAGAAAGTCAGTGGGACAGACCATGTTCCCGACATTCTCGATGAAGAGGATGTCGATGGCCTCAAGGGGCAGGTCATCAAGGGCATGACTGACGAGGTGGGCGTCTAGGTGGCACTCCTTACCGGTATTCACGTTCACTGCCGGGATACCGAGGGCGATGAGCCGTTGGAAGTCGTCATCGCCATATACGTCGCCGGCGATCGCTCCTGCCTTGAGCCCAATATCTGTGAGGCGCGGGACGAGACGTTCGATGAGGGCGGTCTTTCCAGACCCGATCGCACCGAGGAGGTCATAAGCGCGCACGCCAGCGGCGTGCAATCGTGCTGCATTCTCTTCCGCGGCCCGGCGATTTGCCTCTGCTATCCCCTTCTCGAGGTGAATGTCCACGAGGTGCATCGATCAGGATCATCGCAGGGACGATGTTTATAGATTCATCACCAACACTCTCGCGGGATGAAGACACCGGGGCAGAAGGGGGAGGTGATCCTCTACCCCTGCTACTTTGACGCGACCATTCCGCGGGCTGCGGGGAGGAGGGTTCCCATGGGGCGGGGAGTTCCAAAGCCAAACCTACCTGACCTGGTAGCAGCATTAAATGCGCTGGGACTTCCGCACCGCACTGAGATGAAGCATCACCCCGCGCACTGGTTTGCGAAGGGGGGACGGGTTGTGGTGACGACGACTGCTGCAAAGTCCCTCCTTATTAGAAAGGTCGCCGCGAAACTTGAGGTGAAGCCAGTTATAGCAAAGTCAAAAGGGGTGAAAAACCGGTGAGCGGCCTGTATGACCTCCATACCCACACCACACACTCTGACGGGGAGATGCTCCCAACTGAACTCGTCCGTCGGCTCGCAGTGATTGGGTATACTACTGTTGCGATCACCGATCATGTGGACGCCTCCAATATCGTATCCGTTATTGAGGCAGTCTCACGGGTGAGGGACTCTGCTGAGAAGTTCGGGGTGACGCTCCTTCCCGGGGTTGAGATCACCCATGTACCACCCGACGAGGTCCAGGCCCTCGCATCTCTTGCAAAGCGGCACGGCGCTGAGGTCGTGGTGGTCCATGGAGAGACCCCAATGGAGCCTGTGGCTCCGGGGACGAACCGTGCGGCCTGTGCTTGCAGGGAGGTTGATGTCCTCGCACACCCGGGCATGATCACCAGGGAAGAGGCAGACCTCGCCGCTGCATGCGGAGTCGCTCTCGAGATCACCTCGCGGGGTGGACACAACCGGACAAACGGTCATGTAGTCCATGTCGCACGTATGTCGGGGTGCCGCCTGGTCGTTGACTCAGACGCGCACTCGCCCCATGATCTCCTCGACGCGAAGGCGAAAGAGTTAATAGCGAGGGGAGCGGGCCTCTCTCCCGCCGAGGTGGGAGACGTGCTAACGTTTAATATTCGGGACCTCCTCGGGTGACGATGGAACTATATATACATTTTCGAATTGTTTATATACCTTGAACAAAAAAATAAAGAGATTACTACATCACTCCTTCCTGGGAGTGCCCGGACGGGAATCCGTCGAGGTGGTGTGATGCGCCCTGTGGGACGAGCCCTCCATATGAGTGGCGGGCGCCTGGTGATCGTACGATGTGATCCAGCTCACCTCCCGCGACTCTCGGCTGAGGTGGTGGACCGGAATCTTCGGTATGTGGGGAGAGTGGTGGATGTGTTCGGGAGTGTAGCCGCTCCATATGCGGCAATAGTCGCCCAAAAAACCTCTCGTATCGAGGTGGGCGAGGTGCTCTCGATGCGACCAGGTGGTGATGCATGTGCAGGAAGTAGAAAGTCTCAAGGTCCTCCAAACAGAGCGCGAAGCGTTAAGGACCCGCCTCAAAGAGCGCGGAAAAGAGAAGGAGAAAAAAGCAGAAGACCACACTGAATCGGTCTGCCCTGAATGTGGTGGGCGCCAGCTCGTCCATGACTATGAGCGGGCCGAGCTGGTCTGCCAGGGGTGTGGGCTGGTCATCGATGACGACTTCATAGACCGGGGCCCTGAGTGGCGGGCGTTTGACCATGACCAGCGGATGAAGCGCTCCCGTGTAGGGGCTCCCATGACGTTTACCATCCACGACAAGGGCCTCTCTACGATGATCGACTGGAGGAACCGCGACTCCTATGGAAGGGCGATCTCGAGCAAGAACCGTGCCCAGCTCTACCGCTTGAGAAAGTGGCAGCGAAGGATCCGGGTGAGCAATGCGACAGAGCGGAACCTTGCATTCGCACTTTCAGAACTGGACCGGATGGCATCCGCCCTTGGACTCCCGAGGAACGTCAGGGAGACGGCCGCGGTCGTGTACCGGGACGCGGTGGACAAGAACCTCATCCGGGGGAGGAGCATCGAGGGGGTTGCTGCCGCTGCCCTATACGCCGCCTGCCGCCAGTGCAGTGTCCCCCGGACGCTCGACGAGATCGCAGAGGTCTCCCGGGTCTCAAGAAAAGAGATCGGGAGGACATACCGGTTCATCTCCCGCGAATTGGGTCTTAGACTCCTTCCGACCTCGCCCATTGACTATGTCCCCAGGTTCTGTTCAGGGCTTAACCTGAAAGGAGAGGTCCAGAGCAGGGCAGTGGAGATCCTCCGCCAGGCAGGAGAGCGGGAGCTGACGAGCGGGAGGGGGCCGACCGGTGTTGCAGCAGCTGCTATCTATATCTCATCCATCCTCGGTGGTGAACGGAGGACCCAGCGAGAGGTGGCAGAGGTCGCAGGGGTGACCGAGGTCACCATCAGGAACAGGTACAAGGAACTGGCAGAGAAACTCGACATCGAGATCATCCTCTGAAACTTTTTTTGGTATATTTTTTGCATATATCAGGTACAAGTCTCTCCACGCACCTCCTGGGCTGAATCAGGTATCCCTCATGAACACAGCCCCAAGGTGGTGTGAATGACTGGGGACCATGTGGTGTACCCGGCTGCATGTGCAGGCATGCTCAGCTGGATGCTCCGAGGGCTTTTTCGCTCACCAGAGCAAATTGTCGGCCGCTTCATCAAGTCTGGGGATACAGTCCTCGAACTTGGCTCTGGCCTGGGTTTCTTCTCCCTTCCCATGGCCAGGATGGTAGGTGAGAATGGGACGGTAATCGCGGCCGACGTGCAGGGGGAGATGCTCGCTCTCCTCATGGCCGCTGTTGAGAGGGAGGGGCTGGCATCACGGTTCCAGTTTCACCTGGCAGGCGAGCGGTTCCTCCTCCTCGACATACCCCAAATAATCTCTTTCACCCTCGCGTTTCACGTAACTCCACAAGACCGGGGACCCTAGGGCGATCCTCTCTGACCTATCCAGTATCACATGCCCTGGCGGGCTCCTCCTCATCGCCGAGTCCCGTGGGTTCGTTCATCCTAAAAAGTTCGAGGAGACTGTTGACCTGGCCATCAAGGCGGGATTTCACCAGGGCCTCTCCACAGATATCGTCGTGAGTCGGGCAGCGCTTCTCAAGAAGGATCCAGGGGGTGAGATGAGCAGGTGCATCCCGGTCTCCTCTCCTGGAATGATATGGGGGGTACCAACAACTATATTCCCTTGGCATCACAAAAGTTAGGCGGTACCTGGGCTTGTAGATCAGGGGTAGATCGTTACGTTCGCAACGTAAAGGCCGCGGGTTCGAATCCCGCCAAGTCCATCACCGGGCTGTATGGCTGTATCAAATCTATTGTTGGCTTATCGGATATGAGTGAAAAGGTCAGGCCTTCTACATCCTTGTCTGAAATAACCGCTACTTCTTCCGTCCGCTACTCCTCACAAATTTTATTGGGCATACTCGGTCCAATTCAGAAATGACCTGATCTATCCGATTAAAATCATATCCTACCACCAATCACAGCCTTACCTGGTCGATCCCGGTAAATGGGCTGCGCCAGATTTCTGTTCGTTATCCACGAGCGCTCGGCGCTCGT
>JAPKXQ010000081.1 GCA_026394765.1 Methanomicrobiales archaeon
GCATATCCTGAGTATCTCCTCTGGCGCCCCCTTAGATATCAGGATATGCTCAGTTCCCTGACTGACGGCAATGGAAAGACGTCGTCTAACAAAATCAAATGGGATCTCATCGATCTTTTGGAAATCTCCCGGTTCCATCTGGTGGTGGGCAATGACCGCTTCATCAAGAGGGTTTTTGATCCCTGAATGAAAGTAGCTGTTCAGGTAGGCATAGTACAGGACCTTGTCGCTGACTTTGCCGTCAGGGCCCAGGTATTCGATGAGGGCGATCCGATTTTCAGTCAGGGTCCCGGTCTTGTCGGTACAGAGCACGTCCATGCTCCCGAAATTCTGGACCGACTCAGGGTGCTTGACGATCGCCCCCTTCTCTGATATGGCAATCGCTCCTTTAGATAGGTTTAAGGAGAGGATCATCGGCAGGAGTTCCGGGGTCATCCCGACAGCAAGGGCAACTGAGAAGAGCAGCGACTCCAGGGCACCATGCCGGAACAATGCATTGACAAAGAATACAAAGATCACCAGGACGAAGATGAACCGGGACATCAGGTAGCTGAACTGCTTCAGGCCCTTCTCAAATTCTGTCTCCTCTGGTCGTTCCACCAGGGTCCTGGCAATCCTGCCAAACTCTGTCGCCATACCGGTCCGGGTGACGACCGCGGTGGCCATGCCGCTCACCACCGATGTACCCATAAAGACATAATTTCCTGCTTCGGTGACCGGTGTTTCCGGTGGATCTGGTTTTGCGTGTTTTTCGATGGGAAAAGGTTCACCTGTCAGGGCTGATTGGTTGAGGTACAAATCCCGTTCTGACAGCACCCGGGCGTCGGCAGGAACAATATCCCCCGCAGAGAGCGAGATGATATCTCCGGGAACCAGGTCACGAAGGGGGAGGTCGTGTGATTTGCCTCCCCGGGTCACCGTTGCATGAGTGATAATTTTCTGCCTGAGCAGATCAGCAGCATCTTCAGCCAGATGTTCCTGGTAGAAATCCAGGGTTACGCTGGCAACTATGATGATAATGATGATGGTCGCAGATGAGATATCCCCTACGAATATAGATATTATCGCCGCAAAAAGGAGGATGAGCACGAGAATATTTTTGAAATGGGCTAGAAATTGGATTATGACTGACTTTTTCCTCGCACTGGAGATATCATTAGGGCCGTAGCGTTCCAGGCGTTTCTGTGCCTCTTCCGGGGTCAGCCCTTCTGTGGAAGTCTGCAGGACAGAGAAGATCTCTTCAGTAGAAAGGCTTGAGAAGTTTATTTTGCTCTGCTCTTCATGAGTATTGGTATCCCTCACTCCCATAACCTGTCCTGGCGTCTTGTATGAGTGGTTGTTGGTGCAGATGATTATGGTTTGCAGGCCTACCGGAAACGAAAAAGTCAAGGAGCATGGTGTAAGGAGCGGGGTGAGGTTTAGCCGTCGGCAGGTGTGAACAAGGAAGACAGGAGGGTCATCTTGCCGCAGACAACCGCAAAAAACAGGCCCGAAATATACACGGATCCTGTTGGAGGAGAAACTGATGAATAGATCAGGAGAGTATGTGGAGAGTCGGTTTTTGCTCTATTATGGTGGGGTCTACAAAAAAATCCGATAACAATCCCATTAATTACAAATATAATGGTGCACTGGATTGCGGAGAAAAGAATGGTGCTTCTCGCTATGAGACGAATGGGCCTGATCCTGCCGAATGGAAAAATCAGCATAGGTATCCTGGGTATAACCCAGGGACCAGGTCTTTAGATGAGCGCCGCCCCAGTCCCAGGAGAACATCATTATGGTTCCCTGTCTCATTGGAGAAGAACTATCAGGGGGATGCCGGGAACTATTCTAGTATATGGACAGTGCAGCATCCAGGGCCCTGATCGAGCAGGGTGTCGAGGCTTGGAACACCTGGAGAGAGAAGAACCCGCAGGAGGATCTGGACCTGACTGGGGCGGTCCTCATACAAAGGGACCTTCGTAGGATCAACCTTGATCGCGTCTATGCGATAAGCCCGATATTTGTGGGGTGCATCATGGCAAAGGCGAGTTTTAATGGCGCATATTTTCGTGATGGGGACTTTAATGGTGCAGACCTCGGCGGACTGGACTTCCTGAACAACTACACTGGTAGATGTGGACTTCCGGTATGCAAACCTTCTCGGATCCAATTTTTAGGGGGCGAAGCTAACCTGTGTGGATTTCCAGTCATCAGTCCTAATTGGAGCAGACTTCTCATTGGCTGTCTTTACAGGGTGCAACCTAGCTGGGGCGAATATCCGGGGTGCAAATTTCAGGAAGGCAAAACTTCATGCAGACATGAGCTTTCTTGACCTCTCTGTCGCATTTTTTGATGGAGCAGACCTTTCTGGTGCGATTATGTTCCAGACTCGGCGGTGAGACCGAGTACATGCATCTTCATGGAATTTACTGGATCGGCTTTCTCGGGACTGATGGCAGGGCGATTGCCCGGCCCTATCATCCCCCCCTTTGTAAAGGAGACCTATAAGCGACCGGTCTATGATGCGACGGCACCCGCCAAATAGGCTCAACACTTCATCCGGGGGGAGAGGTGATGAGGTCTGCTACGGTCTTGCCCATGGGGTCTTTTGAGATCAAGCTGAATATCCCCGGTTCTTCTTCGGCACCTTGGTGTTATACCCGTTGTCGATCATCCAGTGGAGGAACAGCTTGAGGGCCCGAATATAATCAGAAAACTGTACTATGCTTGAATTGTTTCCCCCTCTTATGATTCACATTGTAATTAATGCACGTCATTTCCTGGTACACAACCGGGACACCAGGGATCCGCAGAGGGTTCAATACAACGCCGCACTATTCGAAAGTAGATGAAAATCTGAATCTTTCGTCTCTCTCGCGGCGATATGATTATAAAGTATTCTGGAGAGTTTACATCATGGCATTAAAAGAGAATATCCTGAAGGTGATCGGTGGGCCTCACGTGGCAGCCGTCGCTACGATTGCGGGAGGACTGCCTGCAGTGCGGTTCATGGTGCTTGCTGGATTCGACGACATGACACTTGTTGGTGGGACGATGAAGATCTCACGAAAAGTGGACCAGCTGAAAAAAAATCCAGACGCGGCCATCTCCATCTGGTCAGGAAAAGAATTTTCAGACCCCTATGTTGTGATCCAGGCCAAAGGAAAAGTTCACGAAGATATTCCGACAAAGAAGAAGTACTGGAACCCTATGTTTGAGAAGTACTTCCAATCAGTTGATAACCCCGATTTCGTGGTCCTGGTATTCTCTGCAGAGGAGATCCTCTATATCGACCCCCCGACAATGGGCCAGGAGGTCTGGAAGAGATAACCAATATCATGGTTTTTTCATCCCGGCTGCTCACGTCATGGGACGTAAGTAGTACTTAAATGAGACTTTGCCCCTTTTTTTGAGGAGAATTGACGACACAGTTTGCGAAGTGGCCTTGCTTTTATCTGTCCCCCGGGGGACGCTAATCTATCTCCGCTCCACCCTGACACGCCCCTTATCAGAGGTGAGGACAAAACCATTCCTGGTGAGAAACGCACTGCTCTCCCCGGCCCCATGGATCAGCAGCTCGACCAGGTCATCATCCTCATCAATATCGGTGTGGAGGCGGAATGAATCGAGAACCTCGCATGAGAGCCCGAACTCTCTTGCGATCGCGAGGTGCTTTAAGAAACTCGCTCCATAATAGTCAGTTCGAAATTTCCTGCAGTCTTTTAAGAAAATAACGTTCGTCCCGCCTCCACGCCCAGGGCAGATTGCGATATCCGCATGGGTCTGGGTCGCCAGAAGGACTGCCTCGCGAGTTGCAAGAGGGAGGTCAGCCATGATAATAAGGAGTGGCCCCGAATGGAGGGCGAGATAATGGTTCAGCGCCTCGGACAAGCCCTCTGTGCAGGTGATAACCGGCATTGGACCAAAGGAGAACTGGTGGGTTGAGAGGACAGAAGGAGTGCACCCCGCGGCAGTAACTGCAGCCACCACATCGGTGAGCATGCCGCAGGCCAGATCTTCCCGCTCCTGTTGTGAGAGCAGGCCGGAAAGACGCGTCTTAGGGTTTTTCGGCTTAAAAGGGATTATGGCCCTGACCTTCATCGACTTCATCTGTTGCACGGAGTATCTCAATAAATAGATCTATTCCCGGGTGTGTGACTTGGGTTTTCCTGTGGCATGGTGAGGATTCATCTTCCAGTTAAGAGTACAGTACCTTTTGATACAATGCCGCGGGCCCTCACCTTCTCCAGGAACGTATTTTTACCCCTCACCACTGTCTGCCGGAACCGCTGCCACTACTGCGGGTACAAGACCCCGGTTTTTGAGGGGTGTCTCATGGTTCCTGACCAGGTGAGAGAGATCCTCAGAGCGGGTGCAGCGACAGGGTGCACCGAGGCACTCTTCACCTTCGGAGAACGACCAGGTCTTGTAGAAGGCTTTACTGACCACCTTGCGCGGATTGGTTATAGTGACCTCCTCACCTACACGTATGACCTCTGCCGGGAAGCAATAGACCTTGGCCTTCTCCCCCACCTCAATGCCGGTGTACTGACGTACGACGAGATGGCGTGGCTCGCGGAAGTGAACGCAAGCATGGGCCTGATGCTTGAGACGACTGCTCTCGTGAGGGCCCACGAGGGGTCACCCGGAAAGGACCCCGGGGTGCGGGTCGCGATGATCGAGGATGCCGGGCGGTTGCAGATCCCTTTTACGACCGGCATCCTACTTGGGATCGGTGAGACCATGGAAGATCGGGTCGCATCCCTTCACACCATCCGGGACCTCCACGCCCGGTTCGGCCATATCCAGGAGGTGATCATCCAGAACTTCTGCCCCAAACCCGGGACACTGATGGCAGACATTCCGGGAGTGAGCAATGAGGAGATCTGTCTTACAGTCAGATGCGCCCGTGAGATCCTTCCCAGGGAGGTCGCAGTCCAGGTCCCCCCCAACCTCCTCGATGCTGCCAGGGTGATAGCCTGTGGTGCCGACGACTTAGGGGGCATCTCGCCTGTCACTGACGACTACATCAACCCTGAGCACCCATGGCCCTCTTTCGATCAGATCCGCGCTATCAGGGGGGACGCTACCCTCGTCGAGCGCCTCTGCATATACCCCAGGTTCATTGCCATGCGGTGGTACCACCCCGCGCTGGAACCCCTTATTACGCGGCTGGACCAAGATCTCATGGTGAGGAACCGGATGCCGGTGAGTGGGCCAGCACGCTACTGCGGAAAGGCGAAGTCGCTCTTTCCCTCTGAACGCCATGGAGAACTCCTCGTTCTCTTCCGAGATGAGATCACGGCATTCGACGGGGGAAAGTCTGACACTTTAAAGGGTAAGGGGTCCTGGAACGCCAAAGTATCGGCGTTCTTCTTCCGACTACTGGAGGAGCGTGGGATCCGCACTCATTTCATCGGTATGGAGGACGACGTGACGATGCGGGTCCGCGAACTGGCAATGATCCCCCTCGAGGTGATAGTCAGGAATATCGCAGCGGGATCGATGGTAAGGAACTATCCGATCGCCGAGGGGACGCCCCTTGACCCTCCTGTAATTGTTATCGACTATAAGGACGATTCCCGCCATGACCCTATGATCAATGACGAGTTGATCATCGCGCTTCGTATCTTGAATCCTGCTGAACTGGCGACTGTCAAATCTTATGCCCTCGCAGTGAATGAGGTACTGCGGGACTACCTCCTCTCAAGGGGAATCGACCTCGTTGACTTTAAGCTTGAGTTCGGGAGAGCAGACGGGCAGGTCCTGGTGGGAGATGAGATAAGTATGGACTCTATGCGGTTGTGGGACCGCACGACCCGGGAATCCCTTGACAAGGATGTGTACCGGTTCTCCAAGGGGGACGTAATGGAAGTATACGCTTCAGTTGCGGCGAGGATCCTTGGATGTGGGGGGGCGCATGAGATTTAATATCAGGATCACGGTCTCTCTCAAAGAGGGGATGCTCGACCCTGAGGCCCGTGCCATCCAGGGAGCGCTCAAGAACCTGGGATTTGAGACCACTGCCCTTTCAACCTCCCGACTCTTTCATATCTCTTTGGAAGCTTTGGACCGTGAGCAGGCCGAGACCCTCGGGCTTCAGATGTGCGAACGGCTTTTAGCAAACCCCATCATTCACCGGTACTCAGTCGAGGTACTGCAATGAGGTTTGCAGTAGTCCAGTTCGGTGGGAGCAACTGTGACCGGGACGTCGCCCATGTGATTGCAGATATCTGTGGTGTAGATTGCGACCTCGTGTGGTACAAGGACCGGCTGCAGAGGAAGTACGACGCCATCGTCCTGCCTGGGGGCTTTTCATATGGTGATTACCTCAGGGCAGGCGCGATTGCCGCAAGGACTCCGGTGATGGACGAGGTGGTACGGCATGCTCAGGAGGGTGGCCTTGTCCTTGGCATATGCAATGGTGCCCAGATCTGTGCTGAGCGGGGGCTCGTCCCCGGGACGTTCACCATGAACGCCTATCCCAAGTTCATCTGTAGATGGGTCTATATCCGTATAGAGAACGCGATGACTCCTTTTACGAACCGCTTTAAGAATGGGGAGGTTATCCGGATCCCTATTGCCCACCGTGAGGGACGGTATGTTCCAGATCAGGCCGCGGGGGGAGTTAGTGACAACCAGGTGGTCTTTCGCTTCTGCAGCAGGGACGGAGCGGTCATTGATGAGTACAACCCAAACGGCTCGTTCCAAAATATCACGGGTGTGCTCGGTGGTCATAGAAACGTCCTTGCGATGATGCCCCATCCTGAACGGGCATCAGATGAGGTGCTGGGGTCAGTGGACGGGAGGAGGATCTTCTCTTCTATGGTCCAAGCCATCGGGGAGAGGGCCTGACCTCTATTTTCCAGGGGAGTTACAATGGTAAAAGATAGTGCAAAAACCAGTTCAGTTGAAGAGGACGGGATCTTTGATGAGATCCTGACATGGGCTGAGGCCTATGCCAGGGAGAACGGGTGGCGTCTGAACCCTGAACTTAAAAAACTCGAGGTCGTGATCCGGGGACTCGCACGGAACCAGAGGAGGTACGGCCTTAGGTACTGTCCCTGCCGGCTCAGGTCCGGGGACGCAGTGGCAGACCGCGAGATCGTCTGCCCTTGCATCTTTCACGAAGGAGAGATCGCCCGCGACGGGTCCTGCCACTGTAACCTCTTTTTCAGCCTAAAGACCCCTGAATCGGTCTGAAGAGGTGCCAGAGAAAATAGGGTGGTCTTACCGGTGGGTGAAGTACGCCTTGACCGACCCGGTATCTGCACGGTCCACCCTGGCAAACCCAACCCTCTCAAACTGGACAACCCTGCCAAGTTCCTGCGCAACAACTGCTTCACAGAGCCCCTCCTGGTCACCTTCCGGTGTGTGCAGGGTGCAGTGGACAGCCGCGTCCCCGTCCGGGAGCCACTGGACGATGGGGGCCTTTACTGCCCGCGCTTCTGCGAGGGACTCCCCTGCGTATTTTGCGCATATGGTACCTCCCACATCTTCAATACAGATATTGAAGAGGTCCTTGCAGCGCAGGAACCGACCTGGGACCGCCTCTGCCCCGGGGATGATGACATTCCCATTGAAGGGAAGAGTCCGGGTCCCAAGTGCGGGACTCCCTGGATGGAGGAGGGGATGAGCTACCTGGCAGGGGGCGTGAGCGACTGGTAAGCAGACCGGGTCGCGAACAAAGAAGTAACGGTTCGCTACAGGGTCCACTATATCCCGGTTCTTTGCAAAGAGGTTCTCCCAGGAGAACTGGATATCCGTCTCACCGGTCCCTATCTCAAGGACTGCTGCCCGCACCGCATCCGGGGAGATCCCTCTTCGTGCGAGGGCTCGCAGTGTCCCAAGACGTATGTCGTCCCACCCTGCATAGGTGCCTTCCCTGATACCCTGCCTCATCTGGGACGTGGATAGGATCACCCCTTCAATTCCCATCCTCCCATAGTGGACATAGACTGGGACTTCCCACCCGAAGTATGCAAAGATATATTGCTGGCGCCGTGTGTTTGCGATATGGTCCTTACCCCTGATGACATGGGTTACACCGAGAAGGTGGTCGTCGATGGTGACTGAATAGTTCATCAGGGGGTAGACCTCGGCGTCCACTCTCGGATGAATTGGGGACTTTAAGATCCTGAATGCCGGAAAATCGCGCATCGCAGGGTCAGGATGGTCGAGGTCGGTCTTCACACGGACTGTTGCCTCTCCCTCGTAGTAAGACCCGGCGAGCATATCTTCGAACCGGGCGAGGTTACTGTCCACGTCCCCTTTCCTACAGGGACACGCGGCCATCTTGTGCCGCAGTTCCTTAAAATGTTCGTTCTCGCACGTGCAGACATAAGCCCCGCCCAGGGCTATCAGGCGCCTGCAGTGATCGTAGTAGATGTCCAGCCTGTCGGACTGGTACACGATATCCGTGACATTTACCCCGAGCCAGCGGATGTCGTCCTGTACCATGCCATAGGCATCAGGGTCTACCCTTTTGGGGTCAGTGTCCTCGATCCTGAGGATGTACTTCCCCCCGTACTTCCTGACATAGGCATCATTTAAGAGTGCAGCCCTCGCATGGCCGAGGTGGAGGGGACCGCTCGGATTGGGGGCAAATCGCATCACAACCCCAGTTGGTCCTACCTCTTCAAGAGGTGGCAGGGTCCGTTCTCGTGCACAAGACTCGCCCTCATCCAAATGGAGCCCTGGTGCAAGCTCGGCAAGGCGGATCTTTCGTGCATCGGGTGAGAGATCTGCGACCTCGGCGATCACCCCGGGAAGTGCGCCGGAAAGTTCTTTTGCCCTGGCACGCAGTCCGGGATGCTTCCCAAGGACCATTGCAAGGACCGCACCTGGCTGTGGGACATTCTCATGCCGCACGGCGTTTGCGAGAGCATGGACCAGGAGAGTCTCCCTTGTCGCATCATCCATGTGGTCAGGCGCCCCTGGAGATGAAGAACTCCCCTATTGCTTTGAGCAGCTCCCGCTCCTCACTCATTGGAAGAGTGTTGAGCCTCCGGTTCCCATTGGCAACAAGATCAGATGCAGTTGCCAGTACAGAATTTATAACCCCAGATTTTTTTAGGGTCGTAAGCAGGGCGTCCATCTCCTTTGGATCAGAACAGTTACGGTATGGTGCGAGGTCGATCCCCGCCTCTTTTGCCCGGATAGAGATCAGCGTCTGTTTTCCCTCTCTAATGTCTGATCCTCTGTCTTTTCCACTCTCTCCTGCATCAGCGATGATGTCTATCAAGTCGTCCTGGATCTGAAATGCCATTCCCGTATAGATCCCGTAGTTGGTGAGGGCATCCACAACCCTGGAGGAACCCCCGGCAAGGGTGCCCCCTATTGCGGCTGCAGCTGCATAGAGGACTCCTGTCTTTTTCCTCACCATCTCGAGGTACTCCCCATCTGTCACATCGTCCCGTGTCTCAAAGGACATATCGAGGAACTGCCCCTGACAGATCTCCACGCTTGCCTTGGCAAGAATCGAAATTGCACGGACCTTTGATTCAGGGCTTGCGTCAGCGAGGCAGAGAAACTCAAAAGCACTCGCAAAGAGTACATCTCCGGCGAGGATCGCAGTGGGATTTCCCCACTTGGTATGGACTGTGGGCACCCCCCGGCGGAGTGTGTCCCCGTCCATGATGTCGTCATGGATCAGGGTGAAGGTATGCGTCAGTTCCAGGGCAAGGGCGGCAGGGAGGACGTCTGCTCCTGCGCCTTTCTTTATTGCACCTGCTGCGAGCGTGAGAACTGCAGGACGCAGCCGCTTGCCACCTGCCACAAGGAGGTGGGCACTTGCCAGAGAGAGACCTCCTGTTGCAGACCCAAAGTGGCGGTGGATGAACTTATCGATCTGCTCTTCATTCTCCTGCAGGTACTGGTCAAGGTCCATCTTCTACCCTCCTCCTGTCACGCGATCTTCACCCGCTGGCCATTTGACATGATATGGATGTCGTTGTGAAGGGTATATCCAAGGTCCTCTGAGAACTCCGCATATGCGGAAGCCATCCTGATATGACCATGGGCCGGGACAATGTGTTGTGGGGTTAAGAGGTTGATGAACTCATAATGGTCCTCCCGGTAGCCATGCCCTGATACGTGGAGGTCAGGAAAGATTCGAGCTCCCGCCATATTGAGGTGGGCCTCCACGTAGTAGCGCTGGCCATAGTTCATCGGATTCGGGATGACTTTGGCACTGAATATCACTTTGTCACCCTTATCTATCTTGTACGGGGTGTCGCCCTGCACGAGTCGTGTCAGGATGGACCCGGGTTCCCCCTGGTGTCCGGTGACGATGGGTAAAAACTTCTCCTTGCCTGCTTTCATCATACGACGCATCGTCCTGTCTACGGTGCGTCGGTTTCCAAACATGCTGGTTGTCTCGGGAAATGCCACGAGCTTCATCTGTTCGGCAGCGCTGCTGTAGCGCTCCATTGAACGACCTAGTAAGACTGGTTTTCGACCTATCTCGTGGGCACACTCTGCGATAGTCTTCACTCTCGCAATATGGGAGGAGAAGGTGGAGACTAGGATGGCGTTCTTGTCGTCCTCATAACTCGTGATAGTGTCCCTGACAAGATCCCGGGCGATCCGCTCGCTTGGAGCGCGGCCCCGTTGTTCCACATAGGTGGCTTCTACAATGAGGGCAATGACCCCTTCTTTACCGATCTGGCGGAGGCGTCCGAAGTCTGGGGGGTCCCCGATAACTGGGGTACGGTCCAGTTTATAGTCGCAAGCATAGACTATCGCCCCGCTTGGAGTATGGAGCACCGCAGTCACCGTATCGATGATGCTGTGCTGCATCCTCACAAACTCAAGGGTGAGGTTCTGGGACAGGGTGTAACGTTGCCCTGACTTTAAGGCAAAAAGTTTGTTATTCACTCCGAACTTCTGTTCCCCTGCGATCTGTTGCCTGATCAGCTCGGTGGTATAGGGGGTACTGATGATTGGGGCATTGTACCGGTGTGCGAGTTTAGGGACCGCCCCTATGTGGTCCAGGTGGCCGTGGGTACAGACGATCGCCTTCACTGTACCTTCCACGGTGTTCATCATCGTATCGTCGGGGATCGCCTTCATCTGGATGAGGTCCAGAGAGTGCATATTCTCGACCTCTGCGTCCTCATGGATCATCACCTGGTCCAGACGAAGCCCCATGTCAAATATGACAATCTCTTTCCCGCAGCGGACGGCGGTCATATTCCTCCCGACCTCGTTGTAGCCGCCAACTGCAATGATCTCAATATCCATTATCAACCTCTGCGAAACGCCCGACCATGTCACCGGTCTTTCCGGTGATTGTGGCCGGCACTGATCTCAAGTCTGAAATATTCTGTGCTCCGGTCAAGAACATCGCGACACGGAGCTGCCGCAGGTATCCATTCATCGTCCTGCAGACCTCTTCTTCCCCTTCCAGGGCCGGTTGGACCAGAGGGCGTGCCGCACCACAGACCCCTGCCCCAAGCGCGATAGCCTTTGCAATGTCAAGCCCGCTCCTGATCCCGCCAGTGGCGATGACCGGCCCTCCCAGTCTGGCCACTTCGATCAGGCTCACCACGGTGGGGATCCCCCAGCTGTCAAAGACACGCCCAAGTGCTGAGCGCTCCATATCACCCGATGAGCCCCACATGGAAATGAGCCCCACATGGAAGCCCTCCTCCCCTCCACTGCTGCCCAGGATGTACCCCCAAACCCGCCGATATCAACCGCGGCGGCTCCTGCATCAAAGCAGGCAGCAGCGACGGTAGATGATAGGCCATTTCCTGTCTCTTTCACGATAACCGGGGTGGACGTGGCCTCACAGAGCTCGTGGAGGACGGCGAGGCACCCCCTTGCATCACATTCCCCTTCGGGTTGGATGGCCTCCTGGAGGAAGTTAAGATGGATAGCAATTGCATCGGCATCGATCATTGATACCGCGTGTTCGGCCCAGGCAATGCCATGGTCTCGTAACTGCACGATACCAAGGTTTGCGATGAGAAATGCTTGAGGTGCCGCATCCCGGACGACTGAAAATGTATCCGCGAGTGAGGGGTCTTCGAGTGCGGCCCGTTGTGAACCGACCCCCATCCCGACGCCCAGTTTCTCGGCAGCTGCTGCGAGCCTTCTGTTGACTTCTCTGGTCTCCGGGTGCCCCCCGGTCATTGCTGATATCAGGAAGGGGGCCTGGAGGGTATGACCAAGGAAAGTGACCTGGAGGTCGATTTCATCCATACTGCACTCAGGGAGTGCATTATGGAGGAGCAGTACATCATCGAACCCCGGAGACCCGCGTTCGACATCGTCTCCAGCACACATCATGAGGTGGTCGAGTTTGCGGGGCGAGGTATGGTTTTCTCTGTTCGTCATCTCATCCCCCGTGGATATGGGTCCCCCCATGGGGAGAACCGTCGAGGAAATCACCGATGCGGGAGACGTGAAAGATCTCAGATGGGACCCCTTCACGTGCGAGGACTACAAGTTCGCTCAGTTTTCCTGCCATTCCACCCGTCACGTCGGTAAAGGTTGACCCTTTTATGGTGGTGGAAGGGAGATCCCCTGGGGTCAGATTCGGGATGACCTCTCCATCTCTCGAGAGTACCCCTGCCACGTCGGTGGCAAGCCCAACCCTCTGAATGCCAAGTGCGGGGGCGAGGGTCCGAACGAGGCGGTCTCCTGATAGGATACTGGCACCACGGGTGCGGTCCATCACCACATCGCCATGGAGTACAGGGACAATGCCGAGATCGATCATCACACCGAGCTGCTCGGTAGTTGCGGCAACTATGTCTCCATCCTCTATGAAATACGCGCCAAGTGGCGAGATCCCTATAGCATCCACGTCATGTTCACGGAGTCCTGTCACAACCGCGTCATTCAAGCGGCGAACTGCCCGGTGGGTCTCTCCGACACCCCTGCGATTATTGGCATTGATACCACCCGTTATCCCATACCGTGCGGCCTCGGGGTGACCACAGGACCCTGCCCCATGGACCAGGAGCAGTGGTACATCAGGGCGGCGTGCAACCTCTCCTGCTATCGCATCGATGGTCCTGGTATCGATCGCCCCCGAAAGTCCCTTACTGGTAACGACACTCCCTCCCAGCTTCAGGATCACCCTAGGTGACATCTCTCTCCTTTCTAACTCCTTCGGGGTCCATGGTGGTGATGATAGCCCGCCCTTCTGCAGTTTCTATAGCCTTTGCAACTCGGTTCTTGACAGTTCTGGGGCAGATCGCAATCATGCAACCGCCCCCGCCAGCGCCTGTTGTCTTGGCCCCAAGCGCCCCGGCACTCCTCGCGGCGAGGACAAGGCGGGTGAGTGAGGGGTGGCCCACACCGAGCACATCAAGGAGCGCGTGGTTCATGTTCATGTACCTCCCAAGCTGGCTCTGGTCCTGAAGGTACCTGAGCGCACCCATAGTGACACCCTCAATAGCGTCCATCACCGGGTTGCAGATATCAGGCTGTCGTTTCCTGAGTTCTGCGACCATCTCGACCATCTTGCCGGTGCTATGAGAGACCATTGTGTTTCCTATCACCATGTTGAAGTTCTGGGGCGGGAGGCGCCTCCTTTGGGTGCCCAGGATCAGGATAAGGCCTCCAAATGTGGCCACAGAGGTGTCAGTGGGACTTGCTTTCCCGCCCTGGACCCGTTTTTCGATAAGAAATGCGGAATTTGCGACCTCTTCTTGAGAAAATCCAAGCGAGAACTCATCATTTATCGCCGAGACTGTCGCAACAGTCACTGCAGCCGAAGACCCCAGTCCAGAAGAGCTGGGGATCTGGGAGTTCACATAGACACTTCCCTTCACCCCCATCTCCTCGAAGCACCCGTCGATATAGGGGGACCGTGCATGGTGCATCACTTTGCTCTTTCTGACCGTCACATAGACCCGTGGCCTGATTGCCATTGCAATCCCTGGCTTGCCATACACTACGGCATGCTCCCCAAAGAGGAACACCTTGCCAGGTGCACTCCAGGTCGCCACTACACCACCGCGAGTGCTGCGTACCCCACAACCTCACTGGTGTCTCCTGTAACATCGCCGCTGGTCGCGTACTGAACCAGATGCCCGGTCTTTGCACCGAGCCCAATGCAGATACGGCACATCGCTGCGACGGGCCCAAACCCACAGGCACTCACCGAGAGTCCCTCAATCCTCCGGTAGAACTCTTCAATGTCAAGGTTACTGAGTGCCTCAATCACGTAAAGGTCATTTTGCCGTGCAATTGCGGCAGGAATATAGTGAGAGAAGTCACTCGATGCGATAACCCGGATGTCCCGGTGGGGGTTGGCCACCACGCTGCGGATCCCAGCAAGAATGCGCTCTGCAAGGTCTTTTGCACTCTCTATGTCCTGCCTGCCCATGAGCACTGGCAAGATCCGTGCACGGGGGAAACGGTACTTGATAAATGGCATCTGAACTTCGAGTGAGTTCTCAGGGGCCTGGTGCGACAGTTCATCGACCATAACATCACAGGCCTCACCAAGAACTGTATCAGAGTCCAGGATACCGATCGGGGTCTCCCAGGGAACTAGGGAGATCGAAGTGGTAAACCCCCGGTGGCTTGGGCCGATTACCAGAAATGTCCCTTCAAACAAGGGATCGATCTGGGCAAATGCCCTTCCTGCAACCGCTCCTGAGTAGGGATACCCGGCATGAGGGGATATGATGCCGGTTGCATTCAGACCTGCTGCCCTTCCTGCAAAGAATTTTTCGAGGAGCTGCTCCAGGTGACTCGGTTCCCTAGGGTAGAACATCCCCGCCATGGTGCTTGTCCGGACTTTCATGGGACTTGTTTCCACCACGCAATTAGGTTTTAATAATCTGTCTCGAAGTCTTCCAGCGTGAGTGAGGTGGTGAAACCTCGGAGTCTGAGGACCTCGCGGGCAAGGAGGTAGTACACCATCGAGAGTGCTTTACGCCCCTTGTTGTTGGTAGGGATGACGAGGTCGACGAAACTCGTCATGTTGTTCGTATCTGCGAGGGCGACAACCGTGATACCTGCTTGCACCGCCTCTTTGATCACCTGAGCATCACCCATCGGGTCGGTGACGATGACTACGCCAGGCTCGATGTACCCATCCAGGTGCTGGTTGGTGAGCATCCCGGGGATATACCTCCCAGTGGCTGAAATGCCACCGATCACATCAGCAAACTTCTTTGCAGGGAACTGCCCGTACTGTCGGGAAGTGACCACCAGGACATGGGGTGCATCATATTGGTTGATGAACCGTGCTGCGGTCTTTATCCTCTCGTCAGTAGCCCTGATGTCGAGGATATAGAGGCCATCTCCCCTCACGCGGTAGATGAACCTCTTCATGTCTTTGCTCTTCTGCTGCGTCCCGATGTGAACCCCTGCCGCGAGGTACTCCTCCACCGGGACGAGTGGCTCCTTGAGTTCTATCTCCATCTCATTCTCTGTCATGCGATTATCTCCTCGATTCGGATGAGTTCATTCAGTTTCGCAGCCCTTTCTCCACCCACCGCCCCGGTCTTTAAGAATATACAGTGGAACGCGGTAGCAAGGTGGGAGATGGTGGCATCAGTCGTCTCCCCTGACCGATGACTCATCACAGTGTCCATCCCGTGCGTATGCGCGAGATGAACTGCCCCGTAGGTATCGGTGAGAGTCCCGATCTGGTTTGGTTTGATAAGGACACAGTTGGCGGAATCCATGTCGATCCCCTCCTGTATCCGGGAAGGGTTGGTCACAAAGATGTCGTCGCCGCATATGAGGCAGTGGTCTCCCACCAGGGAGGTCAAGTCCGCAAAGCCCTCGAAGTCATCCTCATGAAGCGGGTCTTCGACATATATGAGGTCGAATTTGTCGATGAGACCTGCAATGTACTCAATCTGCTCTTCTGTCGAACGAGTCCCGGAACGGTAGCGGTATACATCCGATTCAGGATCCCAGAACTGGCTTGCAGCCACATCGAGCCCTATCTCGACCTTGATCCCCCGTTCATCAGAGACCAGTCCTGCCGCCTCAGTCACGATCTCGAATGCTTCAAGGTCTGATATTGCAGGTGCCCATGCACCTTCATCTCCCTTGCCGCAGTTCTTCCCCCTCTTCCTGAGGATGTCACGCACTGCCTTGTGAACTGCAGCATTGGAAAAGACAGCCTCCCGCGTATCTGCCGCACCACCTGGGACCACGAGGAACTCCTGGATCTCAGTAGATCCCTCTGCGTGTGCCCCACCACCGATCACGTTCCCGAGCGGAAGAGGGAGCGTGGTGGCGTAGATGCCACCGAGGTACGAGAAGAGTTCCAGCCCTAATGCCGATGCAGCAGCATTTGCATTCGCAAGAGAGAGTGCCACCGCGATGTTCCCGCCTATCGTCTGGAAGTTCCCGGTCCCATCGATCTCGCGTAGTCTGGCATCGAATGAGACCTGGTCTCTTGCATCCTCGCCAATGAGGCTGGGAATTACCCGGGCGTTTGCATCATCTATTGCATCGCCTGGTGGTCGCACCACTGCCTCAAGCCGGCCTGTACTGGCCCCGCTTGGCGCGCAAGCCCTGCCGAACCCGTGGGTGGTGTGGATGTCTGCCTCAATGGTTGGGTTTCCCCGGCTGTCAAGAATTGTCCGCAGCCGGATATCTGTAATAGTGGTCGTAGCGCTCCTACCTCCTCTTCACCGTGATGGGAATGACGTCGTGCTGGAACTCCTCAATTGCGATCTCTAGAGGGTCTATTTTATCGGTCCTGATAAGGAGCGGGGCACCCATAGATATCTGTAGAGCCCTTGCTCCAATGATCCGGGCTCGTTCATACCGGGTGAATGACTGCATCGTCAATCCTCAAAACACAACAATCCAATCTTATGAATGGGGTCGCTGAGATTCGAACTCAGGTCACAGCGTCCCGAACGCCATAGGATAGACCAGGCTACCCCACGACCCCTCACTGGTATGGATTGAGATCATCAATTATCTCTTTGTGTGTTAATAACATTCTCCTGCAACAATAACGTTCCAAGCCGAGATTGTCGAGGATCTCGCCTGGATCCTCGCCAGTATCCCTTCTTTTCTTGAACTCTTCGTATGCGGTTGAGACGGCCTTACCGCAAGTAAAGCACCGAACTGGGATCATCACCATCCCTCAATTTCAGGATAACTGCTGATCTCACCGGTATGACTTCTGGAACTTCGCCCTCGCACCACGGCCATGAGGTTTCTTCGCCTCTTTCTGTCGTGAATCGTTCACGAGGAGTGTCCTGTCAAAGGTGATGTAGAGGTCCTTGATCTGGGGGTCATTGTGCCATTTCAGGATCCCCCGCGCAAGGGCGGTTCGTATCGCCTCGGCCTGCCCTAACATTCCACCACCATGGACGTCTATTGTGACGTTCACACCGGTGAGTGCATGAGGCATAAGGATGAGTGGCTCGGAGATCTTCATCCTCGACAGCTCGTTCCCGAATATCTCAAGAGGAACAGAGTTGATACGCACCACTCCTTTTCCGGTCGAAAAGGTCGCCCGCGCAACCGCAGTCTTCCGTTTTCCACTGGTATTGATGATCTTTCGCATTCCACCACCCGTTAAAACTTCGCTCCCAGATTCGAACTCACTGCGTCCAGCGTGACATACCTGGCGCTGTTCAGCCTGCTCGAGTGGGCTTCCTCGGGAGATTCCATCTCGAGTGCGATAAACTCTACCGGTACTCCTACGTAGACTCTTACCCGCTTCAGCGCACCTGCACCACGCTCCCTCTTATAGGGGAGCATACCACGTATCGTCCTCTTCACGATATGGTCAGGACGGCGGGGGTAAAACGGGCCTCCTTCTGTTGAGCCCCGCATACGCTTGGTGCGGTACTGGGCAAGAACACGTGCCCGTGTCCCGGAGATTACCGCTTTTTCTGCATTCACAATCGCGATCCGCTCTCCATTCAATGCCCGCTTTGCCACGAGGCTCGCCATCCTCCCAAGGATGAGCCCTTCACCATTGATCACTGAAACCATCAGTCCTCTCACCTCAGAATTCTCACACGGCTTCCTTTCGGGTTATTCCGGATGAGCTCCTCGATAGTCATACAATGCCCTTCAGCACCGAGGATCTTCTGGTGCGCAGATGCACTGAAGTTGAGTGCTGCCACATGGACTGCGACATCAAGTACCCCGCTCCCAAGGACCTTTCCTGGGACCAGGATGGTCTCTCCTGCCGAGGCGTACCGGCAGATCTTACTCACATTCACCTCGGCATACCGGCAGGATGAACCTTCCAGTCGTTCTGCGATATCCCGCCAGATCTTCACCTCATTCTCCCTGGACGTGTCCTTGAGGAGCGAGATGAGGGTATTCAGGCGCGGGTTTGTTTTATTCTCTCTCTTTGCCATCTCACAAGCCTCCTGAAATGTCGGCGATCGCTCGAGCCAGATCATCAGACCGGTTCTTAAGGAAGTTCAACCCCTGAATGGTTATCTCCTTGACTGGGAGTGACCCGTCCCCCTCCAAAACGAAGATGAAACAGGACCTGTCAGTAGAGATTCCGATTGCAGGCTCATCCCCGATACCGCTGGTGAGGCATGCCTTCTCGCAGAGCTTGCAGAGTGAGCATACCTCAATGCGCCCATCAAGGACATGCGCGTGCCCGTCCTTGACCTCCAGGATCCGTTTAGGGCACTCCTCTACACATATCCCACACCCGTCGCATGACGGCTTGATGGAGATGACCGGGTAGTTCTTGTAGCCGCACACGGTGGTTGCCTGCCATTTTGCGTGCTCTTTCCCGGTTGAGAGGACTGCGCGTGCCTCGACCACGAGTTTCTGCCCCTCGATGAGCTTCACAATGGGGATGTCTTCTAGTGCCGGCACTGCAGATGGGTCCTGGGGGATGAGGTCTCGCGAGTATACCATCGTCGGCCCTTCAACACTCATCGTGTACGTCACCGTGCACAGTGGGCATCCAACGCCGCCACAGGAACACTTCTCCCTCTCCTGATACAGGGTGAGGTCGGTCTTGATGGGGATGAGACCCAGCCGGTGGGCGAGCATCTCATCAAAGAGGGCGCTGGTGTTGTCATAGATCCGGACGTCCTCAATAGCGAGGGTCGGGACTTCGCTGACCATAGCCCTCCTGAGTGAGTTTGCAAAACCGGGGCTGGAATCGCGAAGGATGAACCTCCCAGTCTGATCGTTCAGGCTCGAATAGACGATCTCCATCACACTCTCCTGCCGCGCCTCCCCCCTTTTGCGCGGATGGAGTCATGGGGGACTGGAGTGACGTCTTCTATCCTCCCTATCCTCATGCCTGCGCGGGCAAGCGCCCTGATCGCGGCCTGGGCACCGGGCCCGGGACTCCGTTGTTTTCCCCGCCCAGGTGCCCTTACCTTGACGTGGACCCCCACGATCCCTTTCTCACGTGCGGCCTGAGCGACATTGGATGCCATCTGCATCGCGGCATAGGGTGAGCTCTCATTCCTGTCCTGCTTCACCACCATCCCGCCACTGCTCTTAGTCACTGTCTCAGCACCTGAAAGGTCGGTGATCGTGATGATGGTGTTGTTGAAAGAGGCAAATATATGGGCAATTCCCCACTTCTCCCGTTCTGAAGACATCTATTTACCTCCTCCCTGTCTTTGTGACCCTGGTCCTCTCTGCATGGGCACCATCTGTGAGGGGAGAGCCCTGATAGTAGGAGATCTCTGCCTCGTTGCTCCGTGTCACCCGGTAACTGGGTGCTGTCACGCGCCGCCCTGAAATGGCGATATGACCATGAGTGATGAACTGTCGTGCCTGCTTTGGCGAACGGGCAAGTCCCTTGCGATAGACGATGGTCTGGAGACGCCGCTCGAGATCCTGCTGCACCTTGAGTGCAAGGACGTTGTCGATGTCGGCGTCAGCGCCAAGGAGCCCCATCCGCTGGAGGTGGTTGATCAGCTCACTCTTCTTCATATCGAGTCTCGCCCTGTCGGTCCCGGCCGACAGGAGTGCGAGAATATCCCTCGCCGCCCGCCGATACCTCCGCAGGTGGCTCGCCGCCTTCCAGACTTCACGCTTGTTCCGCAGGCCGTACTCTATTACAAGGCGGGTCTCTTCTTCGATCCTGGCCTTTTCGAACGGACGCTTCGGGGTCTGGTACGATTTATGGTTCTTTCCTGGGTACCCCATTATCGGCTCACCTACTCCTTCTTCCTCTTCACACCAACCGTCGCACCGGTCCGTCCAGTCGATTTGGTCCGCTGTCCTCTGACTTTTTGGCCAGTCTCATGGCGGATACCACGGTAGCAGCGGATCTTCCGCAGGAGGTTCACGTCCTCCTCGCGCGTGGTACTGACGTCGGTACCGAAGATGTGCCGGCTCTCTCCGGTGTAGATGTCCTTTGGGCGGTTCAATGACCATGGGGGGACGAGGCTTGAGTAGTTGTCTACGACCTCACGTATCCGCACGACCTCCTCTTCACCCAGCTTCCCCATAGTCGCGTGGGTGTCGACTTTTGCAAGTCGTGCGATGATCTGGGCAGTATGCCTCCCCACCCCATCGATCCCCGTCAGTGCGATCTGGACGGATTTTGTACCGTCCAGGTCTGTGTTACTGATCCTGACGAAATACTTGATCTCTTCTTCCTGAGCCATCCAATCCCTCTGGAATGAGATATCCCTTCAGCGCTGAGGGAGGGATTTGAACCCTCGAGTCCCGTGGGGACACAGGTTTAGCAAACCTGCGCCATACCAAGCTTGGCTACCTCAACAGAGAATCTCGCATCTTTACGATACTCGCAGCACACCAACTGATGCTGCTCCATGAATGGTGCGCAATTAATTGGGCAATACTATCTTATTACTCTTTCTGGGGTGGGGGGCCGGACTACTGCAAGAGTCAGAGGGCGCGACCTCCTCGCTTTCGTGCCCGGGTCACTCCAAGGCTCAAAAGGCCAGACGTGACGAGTGGTAGTGCGATGGTCGCGTCGCAGAAGCACTGGACTCTCGGGGAAGTCACCTGCTCCTTGCCCCAGCTGATCGCCTCTTCAAAGGTACACCCCGAGAGTCCGCCCCAGTGGGGTGCATCGGTAGTGAACTGGATCGCATAGTCGTGCCCTTTTGCGTCTGGGTTGTAGATATTGGCGATCACCTCGGTCTGCTGGATGAAGTTCTTCGGGACACCCCCGCCTATGTAAATGACCCCGGTCTTCTTCGCCCCCTCCACGACCCTCGCGATCTCGTCCGTGTCAGCGAGCTGGTCGATATCCACCTGGACCCCTCTCCGCCGAGCGATCAAAAGCCCGATCCCAATTGACGAGTCACAGAGTGCTGGGACAAAGACTGGTACTTCCTCCTCTGCGCAGGTGGAGAGGACTGATCTCCTGTCCGGAGCTTCACTGATGAGCCATTTTCCCACCATCATGAGGAAACGGGCAGATGAACCCTTAAATGGCGCGATCCCTTCACTGAAATCTGCAAACTTCCGGTCAACTGATCGAAACTCCTCTTCGTATGCAAATACGTCGTAGATCCTGTCGATCCGTTCCTTATAGAGGGCTTCGTCATCGACGTGGTGGTGGCCAAGATAATGATGGATACCGAGCTGCTCGCAGCAGTCGTGAAAGATGTTGGCACCGGTAGAGACAATCACGTCCACATAGTGGTGCTGAATGAGATCAACGATGCAGCGCTGCATCCCGGCGGGGATCATCGCACCTGAAAGGCCCAGCAGGATAGTACAGTCAGAGTCCTCGATCATCTGCCGCCAGACCATGAGCGACTCTCCGAGTTTTCTCCCCTGAAACCCGGTTCGGCTCATTCCTTCGAGGAGTTCCCCGACATGGTCACATGGTTTTACCGGAACCGTAGGCCTCATAAAGAATCACTACCCCGTTTTCATACCAGAGTAATAATCATTCCTTTGCAGACGCATGGAGTCCTGTATGCATTTGCATCAGGTCCACTGAAAAAGAGGGATTTTATAGAGCTTGTATCAGGGAAGCCCGAGTCACAATGCCGATGAGGCGTCCCTGCTCGGTGATAGGAATAGCGCAGATGTTCTTTGAGACCATCTGTTCCACAGCCTGGTCTATGGTCCCGGTCACGTCGATGGTGACGAGCGGGGCGCTCATAATGTCTCTGACAAGGAGGTTTCGGATCCTGTGGTCCTGGTGCCTGTCCTCCACGATCTCACGGAATTTCCTCATCGCCACTGCTACATCGGTCTCTGTAACGATTCCTATTGGCTGGTCCTTTTCAGTCACCACGAACCGCTGGATCCCATCATCTAGCATCCGGCGTCTCAGATGGACCACCCTGTCCTCAGAATCTATGGTGTATACCTTCTCACTATGGTCAAGGAGGGTACCGGCCGGCCTCATCTTTCTGAGCATATCTCCCGCAGTGACCTGACCTATCAGGTGGTGTTCGCTGTCAAAGACCACGACGAGCTTGTACCGCTGAAGAAGAGGCACGAGGACATCGAGGTCCTGGTCAGGGTACACTGTGGTGAAGTCCTCTTCGACAGAGTTCGCCACATGGATAGCATTAGGGGATATCGTCGAGTTCTTCTTGCTACCGAGTTTGTCTGCAATCGTCATACGTGAGACTGTTCCCACGACGGTGTTGTGGTTCACTACAATGAGGGGATCTATTCCGATATCGATCATCCGGTCCAGTGCCTCAGTTATTGCTGAAGACTTTGCAATGGTCACTGGCTTAGACATCACGTCTCGTACAAGAAGTTCCTCGGTCATTTTGCCACTTCCCTTAAGATATCATCTCTCTTAACAATTCCTCTGATCTTGCCTTCATCCATGACAACAATGCTGTTCACATGGGAATCCCGCATCAGGTTAATGACGGACAGCACAGGCTCATCAGGCGTAATGGAGATAACTGGGCCGCTCATCAGGTCCTCTGCAACTGCTGACAGGGATACAACATGGCGCAGTGACTTCCTGCCAGCGGGTTCCTCCTTTCTCAACCGTTTCACACCGTGCTCGGGGACACCACCACTCCCTTCAGGGAACGAATAGAAGGCGAGGTTGGTCTCGGTGATGATCCCTGCAAGGGTCCCATCGGCATTGGTCACGATGATCTTGTCATTGCGCTCAGCCATGAGGTCTATGACATGGTCAAGGGAGTGGTACCTGGAAACCGTGACCGCGTCTTCCATGATCTCACCTGCCGTCACTGTAAGGCTCCCCAGGAGCGCAGAGTTAAGGAGGTCGCTCTTAGTCACTATACCCACAAGCCTCCTCTCCTCCAGCACTGGGATACCACTAAAACCCCGATCAACCATGATTGCTGCGACACTGCGTATTCCTGTGCCAGGCTGCACCGTGACTGGGTCCGGGGTCATGAGCATATTCACCGGGATCCGGTCGATTGGCCGGCGGCGCCACACGGGCTCGGCCTGGCGAAGGCGGTACCCGATGTCCTTCTTCGTGATGATACCTGCAAGGGACTCGCCATCCATCACCGGTAGGCGTGAGATCCGATGCTTCAGCATCAGGTTCCTTGCATGAGCGGTGTTCTCGTCAGGTCCAACTATATAGACTGGGCTTGCCATGAGATCTGATGCGATCATCGTGCATTTCCTCCTTGGAACACTTTGATGAGGTCGAATTCGGTGACAAGACCGATGAGGCGGTCATCCTCGATCACAGGGAGTGCCCCGATGTTCTTTCCAAGCATCTCCCTTGCAGCCCCTGCAATCGTGCGGGAGGGCGGGGTGGTATGGAGTGTCCCGCACAGGATCTCCCGCACTGGAAGTGCCATCATCTCGGCCACGTCGCCGGTGACAAGTCTGGAGAATACCTCCCCATTTCCAAGGTATGCCATGATGTCAGTTGTCGTGACGATTCCAAAGAGGAGGTCGTCGCTCACAACCGGGAGCCTCCGGAACCGATGTGTCGTCATTGCCCGTGTGACCTCGCCGATCAGGCTGTCAGGTCCTGTGACCCGCAGCGAGGTGCTCATGATCTCCTCAACCTTTGTGGTGGCCCTTTCATGGGTTATTGCCCTGAGAACGTCGCGTTCTGTCACAATCCCTGATAGGACGTTCCCCTCTCTGAGGAGTGGAATACCCCCGACCTTTTTTGCAACAATTATCTCGATTGCGTCTTTAATGGACGCGGTGGTGGGGAGGGTGGTGGTGGTGGTGGTCATTATCTCCCGCACACTCTCGTTGACGGCGGCGAGGAGATTTCCTCCATGTTTCACCTGGACAAGGTTGAACTTGTCACCTCCTCCAAGAAAGTCGATCACATCACCAGAGGTGATGATCCCCTTCAGGCGCCTCGTCCCAGGGTCGACGACCGGAAGTCGCCGAAACCCCCATCGGGTCATAGTTTCCACTGCGCCCAGAATACTCATCGACTGGGGGATTGCGACGACATTGCGGGTCGCAATCGCCATCACTTCGCCCTCCTGCACCACTGCATGGGACTGGAATTCGACCGGGCCCCGATCGAATTTTCCGGGCATTTTGAGGAGCCTGTCTCCCTGTTTTATAGTTCGATCAATCTGGCTCATTCAACACCTCACTACATCCTGAAAGCCTTCAGTCGCCTGGTTCTCCCCAAAAGGCGTGCTCAACTCTGCCAGGGGGTACTATCTGAGGCCTTTTAAGACGTCATGGCGGTCGAGGATCCCCACAAGCGCCCCTCCGGTAATGACCGGGAGGCAACTCACCTCATGGTGTGCCATAATCTCTGCAGCTGCGCTGATGGTAGCTTCAGGGCTTATGGTATGGACCGGGGATGTCATGACCTCTCGCACCGGTATGGTGGGCCCTTCACCTAGGGTATGACGGAACCTTCCTCCCTTCAGGATGTCCCGCCTGGACACGATACCTACGAGTCGTCTCTTATCAGTCACCGGAAAGACCGTAAAGGAGCTCTCCACGATAAGACTGTAGATCTTTTTTATACTCTCGGTCACTTCGCAGGAGACAATGTCCCGCGACATATGGTCATGTACGGTTCCATGGAGCCTGTTCCGGGTGATGATAACAGGGAAGAGGTCAGAGAGGAGTATCCCGCCCAGAATTGTCTGCTGACTGTCCACCACCGCAGCGCTGTCAGTCCGGAACTGCCTGATCCGGATGGTTGCATCTTCAATGCGCTCGTCCCGAAGCACGGCTGGGGCATCCCGCATGAACCCCTCCACAGTCACGTTCGATCGTGTCTGGGGGACTTTGAGGACGTCAGTGATATCGATGACGCCTGCGAGGTGGTTTTTGCTGTCCTGTATATATATCTCACGGAACGAGTCGTCCCTGAGGATCTGCCGAGCCTTAGTGACATTGTCTCCCTGGGCCAGCACTGGGACTTCGCGGAGGAAGGCGGAGACGTCCTTCATTGGAGGAGTTCCTCCTCCCTGCAATTGTGGCAAAGCATCATGTTATCAATCCGGCGGAGGTCTTCGGACATCTTCTCACAGCGGGTGCAGACTCCCACCTCGATCTCGTACTCCCTGTTTATCTCGATCAAATTGGTCATCAGATCATTGATCTCGGTCGAGATGGTGAGAATGTCCCGGACCGTCACGATCCCTATCACTTTTTGTTCCTCATCGACCACAGGGAGCCGTCTGACCCGGTGGTTGATCATAAGGTGAGCCGCATCGTGGATGCTCCTCTCTGCACCGATGGTGATCAAGGGGGTGCTCATGATCTCGTGCACAATCACTGTTCCGGGCTTTCTGTCCCTGGCTACGACCTTACAGTTGATGTCCTCCTCAGTCACGATACCTGCAGGGAGGTTGTCTTTTAAAACAATGCAACTCCCTACTTCATCCCTGCACATGGCCATGGCCGCTTTCGCTACTGATTCGCTGTACCCAATGGTCGTAGGATCAGGCTGCATCACCTCTTTTAGGGGGACGCTGGTCTCAAAGTGAATAGAGTCTGCTGTCTTTCTCAAGGGAACACCCCCAAATCCTGTATCGACTATCGATTTGACTACAATCACACATTACGTACAGAGATCGATATAAAGCAATTGGTCTTCCCACTGGTTTTTAAAAAAATCCATGGGATCTGGTCCGTTTCCCTGACTAAGGATAACAACACTAATAGTATCCGCTCTCTAAAGGTGAGGTACTGAATGTCTTGCAGGGCAACCACGTGCGAGATGTAGCGCATGGGCTTATGCAGGGCACTATGGCGGTATGACCTCACATGGACATCATCACGCAGACAAAGGCCAGGTTCTCCAGGTTCCTCGCAGCATTCTTCAGAAAAAGAAGGGCGAGGATTGGTATCTATGGCCCTCCGAATGCGGGGAAGACCACACTTGCGAACCGGATCGTGAGAGACTGGGTGGGTGAGACTATCGGGGTGGTGAGTGAGATCCCTCATGAGACTAGGCGGGCTTCCCGAAAGACCGATATCAGGATCATGGACGCATCAGGTGACAGTATAACCATTGACATCGTCGACACCCCTGGCGTGACGACCAAGATCGATTACAAGGATTTTTTAGAGTATGGCCTGGAGAGGGAGGAAGCGGTCCAGCGGGCGAGGGAAGCGACTGAAGGGGTAGCTGAAGCGATGCACTGGCTCCGTGAGGACATCGACGGGGTTATCTACATGCTCGACAGCACTGAAGACCCTTTTGCCCAGGTCAATATCATGATGGTCGGTATCATCGAGAGCCGCCACCTTCCGGTGCTGATCGCGGCGAATAAGATCGACCTCCCGGATGCGATGCCGCAGCGGATACGCATGGCATTTCCCCAGCACCCGGTGGTCCCCATCTCCTGTGTCGGGGGTCAGTCGGTCGAAGACCTCTATACAAAGATGGTCCAGCATTTCGGGTGATCTTCATGGTTAAGGGAATACAGATTGACCTTATCTCTGCTGAACGACTCTCGAAGATGACCACTATGGAGAAGATCCATCTCATCCTGGACAATGTGCGATCAGGGACGATTGTGGTGCTTGAAAAGGGGCTCAGCCCTGAAGAGCAGAGCGCGCTCATCGAGATGACCATGAACGAGATACTCCCCGACGGGTTCAATGGGATCGAGATCGAGACCTATCCTTCGCGTGAGGAGAGCCCTGGATTCATCGCCAGGCTCATGGGAAGGACAGGGCCTGAATCCAGGCTGACTGTGATCGGCCCGGCAAACCAGCTTAGGATGATCCGGAAAGACCGCGACCTCATCAGTGCGTGGATCTCCACGCGGTGAGCGAGGATGCCCCACCGCTGTATTGCGTGCGGGAAAGAAGTCCCAAGCAGCTCTTCCGAGATCCTGGAAGGCTGCAGTGGGTGTAGGGGGAAGAAGTTCCTCTTTTTTAAGGAAGGGACGGTTCCTGGGCAGGTTCTAGACCCTCCTACCCTGCATGAACCAGAAACTACCGGTAGCAGGGATGGGTCATCAGTACTTCCCGTGGACCGAAAAGTGGGAGATGCCACCCCGCTAAACCGCGATGAAGAGGGGACCTGTGCTTTGCGACAAGGCGAGGAGGGTGCCATGGTAGAGAGTGTGAGGATCCTTGCCCCCGGGTCATACGAGCTGAACCTCCAAAAGATGGCCGAATCAGATGAGAATATCGTGGGGATAGGGGAGGGAGGGAGTTATATCCTGGACCTCATCTCGATGGTGCGGTCTTCAAAGAGAAAGCAGCGATAAATCTAGGGCTAGCGGGTGCCTTTTCCCAAAAAAAGCTTTTCTTTGCAATGCAAATTTGTTGAGGGACAAAATTTCAGATATTTTCTGCTAAGCTATCGCTTAGGAGTACCTGGATCGCTCACAGAACCAGGGGACTCTGACCACCCACATTCAGTCTATTCCAGCAGTGCTGAAAAAACCTGACACGCCCGGGGGGGGACTAAAATCCTTATGTGATGTTCTCCACGCTATAGCCCTTAGAGGCGAGGAGGTTTATCACACGCTCGCGGTGATTTCCCTGGAGTTCGATCGAGTTCCCCTTCACCGTTCCGCCGCATGCGAGTTTCCCTTTCATATATTTTGAGAGGTCGTCCAGATCGATATCAGTGGGGTCGAGACCATCGATGACGGTCACCTCTTTCCCATACCTCCTTTTATTGACCTTGACATTGATCCTCTGCTGCTCCTTTGCAACTTCCTCACAGATGCACAGTTCTTTTGGCAGTCCACATGTGGGACAGATACCACCATCCATCATCTAGACTTGCAAGTTCTCCTTATATATTTGTTGGCATCGCTATCGAGATATCTCGTGATAAATCGCAGCATCACCAAATTCAATCATGATTTAAAGCGGGACTGTAAGATTATGGCATCCTTGTCTGCAGACCCATTCCCTGCCAGATGTGGGCGCTGCCGGGTTTAGTCCTCACATCAATGTCAGATGGCCACAATTTCTATTCCCCTATTTGGGTCGGACGCACGGAGGAGAGCCTCCAATACCCTGGGTAGAGATACGTACATCTGATGTCAGTGATGGTGCTTGGTACTGCGTCCCATGTCGGGAAGAGTACCGTTGTCGCCGCACTCTGCCGTGCTCTCGTCAACAGGGGATATACTGTCGCACCCTTCAAATCGCAGAACATGAGCCTCAATTCCTTTGTGACGAGAGATGGCGGCGAGATCGGAATAGCCCAGGCAGTCCAGGCGTTTGCAGCCCGGGTTGAGCCCATGGTGGACATGAACCCGGTCCTACTCAAGCCTAAGGGGGACAGGGTCTCCCAAGTAGTCCTTCTAGGCCGCCCGTACAAAGACGTCCCAATCACCGAGTACTACCAGGAGACTGATTACCTGCTCAGAGAAGCTGTTTGTGCTGCAGACCGGCTCATCGCACGCTTCGGTCATATTGTGGTAGAGGGGGCGGGGGGCGCCGCCGAAGTGAACCTCTACACCCGCGATATCGCAAACACCCTCCTTGCCAGTGCGCTCAAAATCCCAATCGTCCTCATCGCAGATATCGAGCGGGGTGGTGTCTTTGCCCAGACCTATGGGACGATTGCGCTACTGCCGCCTGGGGTGAGGGCGCAAGTCTGTGGGATCATCATCAACAAGTTTCGCGGTGACCCTGCCGTCTTCCAGGGGGGTGTTGAGGAGATAGAGCGCCTCACCGGGGTCCCGGTCCTGGGGGTCCTCCCGTATATGGAGACAGCACTCCCCAGTGAAGACTCACTCTCGATCCATGACAAGGTGCCACGGTCCTGCGATGTGAGAGTCGCCGTTATTCGTCTCCCCCGGATATCGAACTTCACTGACTTTGAGATCCTCGAGCGGTACTCCTCCCTCCACTACTGCGCACCTGGGGCCTCCCTCTCCAACTTTGACTGTATCATCATCCCTGGGACCAAGAACACTATCGAAGACCTCAAAGTATTGCAAAAGACCGGTACTGACCTGGAGATCCAGATGGCCCGGTGTCGTGGCATTCCAGTAATTGGCATATGCGGCGGCTACCAGATGCTGGGGGAGACAATAGTGGATGTCGGTATCGAGTCTGATGCAGGTGAGTACCAGGGGCTTGGTCTGCTCCCGGTGACTACGTCCTTCCGCGCCTATGAAAAGACCACTTGTCAGGTAAATCGGCGCGCCCATGACGTGCCGCCCATATTATCGGCCATGGGCGAGGTACGTGGCTATGAGATACATATGGGGGAGACGGTCAGGATGGGGGCTAGAGAAGCATTTACCGGTGATGGTGCGGTATCAGAGGATGGGCTCGTGATCGGTACCTACCTGCACGGTCTCTTCCAGAACCCTGCAGCAGCAAGCGCACTCCTCTCTCTCCTGGCGGCTCGCAAAGGCCTCCCTTTCATACCGGTTCCTGCAGAAGATGATGGTGTTGACCCATATGACCTCCTTGCAGCCAAATTTGAGGCGCATGTCCGTATGGGGCCCCTTCTCTCCCACTTCACCAAATAAGAGACAGGTCTTCCATCAGGGCCCAAGGGTTATCGAGTCAGTGCCAGGGTTCAGCTGATGATGCTCATAATGCTCCTGAACCCCTCCATTCGGGTATCTGCGCATCGGACTGATGAAACGGCGGTGATATCCAACACCCCACTGGCCTGGTGGGTGGGGCAGTACGCGAGAGCTGGGGAGGTGACCCACTCCCCGCGTACTAGGAATGCCCGGGAGTGTGCACAGAACCTGCAATGAGTGACGGGCTCGTCCTTGTCAGGGACACACCCGACCATGCCCCGCGTGGCGGGGAGTATACGGTGATCGCCAGGGGCCATTTTTTTATATTCCCTCGTCACCGGGATATGGCCCCTGCCCGGATAAAGCTCCCGCAGGAGGATCATAGGGGAGTGTGTGGACTAATCATCCCTGTCGACCAACTATTTCGGTGCGATGGTCACCACGCATAAGATCCGGGTCCCCCTCATCTTCATCCTGCTCGTTCCGGTAATCCTGGTCAGCCCCGGAGTCTGCGTAGGGGTCACGGTCATACCCTCATGCGCGCCTGCAGGAAATGCTTCGTACCCTGCCTCGCTGGTCCTTGACGAAGCGCCGTCCGGTCTCTCGGGGTACAGCGCCACGCTTACCGCAGAGCCCGGGGTAGAAGTCGTTGCAGTACAGTTCCCTGCATGGGCCCTACTCTCTTCTCACTCGCCCCTTCCTTCTGGCGCAGTGGACCTCACCGTCGTTGATCTCAATAATCAGGTCACTGCGGGTGCCAGGGGCGTCGTCCTCGCAGAGATTACCCTATCAGGAGGTGAGGGGTCGTGTGCTGGGATCAATGGTACGAAGTTCAGTATGGATGATGACCAGGGGATGCCAGGTACTATGCCTGTCCCTGTCCCGTCCCCCATAGCAGACAGTGGAGATGGAGAGATATCTGTACCTTCAGCAGGTGCCCTGAGTGGCTTCCCATCATATGTTAGTGCCCAGGAGGACGTATCCCCCACCTTTCCGGTCACACCATCCGGAACCGGACTCACCACTCTTCTGCCGCCCTCTCCGAGAGGTAGTAGCAGGGATCATCCCGGCGTTAATGTATCTACCACGAAGTATCCCGACTTTGTCACTTCGTCATCCACAACGCCCATCACGACTGTAGAGGGGACCAGGGAATCTCCCGGGACCAGTCCTGCACCAGGGCCCTGTTCAGCACTGATAATCGCGGGTGTCATACTGGCGGGGTCACTGATCGCCTGGAAGAGCAGGTAAGGGATCTGTTATGAGACGCCCGGGTCTTTTTGGGCCTCACCATCCACGACGAGAGTGATGCCCCACACCTCTTCCAGTCGTTTCCTGATCTCCCCAAACTCCCGGGTATACGCCTCCTGGGAAGACGCAGCGTCGTTCAAGTGCCTCTTCATGGTGGCCCTGTTCCGCTCTATCTCGTCGTTTAAGCGCGAGATCTCATCAAGGAGGGCGGCTTCACGTCGTCCTTCCGGGCTCTCCCTGACCTTTGATAAGAGATCTGCATGGCGTTCCTGCGCATCAGAACACTCTTTTGCGAGGGCATCAAGGGCTGGCAGGGCCCGGTCCGGGGACGAAAAATATAACCGTTCTTCACGGTTTTTCAGCGTGATAACCCCAGTCTCGATCATTCCCAAAATTATGGGGAGGACCGCTGAGAGGGCACTTCCAATGTCTGGTGAGAGAGGTATGGCATCAGACCCCAGGAGGCCGGCGGCCCGGTGAATGGATCTCTGCTCTTCCTGTTTTCCCGTCCTCTTCACCACCTTATCGGCGCGGGCTACGACTCCGAAGAGGACGTGGACGCAGTTTAACAAGTCCCGCTCACGAACGTCAAGATCTTTTTGTGCGCGTGCAGAGAGGTCTCTGACTGACTGGCAGTCCCGGTAGCCTGCGCTCTCACGGAGGGTCTGCAGTTCACCCTCGCGCTGGCTGAGCAGAGCACTCTTTTGAGCAGTTCGCTGCTCGTAATCGAGTCCTGCAGCGTTTCGTTCCCGCTCATCCCGCTGTATTTCGGCGAGGCGGTGGAGTGCCGATGAGATCTCTTTGATATGAGCCTTCTTCTCGCGGGCCTCTTTTATCGCAGGTGTCATCGCATTCACGCCGCGCCCTATCACGTCCACGAGACCTCTTATCTCACGGACCGTGTCGGGAAATGCACTCATGAGGTACCGCCCAGGCCCCTGAAGGGCCCGGACACACCCTTTGAGGCATTCGGCAGCCCCGTCATAGAATGCTTCAGAGCCTGGAGGGAATCGGTGCGAGAGGGCAGTTTTCATTGACTTCTCGAACTCAGGCAGTGAACTCTTCAAAACGTTTCGGATTTTTGGGTGGAGCCCTGCTTCATCCCTTTTTTTCTCCCGTATGGCCTCCATGGCCAAACGAATGGCTTCTGCGGCTTCACAGACTGTTTCCCTGTGCGGTGCAACGGCGTCTTCGAGTGCCTTTGCTTCGGCCTCGTCCTGCAACGAGAGCCAGGCAGGAAGGTCATGGAATGCGACCTGGGGAGGCGGTGCTGATGGTGCCTCCCTCTTCTCACCAAAGAGTGATTTGAATAATTTCATGGGTTATGTCCTGGTAATCTTCCGGGCTTCTGCAGAAGTCTTGCGCGATCAGTCACTCAGGGCTACGCTCCTGATGCGTGCGACCCCCTCTATCTCTTCCATCACCCGGGTGACCGAGGGTGGCACGAGGTGCTCCCATGGCTCTCCTGCAAGCATCCTGCGCCTGATCTCAGTCCCGCTGAGTGTATCGCGCTCGTACATCGAGGGAGAGAAAACCCTGGTCCCTGCCTCGGCAAAGAGCCTCATGACGAGGGGATTACTGGAGTAGACCGTATCGAAGGGCGGGGTCATCGCGATGACGTGGGAGACCCAGAGCGCATTTCTCCGTAGGTCTTCGATCGGTATGGCGTAGAATGGGCACTTTAAGTTGCAAAGAGACTGGGTGATCATGAGTACCCGCTCCCCGGCGGTGAATGGATTTCCGGGCTCGTGGCTGAGCTGGGCACTCCCGACTCCTATCACAATCTCGTCTGCTGACCTTGCAATCTCTTCGAGAACCACCTGGTGGCCGTTATGGTACGGCTGGAACCTCCCGATATAGAACGCCCGGGTCATTGCTGTACCATTAAGTTCGCAACCTGGGCTGCAAATGCCCCGGCTGTAAATCCTGCATCGATATTCACCACGACAAGTACTGAACATGACTGCAGCATACTCGCGAGAGCTGCCTGTCCCCTGCCCATGTAGCCATACCCGGTCCCAACCGGCACCCCGATCACAGGCCGGTTCACAAGCCCTGCCACCACGGCGGGAAGTGTCCCCTCCCTCCCTGCCGCGACAACGAATATATGAACGTCTTTAAGGTCACTGAGGACAGGAAAGAGGCGATGTATACCGGCTGCCCCAACATCGTAGGCGGTCTTTACCACGCACCCCATCTCCCTGGCTACCACTGCAGCTTCTTCGGCCACGCTGATGTCTGATGTCCCGGCGGTGATTATCCCAATCACGCCACCCGTCAGGGCAGGTGGGGGGCTGCTACTCACGACGAGGGCCCGCCCTGCGGGGTAGTCCTGCACCGTATAACCTCGCTCTCCTGCAAGCTGCTGCACAGTCGCATGATGGGCAGGGCCCACCCGTGTCACGATGCAGCGGCCTGACTCCTGGAGATATCGCCCGACTATGAGGGCGAGGTGAGCTGGTTCTTTTCCCTCGGCAAGGACCACTTCAGGGACCCCGCACCTGACCGTCCGTCCAAGGTCGAGGCGTGCGAGTTCATCGACAGCACCCAGGTGGAGCCCTGTTATCCGTTCTGCTACCCCGTCCTCGTCGAGTCTGCCCTCCCGGTACAGCCTGAGCAGATCTCGCAACGTGTCTCCGCGGTTCATCACTGACAAATAAGATATGGAGGGATCTTCTAATAATATGGTGCAACGCGATGACGTATCTTCTCTATATTGCTATTTTCGGGGCAGCGGCCGTTTTTTTCCTTTGGATTCGGGATGCCAGGATCTTTGCCAGGACCCGTCTCCCAGGCTATCGCCGTGCCGCCTACTACGGGACCATCTATGCCGCCGCAACCCTCTTTGGTGTCTTTTTCTGTTCTTCTGGCCTGGAACTCCTCGGCCTGGGGATCATCCTGGGTGCAGTGTACCTCCAGGGTGCCGTGAAGAAGGAGCGGGTCTGGAAGAATGAGAGTACAACTGACCGGCTCCTGGGAAAGGCTCCTCCAGATGCAGGTGAGAAGGCCAAGGCTGACATTGGGGGCTTATGACGCTCCAGCGCCCCAGGGGAACGAGGGACTTTCTCCCAGACGAGATGGAGGAGCGGCGTGCCCTTGAGGGTGGCCTTCGGAGAATCGCGGGTCAGTGGGGATATCGCGAGATCGGGACGCCGGCATTTGAGGACGCAGAGCTCTTCACCATCCGGTCGGGTGAAGGGATCATCCATGAGATGTATGCATTCGAGGACAAGGGCGGGAGGCTCATGGCACTCCGTCCTGAGCTCACCGCGCCTGTCATCAGATTGTACCTCAACGAGGCACGGGTCTCTAAAAAGCCGATACGCTGGTTCTACTTTGGGAACTGTTTCAGGTACGAACGGCCCCAGAAGGGGAGGTACCGTGAGTTCTGGCAGTTCGGTGCCGAGCTTATCGGGATGGACTGCGCAGGGACAGATGCAGAGGTGGTGATGCTTGCACAAGCACTGCTGTGTGCCACAGGGATCACCTTCTCACTCCAGATCGGCCATCTGGCATTTATGCAAAAGACTCTGTCAGGTCTCGACCCAGAGACGAGAAGGAGAGTCCGTGCCTTGATCGACAAGCGGGACAAGGACTCACTTGAAGCCCTCCTTGATGGGAGGGAGGATGACGTCCTCTCCCGGATCACCGCGCTGGCATCGTGCACTGACCTTGAGGACGCATTCGCTATTTCGGGTGTTACTGATGAGCGTGACAGGATCCTGGAGGTCTTTTCGCTGCTGGACGCAGGTGAAGTCTCCTACACGTTAAATCCCGGGATTGCAAGGGGGCTCGACTACTACACCGGGATGGTCTTTGAGGCATTTGCTCAGAATCTCGGAGCAGAGAACCAGGTGATGGGTGGGGGAGCCTACCGGCTCGCGCACCTATTTGGGGGGGAGGACACCCCTTCCTGCGGCTTTGGGATAGGATTTGACCGCGTGATGGCTTCGCGCGGTGTGCGGGAACCTTCCCCATCCCTCAAAGTGGCAGTAATCGCGACTCCTGAAGGCAGGACCTGGGCAGTTAAAGTCGCAGCGGCGATGCGATCATCAGGGCTCACGGTCATCAGTGACCATTCAGACCGGAGTATTGGGTCCAGGATCGGGGGTGCGGTCGGTGAAGCGGCCATTGTTGCGATCATCGGGGGGAGGGAAGCAGCGGATCTCAGCGTGACTTTAAAAGACCTTGCGAGCGGAGTGCAAACCACGCTCCCCCTAAGTGAGGCGGTCACCATGGTGGTGTCGCGTGGCCCTTGCGGATGAGCTCGCCCGCCAGCAGCGGAGCATCAGTGTCGCAGAGTTCTTTGAGCGTAACAAGCACCTATTAGGTTTTGATTCCCCGACCCGGGGGGTAATTACCACGGTGAAGGAGGCTGTGGACAATGCCCTCGATGCCTGTGAAGAAGCCTGTATCCTCCCTGACCTCTTCATCGCCATCAGCCGGGTCAGAGACGACATCTTCAGGATCACTGTCGAGGACAATGGCCCAGGCATTGTCCCCGCGCAGGTCCCGTATGTCTTTGGCAAGCTCCTCTATGGCTCGAGGTTCCACCAGATACGGCAGAGCCGGGGACAGCAGGGGATAGGGATCAGCGCCGCTGTCCTTTATGCCCAGCTCACCACCGGTACTCCAACGGTGGTCGTCTCCCGTACCAGCCCTGACACCCCTGCACACCGGTTCCAGATCCAGATCGCAATCATGGCAAACGAGCCAGAGGTCGTCGGCCACGAGGAGGTCCCCTGGGACAGGACCCATGGGACCCGGATCGAGATCCAGTTTCGGAGCAGCCTCACTGCCCGGAAACGGCTCCTGGAGTACCTGAAATATACCTCTGTGGTCAACCCCCATGCGAGGATATCCCTTGTAATCGAGGACGAACCATTCCTCTTTGAGCGGGTGAGTGACGAGGTGATCGAGCCGCCCAAAGCGATCCAGCCACATCCCCATGGGATAGAACTGGGACAATTGAAGAGGATGGCGGCATCTGTCCCCCTCCCGCTTGATGAGTTCCTTGTTCAGGGCTTCTCACGGGTCGGGAAGAAGACCGCTACAGATATCTGTGAGCGTGCCGGCCTCTCCCCCTCCAACCCAGCGAGCGGCATTATCGGAGACGATCTGACCCGGCTCCTCGCCGCGATGCAGGCAGTAAAGGTCCCTGCTCCCCCAGCAGGCCTGTGCCTCTCTCCGATCGGAGAGGCCCTCATTGTCCAGGGCCTGGAGAAAGAGTTTCAGATGGACTTTGTCAGGGCAAGGACGCGACCAGGCTCGGTCAGTAACGGCCACCCCTTCATGGTCGAGGCGGCGATCGGGTATGGGGGTAGACTCAACCCAGAGGGGAACGCGGTCCTCATCAGGTTTGCAAACCGGGTTCCCCTGATGTACCAGCAGGGTGCCTGCGCGATAACCCAGGCGGTCACATCAATGAACTGGAGGAGTTATGGAATCTCCCAGCAGGGCCTTCCCATTGGGCCACTCCTCGTCCTGGTCCATGTTGCCTCGACAAGTGTACCCTTCACAAGCGAGAGCAAGGATGCGATCGCAGATATCCCTGAGATCGCGCGGGAAGTCACCCTCGCCCTCCAGGACCTTGGCCGGGACTTAAAGACCTTCCTCTCCCGCAGAGACAGGACCAGGCTCCAGGATGACCGTGCCCGGGCAGTCTGTGCCATTCTCCCTGAGATTGCGACAAAAGTTGCCGAGATAACCGAGCGGCCTGTGCCTGACATCACCCCAATTGAGGGGAGGATCATGAAGTACCTCATCCTGAAGCGGAAGAGACTGGGGGGCAAGGTACTGATCGAGGCTGCCAACCATATGGGCCAGTCTGGGACCTTCATGATCTACCTCATCTCTGCAGACTCTGCAGGGGATGCGAGCACGCCCCCGGTCCTTGTAACCGGGAGCGGAGGCGAGTATACTGTCGTCTGGCAGGTCGCACTCGAGCCCGGGATGCGCTGGGAGACGAGATTTTCAGGATCAGGTTGCGGCGGCCTTGAGATCCGGGGTGTGGACCCTGGTAAAGTGATGGTGGTGGACGAGGGTGGCGAAGGCTGATTTGGACGCTTCTGCGTTGACACGGCTTCTCGGAATTGCGGGGAAGTGGTACGACCAGATCGTAGCAGGGGAGGTACCCTCGATCGTGCTGCCCACCAGGACCAAACGCAACATCGAGTACGACGATACGACCGAAGTATGGAAGTATGGGGACAGGGAGAGTATCCGAACTGCAGGGACTGCAAAGAGTGCTCTCCACCTCCTCAGGATGGCCTTTGTTATCGGATTTTTAAAGCAGCAGATCAATGAGAACCGGTCATCGACCTTGAGAGAGCTCTACTACATATCAGAAGGATGGCGAAGGGCCAAGTTCGGTGCCCAGGACGAGAGTAACTTACTGATCGAGGACCTCGAGATCCTTACCGACCTGCAGCGTGAGGCATTCCACTTAAGGCCAGAAGAGGACGGTGCCACCATCTTTGGACCGATCAGGATCAGGGAGTCTACCCGGCGGGGCGTGCGTGAGATTCACTGCCGTGACGACGTAGGTGAGGCCGGGTACCAGATCCCGACGAATACTGAGAACCTCGACCTCCTGGACCACGATGCCCGCATGGTCGTAGCAGTAGAGACCGGCGGTATGTACGCCCGCCTTATTGAGAACGGGTTCGATGAGGAGTATAGCGCCGTGCTCGTGCACCTCAAGGGGCAGCCGGCACGCTCCACACGAAGGCTCCTCCACAGGATCAACGACCAGTTTCAGGTCCCAATTGTGGTCTTTACAGATGGCGACCCCTGGTCTTACCGCATCTTTGCAAGCGTGGCGTACGGTGCCATCAAGAGTGCCCACATATCTGAGATCCTTGCAACACCCCGGGCCCAGTTCGTAGGAGTGCAGCCCAGTGATATAAGGGACTACGACCTCCCATCAGATCACCTGACTGAACGTGACGTCGCGGCCCTCAATGCCGAGCTTGCCGACCCCAGGTTCGCATCAGAGTACTGGCATGACCAGATAAAGCTCCAGCTCCAGATGAACCTCAAGTCTGAACAGCAGGCCTTTGCAGCTAGGGGGCTTGACTTCGTCACCAGGGAGTACCTACCGGCACGGCTCTCAGCTATGGGAGTCATCTGATCGTAGATGCGTTTTTTTGACAATGTGAATACTCTCACAAAATCCCTTTTGCTTCCCTTCGGTCCCCTCTAATTCTTATCATGTCCTGGTTCAGACAAAGAACCTGAACATGACCCAAGCGATAGCGAGCATAATAATTGAGTACTTTAACCCCGAGACTGCGCTGCTCTCTCCCATCTGACCGGCCACCAGGCCGGAACAGAACCCCTGGATCATTGCGGCATGGGAAAAAATCCTTGTATAAAGGCTGATATCGAGAGATTTTCCGAACTGGCCCGATGCACCGGCAGCAGCTGCTGCTGCGCCAGCAGTCGCCATGGTGGTGAGAAATGTCGAGACAAGGACGAATATCACGAAGAGGAAGACAAAGAACGAGATGAGGACGATGATGACGTAGATTATCATGTTGTTCCGCCGCTCCGATTTCATGTTCATCGTCTCATAGGTGTCCACCGCTGCCGCACGCAGCACCTCACTCGCGTCACCTCCTGCCTTACTTGCCTTGGCGACGAGGTCAACACTCCGCAGCGCGAGCGGTGTCCCGAGGTTCTGGCCGAACCGCAGGATGGCGTCGACAAAGGGGACGTTCCAGGACATCTCGTTGTCCATCTTCTTAATGTGAGGTGTGAGTGTACTGTAGTCACCTAATGCTACGAGGTGGACCGCGTTTGGAAGTGTCATCCCGCTGTCGTTCATCCCGGCGAGGTCCCTGAAGAAGTTAGGGAGTGCTTCTTCCAGGAGACGGACCCGCCGAGTCTCAATCAGGTCGGTGATCGTTAAGGGGACCACCATGATCAGGATAGTAAAGACTATGATATCATCAAGAGCAGTTGAGGTGAGAATGACGTAGATTCCGTAGCTCTGCACCATCATTCCAGCCCCTAATATGAAGAATAATACTGCAATTGGGGCCGAGACGAGGAGGATGTTTATGGGACTTGCGAAGATGACTTTCAGAGGATGCCTTGTGACGCGGCCCAGTCCAGTCTCATGGGCCCGGAAGTCCTCGATACGGCGTTCAATCTCTTGTTCTGTGCGATCGACCGGGGTTGGCGCGGCGCGGTCTGATGCTGGGCCTGTCTCTGTAGCACTGTCACTATTCCCAAACAAGGACTTGAGCCTCTTTACAACCACGGGTCTTCAGCCCTCCGGTGTCATGGAACTGATGAGGATAACAAACATGATACTCCCAAACGGGATCATGAAGTAGATGATGGCATAGAGGAAGACCGGCTGCGTCTGCCCCCCGATGACTGACATAATAGACTGGAGAATGATAAGGAAGAGGGGGCCTGCGACCATTGCAGTGACGTACGACTCAGAGATAAGTCCGAGGGTATCGAGGAACATCTTCTGCCCCTGGCGGTTCTCAAGTGCGTACTGCTCAGCCTTGGTCCGAAAGTAGACCGTGAGGTTACTCCCACTCGAGATGCTCCCCATCGCACCCTGGATGAACTCTTTCATCCGCATACTCGGGGTGGTCATCGAGACGAGCCTGAGGGCCTCTATCAAGTCTCGTCCAAAGAGGTCGATCTCCCGTGTCACATAACGGGCTTCAACCGCACTCTCCCCGTACATGGGGCTATTTCCAAGCTGGCGAAATATCTCGGCAGGTGCGATCCCGGCAGTTGACATCGCCGTGATATAGTTGATGGCATAGGGCAGGGTCGAGTCAATGTTCCTACGCCGGGTCCCTGCGACGACTGAAGGGTAGATGTTAAAGACAAGGAATGTCAGGCCTCCAAAGACTGCAAAGGAGATGAGTATCGCAAGAAGGGTCCCGATGATGAGTGAGTAGGTTGAGAGTGCCGCGACTGACTCAGGGACTTCCCCGCGGTAGGTGATCATCTCAGGGATACGAAGGAGGTACGTGAATATCCCAATCATTATTGCAGAAAGGATGGCGACGATTGCAGAGCTCACCAGCGTCGTTGCGAGGTAGACCTCGAAAGGCGTCATGATCCGTGCAGAAACAAGGTCTTTTCTGAGATTTGCAAACTGTTGCCGGCGTCCCTTTAAGCGGTTTCCAAGGAGGTTGAAGCAGAACCGCTCGTAACTATTCATAGATCTCAGCCCGGACTTTCCGGATGACTACTTCAGGGTCACGATGATAGGATATGAGCATGTGGCTGACATCTTTAAAGTTCCGTATCTTTCGGATCCTCATCCACTCTAAAACCTCCTGGCGTCGTTTCAGTTCCTCACGCATCCTCTCCTCGTCCCATCCTTTCATCTCCATGATAGACTCAAGCACATAGGACTTTCCTGAGTAAGAGATTGTGTCGGTAGCCTGGTGCCACCGAAAGACCTCGTTTGTGATGAGCTCGTTCGTTCTGGGATCGATATCGAGGATCTCAATGATCTGCTTGTTTCTTCGGATCCGCTGGCCAGCAACTCTTGCCTGGATCTGGACACAGACGATATCAAGAGCAGAGAGCATGTTCCTTGGGACATCTAGTGGGGGATTTTCAAGACGGTGGACTGCGCTTGCGACCGAATCGGCGTGCATGGTCGAGTAGGTGACGTGGCCTGTGCTCATCGCCTGGAAGAGAGTCTGTGCCTCGCGCCCACGGCACTCACCAACGATGATGTACTCAGGGCGCTGCCGCAGTGCTGCCCTCAGCAGCTCGTACATATCTATCTCGCCCTTTCCTTCCTTATCGAATGATGAGCGGGTAATGCTCGGGATCCAGTTGGGGTGAGGGAGTTTGAGTTCCCTGGTGTCCTCCAGAGTGACGATCTTGGCCAGTGGTGGGATGAAGAGGGATATTGCATTGAGCGATGTGGTCTTTCCAGAAGCGGTCCCGCCAGCAAAGATGCACGACTTCCCACCCTCTACTGCAAGCCAGAGGTACGCAACCGCAAGTGGTGTGAAGGTGGCCCACTCGATGAGATCGGTGGGGGTGATAGGTTCGTCCTTGAACTTCCTGATAGTAAATGTAGATCCATGCGCCGTAACCTCCTGGCCAAGCGTCATCTGGATACGCGAACCATCAGACATGGTGGCATCCAGCATCGGCTCGGCTATGGAGATGTATTTTCCAGACCTCTGTGCGAGCTTTGTCACATAGGAGTCGAGCTCCTCGGCTCTGGTGAATACCATGGTGGTCTTCATCGACTCATACCGGGAATGGTAGATAAAGATGCTGACATTCACCCCGTCGCAGGAGATGTCCTCAATGTACTTGTCGTGCATGATAGGGTCGATAAGGCCGTGACCGAGGAACTCCTTCTCCATGTTATAGCGGATCTTCGCCCTTTGGGGTGGGGAGAGGACGATGCCAAAGTCTGCGACGATATCATCCGTGGTAGTGCGCAGGGTGGCTTGTGCTATCTCGTTGGTCACCTCTTTCGTGTTGATCTCGAGCCGCTCGAAGATCCGGGTCTTGAGCTCCTGGAACATGTCGGCTTCAGCTGGGGTGAGGACCGGTTCGAGGACCTCGTATGTGTACTCGTGGGTACTGTGGTCATAGATGATCCTGATGTATGCAAAGGGTGGGTTCACCGGGTAGAGGTCGATCTGCTCGATCCCAGTGCGTGGAGGAAAAACAAGGTTTACGAGGGGGCCATGGAGCGTGGGGTTGTACTCCTCTACCCTGTGTCGTATGACGTTTTTGAGGCTGAACCGTCCAAAAACCCCTCCCTTAGCCCCACCTGCATCTCCGATTGACGCAACATCGCTACTGATGGTCTGGATGACAGAGTCTGGGATGCCTTTACGCCAGATAGCATCGATCTCAGGGGGGAGGTCTGATGCGATGGCACCGGCAAAGGCATCCCTGACCTGGTGGATGTGGATCTCATCTATCTTAAATGTCGCACCTTTTGGCAGGATCACCCCTGATAGGTCGTTGAGATCGTCTATCAAGACGATCTTCTCCTCTGCCATGGCGTTTCCCTCTGACCACTGGGTCTTAGCTCCCCATTCTTCCTGGTTGGGTGTGGTTGAATGATCCATTGGGCCGGGTCCAGGCTTATCCCTGCCACTTGGTGCACCTGTGCGCAGGTCTGTTGTCGATGGCCCGGTGGCTGCCTTGGCCGGGGTTTCCTCATGCACGTTAATTTTGGCAGGTCGCCCTTCAGAAGCTCTGTTCTGCTCTGCAAGTTCAGATTCAGGACTGCGAGGCAGGGGATCTTTTCTGACTGGGGGGGTAGTAGCCCCTGGCGCGGGTGGTGAAAGATCCACCTTTGAGGGTCCATTCGAGATAGTGCCGATGCGGGCCATCAGGTCCTTGAGCTCTTTTCCCGCCTGCGTGTTCTCTTCTTTAGTCTGGGCTCTCTTTATTACCTCTTTCTGTTTCAGGCCCCGGATAAGGTTGCTGAGGGCCTCTTCCCCCCCGGGTTCCGGTTCTTCTGTCATGGTGCCCCCATCTCCTCGTGTCTCAACCGTATCTCTCCAATCGCTTCAGATCTGCCACCACACCATTGCACCAGAGCGGTGTAGGAGTGGTTGGGGGATGCGTATAATAAGTATTTGGAGGGGGCAGTATGCACCCGCTTGCTATACAGAGGCGCAGTCATCGCTGATGCTTTTGAGTGCAATCCGCACAAGACCGAGGTTGGCGTCATTACTTGCGATTACGCACACACAGAGGTCCCCGGCACGAACAACTATCAATTTCCGCTCACCCGTCTCCAGGGTTATCTGGTCGAGTGTGCCGATCTCCATTTCCAACACTGTTTTCATACCGGCTCTGAACAGTTCCTCTGCGAGGGCCGCGATCTGTTCAAAGTCCCCCTCCCCGACAGACTTCACGATGTAACCTTCATAGCAGGCCGAGACTGCGATCACCCCGGGCTGGTCTGCGATCCGATTCAGGTGTGCCTCGCTGAGTGCTTTTGGTTCAGATCCTTCCCGGCTCGAAGAGATGCCAAGCCCCTGTCTTTTGGAGATATCCAATGCAGTGTTGAATTCTTCCTCGGAGTACCGCATGAGTGTGCACTCCGCACCGCCTGCCACAGACTCCAGTGCTGAGGCATCAGCACGTGCCACCGCCATATCACCCACAAAGACCAAGTCTCTCTCACGATAGAAGGCTCCGTGGATGCACCCACGGTCTATTAAGAATGCTCCCTCCCCTTGGCCAGTACTGATTCTGAACACCCCTCGAAAGAGGCGGAGTAGTTGGATGAAGACGCTCGGCTGCTGGTTCCGGATGGTTATGACATAGGTCCCATTAGGCAGTTCAATGAGCATGCGATTCTCTCTCTTTCCTGCGCTTTTATCGGATGTAACCGCTCTGTCCTATCCTCGTATGCAGTCTTGAGGAGCAGTGGACTGGGAATATGTCAAAACGACAGATCCGGCAGTATTAAAGGTGATCAGAGTGCTGCAATAAGCCGCTCTCTGTTCTTCTTCACCTCGTAGCGTATCCTTCCGACAATTGTGTCAGTATCGGTCACAATCGCGAAGAGCTCCTCGTCGGTGAGCGGTAACAGGATGATGGATCCATGCTCGAGTTCCACGAGCATCTGGCGGAGCTGACCTTTTCCCAGGGAAGACCCCATCGCCTCTGATGTCCCAAGCCCGGTGGATGCCATGGCACCCAGGGCATCAATGTCGATCTTTCCTGATATCGCACTCTCAATGACAAATCCATCCCTCCCCACGATGACCGCTGCGGAGAGCCCCTCGATCTTTAAGAATTCCTCGAGTATCTGCTTGAGCATAGTGGGGCGCACCTCTGTCAGTAGAGTTCCTCTCCCTGGGTGAATATAAAGGAGTATGATACGATCCAATGCAATGAGGGGATATCTACTAATCTCCTTCTCCCGCTGTCAGATGTCCCGGAATATGTCTGGTAAAGTGGACATTATTTAAGTAAACTTCGCATTCTTTTAACAATATACCTTTATTTTGAACGAGCCGGGGACTCCCTCAGATGGGAGGTGAAACTGGTGTGGCATATGGATAGGATTATCTGTGCGAGGACCAATCACCTCTTCGATGCAGGTCCCTCGGGGCACGTTCCTCAGTCTTCGAAAAAACGTTCTCCTCTCGTCAATTTTGGAGGAGACCGCTGCAACAAAGTTTTCCGGGTACTGTGTGGCATCGACAGGCGATGAGAGCTTCTCATTTGTGATAAAGGCCGGAAGTATCGTTCTTGCCTCGCATAGGAACCTATCAGGTGATGCCGCAGTTGAGGCAGCAATACGGGCACATGGGGCCCTGGTGAATGCGATCTTCTCGGAACTGACGCCATCACAGATCACCCTTGCGATCGAGTTCAATAAACACGCGACTGTCAAGAAGAGTGACGGTATCTTCTCCCCAGGGAAGGGAACACCTGTTAGCCTGGCGGAGCGGGGTGGGTACAATGTCCCCCTCTCGCGAACTGAACCATTAAACCAGAAGATACCACTCGCAGGAAGTGGGCAGGGCAGTCTGCAGGGTTCCCCCAGGCACTTGCCGGTCTCTCAAGCAGTGTCAGGTCCCGAAGAGGAAATACCCGATGATGCTCTGTATATCCGGGACTTCGAGAACCTGGACCGGCTGGACCTCGATACACTTGCGATGAAGATACGGACCAGTTGCCGGTTGACCGTGGAGAGCCTGGACCTTGGTCACCTTATCGCTGAGTCTGATAGGTGAGGGCAATAATGGCTGAGAGTAATCTGACTCTGTTATCAGAACCAATCATTCTGATCCTCTTTGTCGCGTGGGTCCTAGTCCTTATCTGGCTTGCGGGACTCACCCTCTTCCTCATCGAGATCTACCGTAAGATCATAACACTGAGTCGGAAGGATATGAAGGTGAAAGGGGGAAGAAAAGATACCAGGCGGGAACCCAGGGTGGCAAGCGTTAAAGCAGAGGTTAAAACCCCAGTGGAGGTTACAACCTCGTCTGAACAGAGTCCGAACGACATCCCGGGTATGGTGGGGAGGGTGAAAGCAAAGTATAACTTAAATGGCCTCACCCTTGCAACCGGGGACGGTCTGGTGATTGCTACTACTGAAGATGACGGAGAGAAGATTGCTGCCCGCTACAGCCACCTGTTCCGTCTTGGCAAGATTCCGAATGAGGAGGGAGTCGAGGTATTTGGGACGAATCTTATGGGGTTGGAAATTATTGGGATCGCTAGGATGACAGGGGAGACCCAATCTTCGTCACTTCATAATATAAAGGGCGATATCGATTCAGCACTTGGATCGCTGGTTTCTGACAAGGTCACACATATTTAAATGATTCTGGAGCCAGAGTAATCAGTGCAATTGGGTGGTTGATGGTCCACGTTATCACAGTGGCATCGGGCAAAGGTGGGACCGGAAAGACCACGGTCACCATTAACCTCGGCACGGTGCTCGCCAGTTACGGGAAAAAGACATTCATAATGGATGCCGATATCGGCATGGCGAACATTGGCCTAATGATTGGCCTCGAAAACGTACCTGTCACACTTCACGAAGTGCTCGCAGGAACTGCTGGGATCAACGAAGCTATCTATGACGGGCCCGGGGGGGTCAAAGTCATACCGAGCGGGATCTCACTCCAGGGGTTCCAACAGGCAAATCCCGAGCGATTGAAGGACGTATTAAAGGACCTCGTTGACCGCTGCGACTTCCTCCTTATAGATGCCCCTGCTGGGATAAGCAGGGATGGGGTTATTCCGCTATCTGTGGCAGACGGGGTTATCCTAGTCGTGAACCCTGAGCTCTCCTCGATCGTAGATGCCTTAAAGACCAAGATCTTGACCGAGGTGGTCGGAGGCAAGGTGATTGGGGTGATAGTCAATCGGATAGTTGCTGAGCACGCTGAGCACCTTGCTGAGAAGATGGAGAAGGCACTCGGTGTGGGAGTGATCGGAGTCATCCCCGAGGACCCCTTGGTGAAGAAGGCTGCAGCGTTCAAGGTACCTGTGGTGACCAAGTTTCCACTATCAGATTCTTCCAAAGCGATCAAAAGAATTGCTGCCAAGATAGCAGGGAAGACTGTGGAAGAGACTGAAGTTGCAGAGAAGGACAAGTTCATCGACAAGTTTGCCAAGGCACTCTTCCGGGGCAGGAAATGACTTTAGAGGTCCTGCTGATCCTGTTTGGGGTAGTCATAGGCATCCAGTGTTTCGTCATGTACGTGATGTACGTCCGTATCAGGCAACTCTTAAGTGAGGATTTCGGGGGGCTGGGTGAAGAAGAGGTCGATGCGCTCATAAGGAGTATCGACCTTTTCAGGGAGCAGAACTTGAAGTAGAAGGGACACTGCTCTCAATCCGATAGTTCATCAGTTCTCTCCTCGGTCTTTGATCTGGAATCAAATGGGGTGTCTCACCAGGAACAGCACCGCACCTCATGGCCCTGAACATTACCTTTGTTATGCAGATGAGACGATCCCAGCAAGGAGCCCTGTAGTGCAGTGGCATGAGACCTTTCCGGTCTGAATACAAGAGGCAGACACTATGGTCTTGTCCAGGAAACCCACATGAGGTAAAGCCTCATCAGTGTTTCCTTCCGTTTTATGGGTTGTCTCCTGCGTTACGGACCTGCAAAGGCTTCATATCCTCCATATATGTATAGGGGGATATGTCATAAGGGAAAAACCCTTTCCGGTGTATGCAGAACCGTTTACCTGGGAATATTTATTTTGGAAATAGGCCTGGTGGGATAGACTGGGGCCTCCAGGTGAGGAGTGAACCTATGGGCAGATCTAGTTTTTGATGCATACAGAGCTTATTGTGACTCATGGTCCTGTCTTTGATCTGAACTCTCACTTTATTATAATTAAAATTTTATAACTCATTCCTTGTCCAGTTCGATCGTCTCATGGTGGTCCCCACCCTGGAAAGTCACAGGGAAATGCCGGATCACCCCTGATGCATCAAGGACCGCGCACTGGTAAGTGCCGAAGAAAAGGCGGAAAGAGGCTCTTCCGTTTTCAGTTGTGACCCCACTCCCCAGGACACGACCCTCTCTCCTGATAGAGATGTGAATGCCCTGGGCCGGAGTTCCCCTCCTCATCACCTCTATGGTGAGGACTGCCATTCCAGGGGTCTGGATCGTACGGGTCGGGATGATGAGCGAAGGGTCGTCTGCCATAAGAGTGGGGACGATCAGGTTTTTGTCGAGCACCCTGCAGCTCATCGCGACCCGGTCCATTGCAGAAGAGTCAGCGGAGTGAAGCGAGAACGCATCAGCGCCTCGCATAAGTAGGGCTGCCTTGTTCCCATAGAGTGGGCCCGAAACGTCTGAATAGACTGCCCCTTCAGGTATACCATTCACAAAGATGATGAATGAACTTGAGGAATGCCCACGGGAGACTGCAATACCGCTCAGCCGGGACTCCTCACACTTCCTAAGGAGTACATCAAGAGGATCAACCCCTCCTCCGTCCGGAGTGAGTCTGAGGTATTCTTCCAGGGCATCAGTGAGGCTCATGGCGAAACGGCCAGCGTGGGTTTTTTTTATCTGGTATATCTCTCCTTCCCCTCTACATAAGAATATTTATTCAAAATGTCCCTGGTCTGTGATTGGTCCTCTACCGTATGGGAGGAAAAGAGCGTCGCTACACTCCGACATGGTATCTTTCAGATGCATGCATGAGATATTGATAGAGTTCTACCAGGGCCTATGATCCATGAACCAATCCACCGCAACTTCATCACGCTTTTTACCTCTATCAGACCTCTGGATCTTTTATGGGCTAATATTTCGCACTGGTTCCATGAACGGGCTCGCTGAAGAGACCGCATAGGTCTCTTCTCCATCACTGTGGCCTCAATTATTTTGCAATATCTTTTTACCTGGTTGGTATGCAGATCAGTTGGCCAGTTCCAGAGAGTCAAAGTGCGAAGCCAGATGTTTCGAAGAGTAAAAACCCTCACCCTGGTAACAGTACAATGTGCAAATTCCCCTGCTCATCTCTACTCTGGCAGTCATAATCACCCTCCTCTATGCGTCCTACCTCGATATACTGGACCGGAGGGTGCCCTTTCGGACCTGGTACCCTATGCTGGTCGTAGGGGTCCCCTGCGTGGCGGTATGGTATGGGGTCCTCTTCCTGACCGGGTATTATCTCCAGGTAACGGTATTTCTCGCCCTTACCCTCATCTTCTCCTGCCTCTTTTATGGGATGGCGGCAGCCCGCCTCTTTGGGGGGGCCGATGCATGGGCACTCATATTTTTAAGTGCCTGTATCCCGGCCTATCCGTTCCTTCCGCTACTTTGGGCTGATGGTGTGTCACCGCTCGGATTCTTCCCCTTTTCCGTATTGGTAAATGCAGTCCTTATTAACCTCATTGCACCAGTGGGAATCTTTCTAAAAAACATCATTGAGAAGAACCAGGCACCCATCCCGTACCTCTTCCTGGGATTTCCGGTACAGGGGGACCGGATAGAAAAGTCGTTTGGGTTTGTCATTGAAGAGGTTATAGACGTTGATGGTGCGCTCACCCGACGGTTCCCGCCCTTTCATGAACTGTTAATCGGGCTGATTCGTGGGAAGCGGAGGATCTATACCAGGGACTTGCGTGAGAACCCTGAAGAGTATGCCGAGGAGATCTCGCTCTTTCGGAGGGCAGGGACGGTCTGGATCTCATATGGTGTTCCTTTCATTGTGCCCATCACTGCCGGGCTCCTTACTGCCCTGATGGTGGGAGATGTATTATACCTGGTAATGCGTAGCATAGCAGGGTTCTGACCATGATAGACCTGCACTTTGAACTTGGGATAATCCCTGTAGTCGTTCAGGAACAGGGAACAGGAACTGTGCTGATGGTTGCGTACGCCAGTCGAGAGGCAGTGGACCTAACCAGGACAACAGGGTTTGCCCATTATTACAGCCGGAGCAGGCAGAAACTCTGGAAGAAAGGCGAGGAGAGCGGACACCTTCAGCGTGTCCACCGGGTCCTTGTAGACTGCGATTCTGACTGCCTCCTATATGAGGTGGACCAGGTTGGGGCGGCGTGCCACATGGGCTACCATAGCTGCTTCTTCAGAACACTGCATGGAGAGGAGATAATGGAAAAATCATTCGATCCTGGAAGGGTATATGCTAATAAAGATCAATGACGAGTAAGTAGGCGGTGATATTTTTTGCAACTGGTCCCAGATACAAGTGTCGTAATAGATGGCCGTATCACCTCTTTGATACAATCCGGCGAATATCGGGGGGCAACCATAATCATACCGGAAGCGGTTGTGGCGGAATTGGAGTCACAGGCAAACCAGGGGAGGGAGATCGGTTTTAGTGGCCTCACTGAACTCCAGAACCTCTGCAGGCTTGCCGAAGAAGGTGCCATAGAGATCAAGTTCGTAGGTTCTAGACCGAGCCTGGAGCAGGTGAAGCTTGCGAGCGGGGGAGAGATCGATGCTCTCATCCGGCAGGCGGCAATCGAACACGGGGCGATATTCATCACAAGCGATGTCGTCCAGGCTGAGGTTGGACGGGCAAAGGGCCTCGATGTGACGTACCTTAGGCCTCAGATTGATGAGTTCACTCCTCTTGGTATAGACCAGTTCTTTGACGAGCACACCATCGCGGTGTATCTCAAGGAGCGGGTTCCACCCTTTGCAAAGAAAGGGTCTGTTAAGGAGATGCAGCTGGTCCAGATACGCGACCAGCTGCTGACTGACCAGGAGATCAGGAGCCTAGCCCAGGAGATCCTTGAACGTGCGAAGCGTGATCCTGATGGGTTTATCGAGGTCGAGCGGCGTGGCGTTACCATTGTCCAGATAGGGTCGATGCGTATAGCGATCACAAGGAGGCCGTTCTCAGACGGGATGGAGATCACAGCGATCCGCCCGATCGTGCATATCACACTTGAGGACTACACGAGGGCGAATGTCATCAAGACGAGGATCTCGGGTGAGAAGCGCGGCCTCCTTATTGCCGGGCCACCTGGTTCTGGAAAGACAACACTTGCTCAGAGCATCGCGATCTATCTCGCCGATAGTGGTTTTGTGGTAAAGACCATGGAGACACCACGGGGTCTGCAGGTCCCTGACCACATCACCCAGTACACCTCCCTTGACGGGAGTATGCGCAACACCGCCGATGTCCTGATGCTTGTCAGGCCCGATTTTGTCATCTTTGATGAACTACGCAAGAACGAGGACTTCTCGGTATTCTCAGACATGCGCCTCGCCGGTATTGGAATGGTAGGAGTCGTACATGCGATAGGTCCCCACGATGCCCTCCAGCGGTTCTCTGACCGGGTGGACCTTGGGGTCCTTCCCCAGGTCATCACAACGATAATCTTTGTGGAGCGAGGCGAGATCATCCGCATCTATGATGTCTCATTCACGATCAAGGTTCCGGAAGTGATGTCCGGGGACCTCCACCCTCGCCCAGTTACCGTGGTGAAGGATTACGAGTCAGGGGAGACCTTATTTGAACTGTTCAAGTTTGAAGGTGAGACGATTGTGATGCCGATGATCTCTCACGATGCCCATCCCGTACCTCTCACCCCTCCTCCTCTCACATCACCCCTCCCACCCCTTCAGAGTATGCGACCCGAAGAACCCCCCTCCCCGTGGAAAGTGAGCGAACGGGAGATCCAGATGGAACTTGGGCGCTATACGCAGGGGCCTGTCGACGTGAAAGTAATTTCTGACGCAAAAGCAGTGGTATATATCGAGGATCGGGATGTGCCGGCCGCTATCGGGAAAGGTGGTAAGAACATTGCCGCCATCGTCAACCGCGTCGGGATCGGGATCGATATACGGCCCAGAAGTGAGATGGAGAGAGCAGCAACAGTTACGGAAGAGGAGCAGGTACCTGGCACAGTGAAGATCAGGACTGATAAGAAGCAGCTCTCCCTCTACTGTCCCGAACTCGCGGGCAAGATCGTGGATGTCTTTGCAGGAAAAGAGTACCTCTTCACAGCGACGGTGAGTGATGGGGGAGAGATCGCTCTTGCGAAGAACAGTACGATCGCACAGGAGATGATCAAGCGGACCAACCAGGGCGAGGCTGTCCGCATGCGACCGGTCTGACCGGTCAAAGATTTTTATAGGAGGTCAGATCCTGATGGAGGCCGATTTGTTCGAGCAGAGTGTATCTTCCCGCTGGGAAGGCAGGTTCTATCCCGATCCGTCAGTGCAGGAGAAGTTTTATTTAACTGTTGCATATCCATACCCCAGCGGAGCGATGCACGTAGGTCATGGACGGACCTACATCGCCCCTGACGTGATCGCGCGGTTCCATCGCATGCTGGGGAGAAATGTCCTCTACCCTATGGCCTTTCACGTGACCGGGGCACCAGTGATCGGGATCTCAAAGCGTATCGCAAAGGGGGATGAAAAGACCATCCGGCTCTACCGCGACCTCTACAAGGTCCCAGAAAACGTCCTTTCAACCTTCTCTGACCCCCTTGCCATCGTCCGTCACTTCAGTGACGAGTACGAGCGGGTGATGCGGATGTGTGGCCTCTCGATCGACTGGCGGCGGCGTTTCACCACAGTTGACCCGACATACGTCGCATTCATCGAGTGGCAATGGAAGCACTTACATGATGCCGGGTACGTAGTCCGGGGCGCACACCCGGTCAGGTACTGCCCCCAGTGCGATAACCCGGTGGGTGATCATGACCTGCTGGAAGGCGAAAAAACTGAGATCCTGAAGTTTACCGTGGTGGCCTTCACATGGGAAGGTACCGTTATCCCCACTGCCACGCTGAGGCCCGAGACTATCTATGGCGTGACGAATCTCTGGGTCAACCCTGACACTACCTATGTGGAGATCCAGCTTGATGGGAGGTCATGGCTTGTCAGTCGTGAGGCTGCAACAAAGCTCGCCCTTCAGGACCACACCATAATGGTCGGGCGAGAAGTACCCGGTAGATCCCTCGTTGGGCAGCATGCACACCACCCCCTCTGTGGTGAGGTCCCTATCCTCCCCGCATCCTTTGTCGACCCCGACATGGCAACAGGGATCGTGATGAGTGTTCCAGCCCATGCTCCCTTCGACTATATCGCTCTTCGAGACCTCCAGGAAGTGGGGCGTTACCCTGGGATCAAGCCAGTCCCCCTCATTACCGTCCCTGGGTATGGCAGTGTACCGGCAAAAGAGATCGTGGAGCGGGCGGGTGTTAAAGACCAGAATGACCCCAGGATGGAGACCTTGACCCAGGACCTCTACAGCGCCGAGTTTGCAAAGGGTCGCCTCTATGATCATTACGGCGGAAAAACAGTCAGGGAAGCGAGAGATGAGGTTGCTGCCCTGATGGTCGATCAGTACCGTTCATTAGTGATGTACGAGTTCGATACCCGCCCCGTGGTCTGCAGGTGCGGGTCAAGGGTCTTTGTCAAGATCCTTCACGACCAGTGGTTCCTAGCTTACAGCGACCAGTCCTGGAAGGAGTCGGTGCGGGATCAGCTGGCCAGGATGGACCTTGTCCCCCCTGAAGTGCGGACAGAGTTCGAGAGAACTGTTGACTGGCTGAAGGACTGGGCCTGCACGCGACGGGTTGGACTGGGTACCCACCTTCCCTGGGACCCGACGTGGCTTATCGAGCCCCTCTCTGACTCGACGGTGTACATGGCCTACTACACCATCGCTCACAAAATAAAGGACTTACCACCAGAGATCCTCACACCAGAGGTATTTGACTTTCTCTTCCTCGGCATTGAGACCGAAAACCTCCCAGAAAGGGAACGGATTGAGGAGATGCGGCGTGAGTTCCTCTACTGGTACCCTTATGACTTCCGGTTCTCTGCAAAAGACCTCATCTCGAACCACCTCACATTCCAGATCTTTCACCATGTCGCTATCTTCCCCCAGGACCTCCTCCCGCTGGGAATGGTGGTCTTTGGGATGGGGCTCCTTAATGGTGCAAAGATGTCCTCGAGCAAGGGGAATGTCATTCTCCTTGAGGATGCGATTGAGGAGTTCGGGGCAGACGCGGTGAGGATGTTTCTGGTCGGCAGTGCAGAGCCCTGGCAGGACTTTGACTGGAGAAACGAACTCGTTTCGTCAACCAGGCGCCAGATCGAGCGTTTTTCTGTGGCAGTCAGAGAATGTGGGCGTGCCGGAGGTGACGCTGGTTACATCGACCGCTGGCTCCTCTCACGGCTCCAGCACCATATTGCCAGAAGTACTGAATCTCTCTTGAAATTCCAGACTCGCCAGGCGCTCCAGGGGGCATTTAACGCAATAGAAGCCGATCTGAAGTGGTACCGGCGCAGGCTTACGCCTGGTGCAACTGGTGGCGATGCTGTCAGGGCCCTTGGTTCGGTCTGGGTCAGGCTCCTCTCCCCCTTTGTACCCTTCACATGCGAAGAGCTCTGGCGGGAGATGGGGCAGGATGGGCTCGTCTCCTTCGCGCCCTGGCCCCAGGTGAACCCTGTATGTATCGACTATGAGGTCGAGATCGCAGAAGAACTCCTCTCCCGGACTATTGAGGACGTCGAGTCTATCAGAAAGATCCTCCCTCTCACCCCCAGTACCATAACCCTAGTGGTTGCACAGGACTGGAAATGGGCGGTCTTTTCGATGATCGGGAATGCAACCGGTGGAGAAGACCCAATGAAGGATATCATGCGCAATGGTGAACTGAGAATGCGGGGGAAGGAGACGGTTGAAGCAGTGCGGCAGTGCAGGAACCTCATACACCGCCTTCCACCCCATATCACTGAGTTTATCCTTAAAAACCGCCCGGATGAGCTGGGTATCTTCTCCAGATCTGCCGGGTTCCTCACGCAGGAGTTCGGTATCCCTGTAATGGTGGTCAGGGCATCGGACGGCAGTCTAGGAAAGGCAGCATCAGCACTCCCATACAAACCAGCTATAATCATCGAGTGAGACGGGATATTGCGCATAAGAGTTGGGGGGATCTAAATCCTGCTAACTCCCATTCAGCCCTTTTCTGCTCTGCACGCCTTTCACGTTTTGGCACCAAGACTCTTTGCCTTCTTCACCCGTTCCTTGGTGGAATACCCCGTGACATTATCGAGGTAGCGGCGAAACCGCCTGTTGGTATCGAGAACGACCTCATCGCTCACATCACGGTCTGACTCGGTCATGACGATGATGCTTTTTCCGTCTGGTCCGATGGTGACGTCCAGAAGCGAGAGGGCGCCAAAGCGGATGGTGTAATGGTCTCCTTGCTGGACAGGTTCGACCTCAAAGGTCTCCCGAAGCTGACGTTCCAGGGAATCCTTGAGGTTCTTCACACATTCCTTCTTTACTGGGTATTCCTGCATACTTCTTTTTAGGTTCGCGGCATATGTTAACCTAATGCCGCCTGATCCTCTCACAGATATCAGGATCATCTCTCGCCCTATCGAGGGCGAAGGGGTATCAGTTCTGATGGGTTTCCCTGGAAGCGGGCTTGTGGGGAGCATTGCGCTTCAGTATATGGTCGATCAGCTCCAGTTCACCCCTATTGGAAGCATGACCAGCAAGTACTTTCCCCCACTTGCGATGATGAACAAGGGTGTCATCAATGTCCCGGTGAGAATCTACCAAAAGGATGCGATCGCGGTGGTTGTCGCCGACATCCCCATTCACCCGATGATCTGTTACGAGGTCGCCAATGGCATCCTGGAATGGCTCGCGCCCTTCTCTATCAGGGAGATTGTCACCCTTGCTGGTATCGTGACAAATGAATCTGAAAAAAGAGTCTTTGGTGTCACGACTTCGGAAGAGAGCCTTTTGCGCATCCAGGACGTCACCATCATCCTCCCTGTAGGGAGTATATCAGGGATCGCGAGCAGCCTCCTCACCGAGTGCAAGTTAAGAAACATCCCGGCATATGGGCTTCTTGGAGAGACCGTGAATGCGCCGGACCCACGAGCCGCAGCTGCCACGATCGGCGTCCTCAATAAGATCTTCCCCCTCAACTTAGATGTCCAGCCGCTCCTTGACCAGGCCGAGGAGATTGAGGCGACCATGCAGAAGCTATCAGAGGAGGTTCAGACCAGTGATGTTGGTCCAAAGAAGGAACACCTCCCTATGTATGGGTGATTGTGATGCTGTGTGCTGCATTGACAGGGATCACACCTGAAGTGATTCAGGACCTCAAAAGGGGTAAACCGAGGACCCTCGAACTCCAGAGTACCCATAATATTATTGCGCTTGCCGATGTGGACCTTGGTGCCCATATCTTCATCTCATCAGTGGACATCGAGGACTTAAGTGTCGGAGACGCGGGGATCGTTGTCGAGGTGCTCGGAATCAGTATCATGATGAAACGAATGATCGGGTTCAGTCACGGTCTCCATTACGAGGAACGGGAACGAATGTCGGCACGGATCAAGGTCAAGTCATGCGGCGCATCCACGGTAAAGGCAATCTATAACGAGGGGTTTGTGAAGCCGACCACTGTGGAAGTCCTGAGATGCGCGGGATACCACGCCGGATAGTGAGGACCTCACAATACCGTTATTTTTAAAAATTCCCGCTCTGACCCACTATAATGGGGGAGAGTTCATCTTGTATACAGGAGAGTGATATGATAGGGCTTGTGGCTTAGCTTGGACATAGCGCCGGGCTTCTAACCCGGATGTCGGGGGTTCAAATCCCCCCAGGCCCGTCTCTGATCTCTGAATCCGGGTTGCTGTATGCAGGCCTAATCACTCGTGACGGTCAGGATCTGAACATCAGCAATGTCGTGCTGG
>JAPKXQ010000003.1 GCA_026394765.1 Methanomicrobiales archaeon
GATAGAGAAAAGTCTTCAGATACTGAGCAGCATGAATATCATAGATAATGAAGGCAAGTGCATAAATTTATTTATAATATGATATATTTTGGTAAATTTAATCTGGCAATAATTTCAAAATCCCCGAAAGTCATGTATTACTACATTGACCGAGGGGATGGTTGAATTACAAGGGCGAGTTGATACAGTTGGTAGAATCTCTTCTGCAGAAAACTGCTCGTTTGACAGATTAGTGAGATATATGTGCCATTTCACTTTTTCTTCATTCCAGATGCGAAAAACTCTTAATTCCATCAGTTCTTTTGTGCGACGTTTTTCGTATATTCTCCGATAAAACGTAATATTGACAGTAAAGTCGTAAATCCCTTCCTGTAATAAGTTCTTCAGAAGTTCCCGCAGCGTAATGCCCTCGGATATCTTCTCTTTAAACGGCATTTCGACCTATTTAAGGTGACAACGGTTGGTGATACACTCTACTTGAGTCGAACAACGAAAGAATCTCCATTGTCCAAGATTTGGGCAAACAGCCAATGCTTATAGTAGCCCAAATTCATGAGCAGGAGAGTATCTTTCACCCAACTAGCGATTATGAGCGTCTTTACGCCATGTGTTAGCTCAGGAACTATCGATATGCTGTGGGGTCCGTGCAGCACTGCATTATAAAGAAGCGAAATTTTGACGCAATCTGCAACTATTTTCGACCGAGTGGCAGGATAACGATCCGCCAGCTTAGCATGCAGACGGATAACGATGGAGTCTTGAATAAAAATCGTTTTAAACAGCCTGTATTGCTCAGCGAGTCGGGCAGATGAGATCGCATCACATTGGTCGACACAACATATCATTATGCGATGAAGGAATTCTACTGATTTTAAGCTGAATCGCTTTCGAAGGCTTTGAGCAAAGATTTCGATTTGATGGAACCTCACATATCTTCGATGTATCTCGTGCATCGTAGGTTGCGCTTGAATGCTCAATCCGAAGGCCAACATGAAAACGAAGCATACTGGATCGACGTTCCGTTTTCGAAGAAGGAACCCACTCGCCCGTGTATGTTTTTCAATCAATTCAGGAAGCGATATCTCTTTTAGCCAATTTTGAGGCTTTTTCGGTTGCATTGTGTGTGTTACCCATGCTCTTCGGTTGTACGAGCAGCGCCGCAGCGCTTCTCGCGGCCCCAAAACTATTTATTACTATCGTTTTATGTGTGAAAACGGTAAAATTATGAAGGTGAGGTAGTAACACTGGACTAAATGGGGTGGAAGTAAGATTCGCTTAAGCTTATACATACAATGCGTTCATGTACCTTTCAAAAGAGACCCTCATCTTGGAGATACCGGTTACTGATATGCTTAATTGCACCTTCCAAACAGATATCCTCCCAACGGTTCATATACCTGATACCTATCGATGCCAGACATTCTTTCATTATTCGCCCTGGGATTTTTAATAGGCCTCACAGGGGCTCTCGCACCAGGGCCGACACTGGTATCCACAATCTCCCTCTCGTTCTCTAAAGGCTGGACCACCGGCCCAAAGGTGGTGTTCGGGCATGCCCTCATAGAGCTGGTACTTTTCCTGCTCATAGTCCTTGGTGTTTCATCACTTCCGGAACAGTACTCTCGAGGGATATTCCTTCTCGGGGGAGTTGCACTGATAATCTTTGGAGCTCTCGCGATAATGGAAAGCCGCCGTGAGTTATCTGCCCAACCGGATCGAAGCGTTATATCCAGTCCCTTTCTCGCAGGAGTTATCACCAGCATCACCAATCCGTACTTCTGGATATGGTGGCTCACCATCGCAAGCACACTGATCCTCTCAACACTTGCCTGGGGAATTATTCCTGCCTTTGCATTTTTGATCGGCCATTGGACCGCAGATCTATCCTGGTATACCCTGGTTGCGGCATGTATCCATAAGGGTCGTCTGGTCCTTACAGGGAGATGGTATCATGGAGTCATCTTCCTCTGCGGTATCTTTCTCATTGGGTTTGGGATATACTACATCTCAAATGGTATTAGTAATACCCCCCAGTAGTACCACCAATAGATCTATTGGATAGAACATTGTGCTGAAACTTCAATAATTGAAAGATTTCTATTCATCAGACTTCCAATTGATCATAAATTACAGATCTCCAAACTCCTGAACTGTCCCTTTTGATCAGGAGGAGAAGAACCACACTTATCTCTGTGAAAGAAGAGTCATCCCGGGGGGAAAGACCTGATCTCAGCCCACTCCTTTCAGCAGTAACAACACCCCAAGACGGGCCTCCACCAATTGTGGTGCGGTCTCTTCTGGTTCATGAACTACAGGAACCATCAGGGAGCAAGACGCAATCATACATACCTAAAACGGTTCGAAGAGCCATAATTTTTACTCACGATGAAACATCCGATCGAGCCTCTGGCGTGAGAAGGTGATCATCGTGGGGCGTCCATGAGGACACGTGGCAGCATGGGGTGTGCTGAGCAGCTGGGAGACGAGGCGTTCGCACTGCTCCCGGACAAGAGGCGTTCCGGCTCGTATCGCTCCATGGCAGGCGATGGTCCTTCGCAGTCTTTCTTCTTCCTCTTCCACTCTCCCGGGTCGCTCCTGTATAAGACCTGCGATCAGGTCTCTGATACTATCAGCGTCCATCATCCTCCCCAAGACGAGGGGGACTGCCCTCACGGCATATGCCCCCACACCAAACGGTTCTATCTTAAAACCCTCATCTTCGATGAGAGGGACCAGTTCCTCAAATGCCGACTGCTCTTTAGGAGTTAAATAGATTATAACCGGAGCCAGGAGTTCCTGGCTTTCACCTGTCCCTGTGTTTTTGGCAGAAAGATTCTCATAGAGAACCCTCTCGTGCGCTGCATGCTGATCGACGATAGTTAAGTCTCCAGTTGGACTCACTGCAAGAATATAGGCCCCTTCGTACTGTCCAATGACCCTTACTGGAGTGTTATCACATGAAAGAAGCGGCATCTCCATCTCGGTGAGACGCAGCTGCCGATCGACCTGGAGTCCCCTGGAATGAGATTCCGAACTGATAGTGTGTGGTTCTACCGCATAGTACTGCACAACTGCCGCCTCCCGTACCTCTGGTACAGTAGGGAACTGATGCTGCCAGGTATGTTGTTTCAGGTCATCAGTCGGAAGCGAGGCGCATTTTATTAGCGCCTCATGGACTGCGGTCTCCACTGCGGCAAGGACCTCCCCATTCTTCGCGAATCGCACCACCCGCTTGGTGGGGTGGACATTTGCGTCCACGCGTGCAGGGTCGAGTGATAACCTGATACAAGCAACAGGGTACCGGTCCCTTGGGAGGAGGGTCCCGTACTGCTCCCGAATGACCGTGATAAGCGATCGTGAGTAGATGATACGCCCATTCACACTGGTTATAATCTGATATGGCCTCGGACGAGAGAGAGAGGGCCGGGAGAGGTATCCTGATACCACCACATCCCCGGACTCCTTCTGAAAAATCTCCAGATCGCGGGTGAGTTCATGACCATAGAGCGCCACCGCGGTATCAATGAGGTTATCAGACCCCCCTGCCGAGATCCGCTCACGACCGTTCTGTAGCAGTCTGAAACGAATCGCAGGATAGGTCAGGGCACATGCCTCAATCAACCCGGTGATGGTTGCAAGTTCACTTGCAATCGATCGCTGGAACTTCCTTCTCGCAGGGGTATTGAAGAAAAGATCCTCGACAAGGACTGTGGTTCCAAAAGGGCACCCGCAAGTTGCTTCGTCGACTTTGGATCCCCCCAAAACACTGACGATATAGCCCTCGTCCCCTGTCCTTGGCCGCGTAGTGAGCGTGACCCGTGAGACCGCAGCAATACTCGCGAGCGCCTCCCCCCGAAACCCAAGGGTGCTACAGGTGGAGAGATCCCCAATCGTTCGGATCTTGCTCGTTGCATGGGGGGCTAAGGCAAGGGCAATGTCGCTTCCCGCTATCCCGACCCCATCATCGGTAACCCGGATAGCAGTGACCTCTGACTTTGTAGTCCTCACCTCCACCTCGACCCTGCCGGCTCCTGCATCAATAGCGTTCTCCACCAGTTCTTTCACAACCGATGCCGGTCTTTCGACCACCTCGCCGGCGGCTATCTGGTTTACAGTTGCCTGATCAAGGGGATGGATCCGCGTCATTCTGCTCCTGGAGACGAAATTTTCCCAGCACCCCTGGTCGCAACTAATTTTGCTTGATCTCGCAGCTCATACATACGGGAGAGTGCCTCCATCGGGGTCATGGCATCTGGCTCAAGACCACTCACCGCAGTAACGAATGCAGTCTCCGCTGTCGAGGAGGGAGCGTCCCCGGGAAGGAGCATCTGGGTGTACCTCTTCACCTTCACCCCAGGATGAGTGCTCCGGGACGCTTCTGCCTGGAGGAGGATGGCCGCCCGTTCAGTAACCTTCTTTGGGATTCCCGCCAGTCTCGCGACATGGATCCCATAGCTCCGGTCGGTTGCACCGGGGACCAGAGTCCTGAGAAATATGAGGTCTCCGCCACGTTCGCGCACAGCGAAGTGGTAACTCTTGGCACGTGGGAGTGAAGAGGTAGCGTCCACAAGCTCATGGAAGTGGGTAGCAAAGAGGGTCCTCGGACCAGTACTCCCCTTCCCATGGAGGAACTCTAAGACTGCAGTTGCGATCGCGTAACCATCAAGGGTACTGGTCCCCCGTCCAATCTCATCGAGTAGGACGAGACTTCTTCCCGATACATTATTCAGGATAGTGGCGAGCTCAACCATCTCTACCATGAATGTGCTCTGGCCACTTGCAAGGTCATCAAAGGCACCGACCCTGGTAAAGATACGGTCTACCACCCCAACCCTGGCATAAGCAGCGGGGACAAAACTCCCTGCCTGTGCCATGATGGCTATTAAGGCAACGGTCCGCATATAAGTAGACTTGCCGGCCATATTAGCGCCAGTTAGGATCAGGACCTGGTCTGCTGCCCCGTCCATCACCACATCATTCGGGACAAAGGCTCCGGGCATCCGGCGTTCAACGACCGGGTGCCTGCCCTCCCTCACCAGGAGGGTGGGGCGGTCCTCAATGACCGGACGGCAGTAACTATACTCCACCGCGACCTCGGCAAGCCCTGCTATGCGGTCTACCTCGCCTAACGCAAGGGAGAGTTCCTTTACCACAGGTATCCATTGCTTTAAGGCGTCTAGGACGCTCCCAAACACCTCGGCCTCGAGAGAGAGGAGGCGTTGTTCTGCTGATTCGATCTGAGATGCACGCTCCCTAAGGTCTATTGTAGTGAACCGTTCAGCTCCTGCGGTGGTCTGCTTCCGTTCATAGTGGGAAGGGACAAGGTGCAGGTTTGCCTTCGTCACTTCGAGATAATAGCCGAAAACCGAGTTATAGGCGACTTTGAGAGAGCGGATCCCTGTCGATTCTCTCTCCTGCTCCTGGAGTGCTGCCATCCACTCCTTCCCGGACCGCGTAATACCCCTCAACTCGTCCAGTTCCGAAGAGAAGCCATCCCTAATAACTCCCCCGGCCTTGACCGATAGGGGGGGGTCATCGACGAGGGCCCGACTGATGAGGTCAGGGACCTCGGGAACTTCAACAAGCCTTCCTGCAAGGTCACTGATGATGTGTGGCCCTCCAGACTCTGCCTCAATGAGTGCCCTCCGAACTAGGGGGACTGCAGATAGCGTGCCAGCAAGGTGACATAGGTCCCTTGGACTGGCATTACCGAATGCAACTCTCCCTGCAATGCGTTCAATATCACCACAGGCCTTGAGGGCCCCCCTGACCTCGGCTCTTGCAAGGGTCCTAGTTACGAAGTACTCAACCGCATCAAGGCATGCGACAATTTTTTGAGGGTCTAGATCCGGCGCGGTAAGGGTTGATTTGAGCGATCGTGACCCCATAGGGGTTATGGTGCGGTTGAGGACTGCTGCAAGTGAGCCCTCCTCGTCTCCGCTCCTAATCCCACGGAGTACTTCCAGGTTTTTGAGTGTGACCGCATCAAGGACCATCCTCTCCTCACCTGCGATGCAGGAGAGGGTGGTGACATGGATCAGG
>JAPKXQ010000030.1 GCA_026394765.1 Methanomicrobiales archaeon
CGCGACTACGCTGTTGATTGCCCCTTCATCGTACTCCCAATCAAGCGAGTATTCAGCTCCCGATTGTTTCACATGGGTGATGAAAAAACCTGAATACTCACCAATTATTTCAGCGACTTTATTTTCAATCTCTTTCTTTTTCAATCCACTAATGCCCTTTTTTAGATGATCCAAATTTCCACCAATTGTTGCTAAAAGTTCATATCTGGCGTCAATGATCCCCATTCTTTTCACTAAATTCATGTACACAATTCCTGCATTCATTTTCCCAAACAATTCGCCTTTTGCTCTTGAAGCATATAGTGCACTGTTTTCAGTTGATTTCACTCGATTTACAACATTTATTGGAACTTCCGTTTCTATCAGACGAGAATGAGCTTCTTCCGAGACATTCTGGACGCCACAGATAAGTTTCCACCCTAACTTTTCAATATCACGGATAGATTCTTCAGACGTATTTCCCCTATCCCAAATCAGTGTACCTGGTGCAATTGACATATCTATTAGCTGTACAAGTAGATTTTTTACAGATGACATAGAGTTAAAATTACCCGGTAGTAAAAAGAATGAGACCGGAATTTGGTCATATTTTGTAATCAAGATACACAAATTGATCTGTTTCTGATTTTCTTTTTTCGAATTGTATCCTTTTTCTCCTAAATCGTCTCCATTCCCAAAAATTAAAACTGGCGTTAAGTCATAAGCCAGAGTTTCTTCAACATCATCGGGTAATGGGTGGTTTGCTCGGTATACTTGGAACATTTCTTCGCAGATGAGTTGACTAAAATCGGTTAAACCATCAGCAGTATTATCTTTGAAGCAGATACGGTCAAGCGAAGAGTAGAAAGCCCCATTTGTGAAATAATCTTCAGGAAGGCCAATTAGTTCTGGTAGAACAGTCGTATTTACCCATTCACCCACATTTGTAGCACTTTCTGGGTTCAATGCTTTATTGATGGCCCAGGCAGTGATTATTTTTCCGGGAGTTTTTCCTTCGATGTCTCCATCTCCACAACATATCATGTCAATAATTTTGGGCATATTGAGTTCTTTATCCGCAATAGTCCACATAAGTTTGACATCACCAGCTCGCTTAGAACATTCCGGGCAAAGTGGTGTTTCTACATGGACTGACTTTTTGGGAAGAGATACATATTTCTCATCCCCTTCCTTTCCCAGATATTTGATGAACCTCGTTTTCACCTTCCCCCCTTCTCTATATGACTCATATTGAGCCAGATATACCGCATTCCCTTTTTTAATTCGTTTAATGTGCATGTGAGTTATAATTATAACTTCAAGTTAATAAAGGTTTCGCCTGATAATCGAAGGCGGTTAAGAGAATCGAAGCGAATTGCTGATAATTGGTAATCCGCGCAATACGGATTAGTTACAAATCTGTAAACTTAGGTCCCGGTCCCTTTTGGTGATCTTTCCACTTGCAAGGGCCGACTCCACCGCATGGGGGCCATAATGAGGTTTGACACACGCAAAGTCATCATTGATGAGAAGAGTGGGAGTATTCATAGATCAAGGTCAGAGAAGGAGTATAAAAAACAACGCCGCGGTCTTCGAAAATGATTTTGTATGCTGTGGGGGGGATTCTTATCTCTAGAATGGGAGCCCTGTGATCGACTTGGGGACACAGATACGGGTGCTCTGAGAGATGAACCTGATTGAGCAGTTCTTCCCGCAGGGGAGGGATACGACATGAGTCCCTATGAGTACCTCCGGGCAGGCGCCCACAAAACCCCCTTCTCCCGGTTCATCTGTGGCCCACGTTTTGGGCGGTCACCCCTCACGGTGCAGTTCTCTGACCTCTCCCAGTGGTCAGGCGTCATGGAAGTGAAGCATTAGAGATGATATGCCGGTGATGGCCGAAGAGGATTCTTCACACCGTTAAAATGCAGATGGAGTACACAACGTCACTCTTACAGTCACTACCACAATAGCTAGTGACACGTATACCCTGTCCCTAGACTATCATTTCCCACCTAGAGGAGACCGATAAAGTTTCTGAGGATGCGGATACCTGTATCTCCGCTCTTTTCCGGGTGGAACTGAACACCATAGACGGTGCCGTTTCTCACCGCAGAGGCGAAGCCGCAGCAGTAGTCGGTGGTGGTGAGGGTATAGGCCGGGGTGGTCTGGGCAAAGTAGGAGTGGACAAAATAGACGTAGCACTGGTCTGGGACTCCTGCAAGAAGCGGGTCGTTCCGGTCCATGATCGAGAGTGAGTTCCAGCCCATGTGGGGGACTTTGTATCCCGGTGCTGAGGAAAATCTCCGGACTCTTCCGGGGACCATCCCAAGTCCCTCATGGAGCCCGTGCTCTTCGGAAAGTTCCAGGAGCATCTGCATCCCGAGGCAGATCCCGAGCAGAGGGACCTCGCTTGCTGCATCTTCTACCGCTGCCCTGAGATCACCGAGCCGCTCCATCCCTTCCCGAAAGGCGCCAACTCCCGGGAGGACGACGCCGTCGGCAGATCTTACCTCAGATGCATCTGCAGTGATTATCGGGGTCCCTCCCGCTTTCTCCAAACCCCGAAAGACACTACGGAGGTTTCCTAGACCATAATCAACAATTGCTACTCTCTTCATCGGTATCATCTCCTGCGATACGCCACTTCCCCTCTTTCACCCACTCGCTTCCGAGGCCCCGGGCAGTCCGGACCTCTTCGAGCCGTGTCTGCCAGATCTCCCAGAGTGCGGGGTATTCCTCCTGTATCAGTGCCATCATGGCGAGATCGCTTGAAGGGCACATATAGCAACCAATTCGGTCTATCCGCCGTGAATAAAGCGGGTTATAGGGTGCATGCTCACGGAAGAGGTAGAGCCAGACATGGAGGGCAGTCCAGTGCTGGATCGGTGCGGCTGAGACCTGGTTTCTGATATGGTTATTCTGCCACACCCTCCCACTCCTCATCCTGCGAGTCGATTCGTACTTTCGCTGCCCGATGAAGGATAGGCACTCCCCCCAGGTGTCCCTGATCACCTCATGGACCGGGATGAGCTTTGCTGCTTTGCAGCACCAGCGACGGTTCACTGCCGGGGGCCCATAGGCAGCGAAGCCTTCCCAGAACCGTTCCTTGCCCTGACACCTGATAACTTCTAGGCCGAAGGCGGCAGCGACCTCCCTGACGTTCTCGTAAGTCTCAGGAAACTCAAGGCCCGTGTCGGCAAAAAGGAGCGGGACCTTTCCCAAAGCCTTTAGGGCCACAAGAAGCGTGACGAGGCTGTCTTTACCCCCTGAATAGGAGACATTTGCCTGAATGGGAAACTGATCCTGCACTTGACGTACAAACGCTACTGCCTCACCCTCTGCTTGGGCGAGAACATCCACATTGGCGTGGACCGCATCGTCCCATCCCGCCTTTCCAGGGATGCAGACTGAAGGAACATTTCTCCGAGTCCTTGCCAATGATCCCCGTTTGAGCATTGGAGCCTCGCGTCCATTCACCTTCGCCCTACCCACCCCAATACAGGTGCCCTCTGTATCATAGATGAATAACTCGTCTCCCACTTCAATGGAGGGATCCATTTCCACCAGACCCGGGGCGAGTACACTAGCCCCCTGGTCCCGAATGGATGGGGCTGCCCCCTGATCAACGATGATAGTCCGCCTCGTCGGCCGCATCAGGACAGATGCCTCACGACGGGGGATCGCCTCCCATCGCTCCTCTTTTGGAAGGTACCTTACCGCACCAACGACGCCCCCGCCGATGACGACCTCCTCCATCCGGTCAGTGTCAGGGACCTTGTTCAGGAGGGCGAGGTGGCCCTGGGGAATCAGGAAAACCCCGAAGTGATCTTCAAAGACCCGGTTTACGTGCGCGATATCTCTAGGGAAAGCAGGTCTGGCATCCCCGGGCGGGGTGACGGGCACGGCCCGGGTGGATTCGCCACATCCGCATCTTGGCGCAAGGACCGGGCAGTGACAGGTATCGCACCAACGAAGGAGGATCCTGCCAAGAAATGTGGGGCGCATGACCGCTTACCTGTGGGGTCTGAATGGTAATGTAGGGAGCTGGACCCCTCCATTAGGCGACCTGATAGGGGCGTTTTGCAAGGGAACTCAGCCGTGGTGGAATCTCTTTCTTCTCAAGCGACAATATCGCATTATGGCATTCGCACTATCCCGTAGTATCGCACTGGTAAAGGCGAGCTGGGAGGTTCTCAAAAAGGACCGGGAGATCCTGCTCTTTCCTATTTTATCTGGGGCTGCCCTCTTCCTCCTCATCATATCGTTCTTCATCCCACTCCTCGTTCTCGGCCTCCTCCCCCAGAACACCGAAGACCTCTCGCTCTGGTGGTACGTGGCGATTGTGGTCTTTTACTTGATCGCCTACTTTATCATGACCTTTTTCAATGTCGGGCTTGTCACCTGCGCTCGCATAAGGCTGGAGGGGGGCGACCCCACGTTAAAAGACGGACTTCTCAATGCAACCCACCATCTCGGTGCGATAGTCGCTTGGGCAATCGTATCTGCAACCGTAGGGCTTGTCCTTCAGGCTATCTCCAGCCGTGCAGGAGTCATTGGAAAATTAGTGATTGGCCTGGTAGGTGCCGCCTGGAGTCTGGCCACTTACTTTGTCATCCCGGTCCTCATCTTCGAGGGAACAGACGTCTTTGGCGCGGTCCGACGCTCCCTCTCTCTCCTTCGTTCCACCTGGGGCGAAGCCATCATCGGGAGCGGGTCAATAGGACTTATCGCGTTCTTACTCATCATACCTGCTTTCATAGTGGCTTTTATCGTCCTCTTCCTGAATAATATCATCCTCCTCATTGCCACACTTTCACTTGTTGTCCTCTATATCGCGGGGGTCACGGTCTTCTTCACAAGCCTCCAGGGGATATACCACACCGCTCTCTACCTCTATGCAAGTACTGGAAAGGTTCCTTCGGCTTTCAATCAATGAGAACAGAAGGTAGAAGATAACTTCACCAGTTTATTAGTATTTTTGACCAGTGCTTGCATCCCAGAACCTACCTTCACCCCACTATATTTTAATTGTCTGGATCTTAACTATTTATTATGATAGATTCAGAGTACGGCCATTCGATCGATTTTTTAGTCGCCGTCTCTTCATCTATAGTGGTATAGTCTGTATTGTGAGGGAACTTTCATGCCTCTGAAAGGTGAATTGCGCTATAATGGGGTGCGTTCGTGATCCCATTCCTCATCACCACCGGATCAGTATTAGTCTTTTATTTGATCCTTACTGCTGGGAGTGGCACCATCGGCCTCTGGTCGCTCTCTGAGCTGGTTGCAGGAGTTTGTGCCTCGGTGGTGGCCGGGCTCCTTACCAAGTCTTTCTTATGCCATAAGGGAGACTACCGCATGCTGAACCCGGTCCGTCTCGTCCTTGCGGTCTGTTATGTGATTGGGCCCTTCTTCCTCGAGATGACGAAGGCAAACCTGGATGTGGCATATCGGGTTATCACCATGCGGATCAGACCTGGGATCATCAGGGTACAATCTGACCTTAAGTCAGATCTTGGTATCTTTATGCTCGCGAACTCAATCACACTGACACCTGGGACGATCACCGTCGATATTGACGAAGAGACTCATGACCTCTATATCCACAACATCAATGTTGGGGAAGGCGATGAGGTGAGACCTGCGTTCAGGGACCATGAACTCTTTTCACTCGCCAATCTTCCGGCCTGGATCAGGAGGATCGCAGAATGACCGATCCCTGGCTGGCACTTCCGTTCTGGTACCCGGTAGTAGCAGTCCTTCTCTTTCTTGCCCTCCTTGCTACCGTGAGGCTCGCTCTCGGCCCCACCCCAGCTGACCGGGCAGTAGCTGTTGATACTGTGAACACACTCGTCATTGCGAGCCTCATCCTCCTCAGCGTCCAGTTTAATGAGATGATCTTCATTGATGTGGCAATCGTATATGCTATCCTCTCCTTCGTCTCTACCCTCTTCATCGCAAAGTACATCGGAGGTGAGCTCTCGGGATGATTGCAGAAATGCTCATTGTGCTTGTACTGGTAATTGGCACGATCTTTAATGCACTCGGTGTCATTGGCCTGCTACGGTTCCCTGACATTTACACGAGGATGCATGCAACCACAAAGGCAACTACATTTGGGTCGATATTCACATCTCTTGCCGTTGTCATCTATGGGTTCTGGAGACTTTTTGTCACCGCAGACTCACAGTTCTTAACGCTTGCCATCCATGCCATCATCGCGATATTTGCCCTCGCATTCACGAACGCGGTTAGCTCCCACGCTATAGCACGTGCGGCCCACCGGATGGGGGTAAGGCCGATCCCCGCGGTATGTGACCGGCTGGAGGAGTTCAAACCATGATAGAACTTGTTGTACATGTGCTTGTCCTCATAGGGCTCATAATCTCCGCAGTCCTCACTATCACGTTTAAGGACCTCCTCGCTGCAGCCCTGGCGTCCGGAGTCTTTAGTCTTCTCATCTCTGTGGAGTTCTATATCCTCCAGGCACCCGATGTAGCTATATCCCAGGCTGCGGTGGGGGCAGGGCTTACGACTGCCATCTTTATAATTGCGATCCGTGCGACCCAGCGCTTCGAGGGGGAGACCGAATGAAGCAAATTATCGCGCTTATCACCATCCTCGTCTTTGCTGGATCTCTCCTCATGATCGTTACCAACTTTCAGTTTGGGGTTCCGATCAAATCAGACATGGATGACTACTTCCTCAAGTTCGGCCAGGTGCAGACCGGGACTAACAACCAGTGCACCTCGGTCACCTTCGATTTTAGGGGTTTTGATACCCTTGGAGAGTCTACGGTGCTCTTTACTGCAGTGATGGGTGTTGCACTGATGTTTCGTCGATTTATCAGGGGTGAAGACGATGCGGATGAGTAAGATCGTAAGGACTGCAACCGACATCCTCTACCCATTCATCATCATCTTTGGGTTCTACATCATCCTTCATGGGCACCTGACGCCTGGTGGGGGATTCCAGGGTGGCGCCGTGGTCGCAACCGGGACCGCCCTCGTCCTGGTGGCATACTCCTGGAAGGAGCTTCCAGGGTTGGTGAGCAAGAACCTTCTCTGGTTTCAGGAGTCTGGAGGCCTCCTCCTCTTCATCGGTGCAGGGCTGGCGGCTATGATCATCGGATTTCCTTTCTTCTACAACTGGCTCGCCGGAAGCGGTTCTATCTTTGGTACACCTGTGGCCTTCGGTCCCAATCCTGGAGATCTGAACACAGGAGGTTTTCTTCCCATCATGAACATCGCAGTGGGAGTAGAGGTATGGGGAGGTCTCGTGATGGTCCTCCTCTATCTCCTTTCAGCGCTTGAGAGAGAGGAGCGTGCGTGAAATGTTCTTAAATCTACCCTACGTAACCGTCGTTCTCCTGACCTGCCTTGGAATAGCAGCGATCCTCTTCAAGAGGAACCTCCTAAAAATTCTCCTTGGGATCAACATCCTTGAGTCAGCCGTAAATCTCCTCATAATTGCGATCGGGTATCGTGAGGGCGGTGTTGCGCCCATCTATACGCTTGCTCCTTCAACAAACATGGTCCTCCCCACCCCCCAGGCGCTTGTCCTTACCTCCATTGTGATAGGTGTCGCGACGAGTGCACTCCTCCTCTCATTCAGCATCATCATCTACCGTAAGTACGGTACAGTGAACGTCAACCTCATTCGGGAGCTGAGGGAATGATATCAGATTTTATCTGGGCCAACAGCCCGATACTCCTTGTTGCCATCCCCCTCATCGGAGCATTCATCTGCCCTCTTATCGGCAAGGTCTCAACAGACGTCAGGCGGGCATGGGTGATGGGAATAGTCACCCTCACTACCGCTATCGCTGCAATTGTTGTTTACCGGGTCTACACCGAGGGGATCGTGACATATGTCTTTGGTGCCGCAGCTTCGGGTATGACGGTCCCTATGGACTCTGGGGGCATTCCAATAAGGATTATCTTCACAATTGACCCCATGGGGGCGTTGATGGAAATCATCACCGCGGTAGTGGGCTTTTCAGTGATCTTCTACTCGCTATCTGCTGATGCTCGCCGGTCAGGCCTTGAGCAGTACTACACCCTCTTTCTCCTTCTAATAGCCTCGGTTATGGGGATGGTCTCTACAGGAGACCTCTTCAACTTTTTTGTATTCATCGAGATCTCTTCGATGGCCTGCGCCGGCTTGATCGCCTATCGTATCGAGCGAGGACGTGCAGTGGAAGCAGCTATCAAGTACTTCATCATCAGCACCGTCGCTGCGATCTTCCTCCTCTTTGCGATAGCGATCCTCTATGGTGAGTACAATGCCCTCAATATCGCGATGATCGCCTCCAGGATGCAGTTTACACCCCTTGATAAGGTTGCCCTCGTCCTTATCGTGGTCGCCCTTCTTGCCAAGTGCGGGGCGGTCCCGATGCACTTCTGGACACCCGACTCATATGGTCTTGCCCCTTCTGCGGTGACCGCGATGCTGGTGGTAGCGAGCCAGGCGAGCCTCTACGGCCTCTTCCGCTTCGTCTTTACGATGTACAACCTCACCTTCACCGCTGGGATGATGGGGTGGACCCTAATAATTATTGGTGTCCTCTCTATGGTGATTGGAGTGACAATGGCAATACCCCAAAAGGACGTGAAGCGGTTGATGGCGTTTCATGCCGTCTCGCAGACAGGGTACATGCTCCTGGGGGTCGGTGTCGGCCTCGCGGTGCTTGGGAATGCGAGTCTTATGGACCAGTTCGGGCGTATGGCAATGGAGGGAGGGATCTTTCACATAATCAACCACGCGATGTACAAGGGCCTCCTCTTCCTCACCGCAGGAGCTATTATCTACCGTGTTGGGACGCGAGACTTGAACAAGCTCGGGGGGCTTGGTCATCAGATGAAGTGGACGATGGTATTTTTTATCATTGGTGCCCTCGCGATCGCGGGTGTCCCCCCGCTCAACGGGTTTGCCTCGAAGTTGATGATCTACGAGTCTGTCTACCTCTTCAACCCGCTCCTCTCTATAATCGCGATGGTGGTGAGCATCCTCACCCTTGCGTCGTTCGTCAAGGTCTTTCACTCGATCTTCATGGGGCCGCAAAGACCTGAGTTCTCTGAAGTGAAAGAAGCGCCACGGCCCATGTTGATAGCGATGGGGATCCTGGCATTTGTGGTGATCCTCTTCGGTCTCATCCCGGTTCAGGTCGTATCGACCCTAATTAGCCCGGCAGCCCATGCTCTTATCGACCGGGCGGGCTATATTGCCGCAGTCCTTGGGGGGGTGTGAGATATGGCAGTTGATGGACTCGTCCTCTCAACCGGATACGGCTTATGGAGCCCCCTGGCCTGGATAGTCACATTTGTAATTGCCCTAATCGCCTGTTACCTCCTTTGGAGGTTGGGAGTCAGCTCCTACAAGCCAGGGACAGAGCAGTCAGCCCCCTATCTCTCTGGGAACAAGGCAGATGACCCGACTGCGCTCCACGTCCCAGGGGGGAACCTCTACTGGGGGTTCATAGAGGGACTAAAGTGGTACTATGACCGGATAATCCCGCTTCATACCGGGATCGTCACAGATTACCTGATCTGGATGTTCGGTGTGGCTGCGATACTCCTTGTCCTTGTCATGGTGGTGATCTGAGATGGCGATACCCAAGGCATTCTCCAGGTCTCTCTGGGTCTTTCACCTCAACACCGGCTCGTGCAATGGCTGTGAGATCGAGATCGTCGCGGCGATAACCCCGAGGTACGACCCTGAGCGTTTAGGGGTAAAGCTCGTTGGTTCACCCCGTCACGCTGATGTCCTCCTCATGACCGGGCCAGTGACGCATATGATGGCCGACAAGGTGAGGAGGGTCTATGCCCAGGTCCCGGACCCGAAGGTAGTTATCTGCATCGGGACCTGTGGACAGTCAGGTGGCGTCTTCTATGAGTCTTATAACTTGGATGGGCCGATAGACCAGGTCGTCCCTGTGGATATCTATGTCCCTGGCTGTCCCCCGCGTCCTGAAGCGATCATCTATGGGGTGGTGAGAGCGATAGAGCTCCTTGAACAGAGGGAGGGATCAGCATGACTAGTGAAATTCCTTCTCCCAAGATAGTATTAACACCACAAGAACTACTGGCTTCATTCAAATCTGCCTTTGGAGATGGTCTGAAGGGAGGTGAAGTGAGAAGTGCATTATCGGGATCTCTGAAAACTCCGCGATACAGCATCTGGCTCCGGGTTGAGAGGGCCCTCCTTCGCCCCGCGATGCAGCATCTTATTACTATAGCATACCCCCACCTCGCAGTGATCGCAGGAAACGACCTCGGGGATGAGATCGAGCTCCTCTACATCCTGTCAGTCTTCCTTGGCAAGAAGCATGGGGAGTACATGGTGACCATCGCCATCTCGCTCCCAAAATCCGACCTGGTGGTGCCAACTATTGCAGACCTCCTTCCAGGAGCCGTATTTTCTGAGCGTGAGAAGCAGGAGTTCTTCGGTATTACGGTAGAGAACATTCCTGACGGGAGGAGGCTCTTTCTCCCTGATGACTTCCCTCTTGGTGTTTATCCCTGGAGGAAGGATGAGACCGGCATCCAACCCGGGATGGTAAAGGAGCTCTGGAAGACTAACAGGCCTACTGATCGCCCTGCTCCACCCGTTCCAGAGAAAGAACCAGCACCCAAGGAAAGTGGGGGATCAACTACGGAATCTGATCGTTCAGAACCGCTAAAAGGAGGCGGGAATCTATGAGTACACCTGAAGCAGGGAAGAAGGCTCCGTACCGGATCCCCATCGGACCGGTCCACCCGGCCCTCAAAGAGCCGGTGTTGTTCACCTTCGAGATCGAGGGGGAGGTGGTGAAGAAGGTCGACTTTGCACCGGGAAACACCCACCGGGGGGTTGAGTGGATGGGGATGCGGCGCAACCCTGTCCAGATAGTGCACCTGACTGATCGCATCTGCGGGATATGCGGGATCGTCCACTCCCTCTCATTCGCTCAGGCTGTGGAGCAGATCGCTGGGATCGAGGTCCCTCCCAGGGCAGAATACATAAGGACGATCCTACATGAACTCGAACGGATCCAGTCTCACCTCCTGTGGGCTGGGGTCGCAGCGCACGAGCTCGGGTTCGATTCGCTCTTCTACCTCAGCTGGCGTGTTCGGGAGCGTTCGATGGACCTCATCGAGGAGATCACCGGAAACCGTGTGAACTATGGAATAATCCAGATCGGGGGGGTAAGACGCAACATTACGGAGGACCAGTATCCCAAGGTCCTTGAAGGGCTGAAGTATTATAGCGACCTCTTTGGGAAGATGGCAGACCTCTTTTTAAATGACGTGACGATTGCGATGCGGTGCCAGGGCCATGGTCTCCTCACCGAGAAGGACGCCCGGGAACTCTGTGCGGTCGGGCCGACTGCGAGGGCTTCAGGGGTGACAATGGATGTGCGCCATGATCACCCCTACTGTGCATATGGGGACCTTGATGTCACTCCCATCCTGCCTCAAAAACCTCACGGGGATATATATGATCGTGTGATTGTCAGGCTCCTCGAGATCAAGCAGTCGATCGGGATCATCGAGTCCTGTATCGACCAGATGCCCCAGGGAGAAGTCCTCTGGGAGAATAAGCTCCCAAAAGTCCTGGCAACATGTAAGAAGGCGCAGGGTGAGGCGATCGGCCGCGTGGAAGCCCCCCGGGGAGAGTGCATGCACTATGTCAGAATGGACGGGAACGAGGCCCCTGCGACCTGGAAGGTGAAGGCCTCCTCGTACAGCAACCTTATGTCCTGGATCCCTATGCTCCTGGGTGAGCAGATAGCGGACATCCCCATCATTGTTGCCTCGATCGATCCATGCATGTCTTGTACCGACAGGGTTACACTCATTCGTGAAGGCAGGGCAGACACCCTATCGGGTGAATCGCTCACAAGGATGTCACGGGAGAAGACCCGGAGGCTCCAGAAATGATACTCTCACTTGTTGTGCCTGTCCTTACCGGGATAGCAGTCGCGTGTTTCGGTATCCTCTTCGGCCTCATCCTCCTGGGTGTTGACCGGGTCTTGGCGGCCAGGATGCAGGCACGGATCGGCCCGCCCCTCCTCCAGCCCTTCACTGACGTAAGAAAGCTCTTCTGTAAGGAGAATATTACACCCAGCAATGCGGTCACCTGGATCTTTCACCTAGCCCCGGTGGTTGGGCTCGCATCGGTCCTTACCATCCTCCTCTACCTCCCCATCGCGGGGCTCCCCCCAGTCCTCGGAGGCGGGGGCGACCTCATCCTCGTGATGTACCTCCTCACGGTACCGGCTCTCGCCCTCGTGGCAGGAGGGTTCGCGTCGAGCTCCCCGTATGCTACCGTAGGTGCCCAAAGGGAGATGGTGACGATGATGGCATATGAGTTCCCGCTTGCGATTGTGATAATTGCCATCGCATGGAGGCTCTCGATCGCAGGGACTGCGCTTCCCTTCACGATCGGTGCGCTCAGCGCAGCTCCCATCTGGGGAATTGTCGGGCCTCTGGGTGTTATTGGGGGAATTGTCCTCCTAGTAACGCTCCTCATCGTAACCCCAGCTGAGCTCTCACGAATCCCTTTCGATTCGCCTGAAGCTGAGACCGAGCTCGCCGGTGGGATACTCGTGGAGTACTCTGGGAAGAACCTTGGAATATTCTCCCTCACCCAGGGTGTGAAGACTGTGGTGATGGGAGCCCTCGTGGTAGCAATCTTCATCCCCTATAGCCTCGCCTCCTGGCTCGGGTTGCAGGGCGCATTAGGGATGGTAATTGATCTGCTAGCATTCATGGTGAAAGTCCTCGTCATCTCCACTATCGCCGTCACAATCGTACGGGTCTCAATGACGAGGTTTCGGATCAACCAGGTCGTCTCTATGCACTGGCTTTATTTGAGCTTCATCGGGGTCATCGGACTCGTCCTTATGGTTGTCGACGGTCTCGGGGGTGTGTGACCGATGGCCGGCCTTCCACTCCTTCCAGAACTCCTCACTCAGCTCTTCCGGACTC
>JAPKXQ010000107.1 GCA_026394765.1 Methanomicrobiales archaeon
ATCAGAGAAGTTGCACTGAAAATTCGCCCTAAACTTGCCATAGGTCGCTTTGTACTCCCGCACAGGCTTCTCTCCAGGCTGGGGCATCCGCCACTGCTCCTCAATAAAGTTCCCTTTCCTGAGGATTAAGAGGCAGGCGGCTATTACTTCTTGAGGCTCCCCGTGTGCCTGGAGTTCTTCCTCACTCATCCAGGACCTGTTCAGGAGGTCATAGATCTTCTTGAATGAGGGGTCGTTAAAGGTGAGGAGAAGAGGGACCAGCTCCACGGGATCGTTCACAATCCTGATATGACCGGTCAAAAGGAAAACCCGCTTATACTTGTGTGAGGTAAATCAATAAATTTTGTTGGGTGAAAAGATGGTTCCGGGTCGGCAGATCGTGATCAAGGGCGTGGTCCAGGGGGTAGGGTTTCGTCCCTTTGTGTACGCGAAGGCTGTTGCCCTTGGGATATGCGGCACTGTCCAGAACCAGGGGAGCGAAGTAGAGGTCCGAGCAGCAGGCGAACGAATTGACGAGTTTGTTCATGCAGTCTCCACCGGCCCCCTGATGGCACAAATCGACCATTTCGAAGTCAGAAATATCCTGGACCCTCCACCCTGGACCGCCTTTACTATCCTCCCAAGTGGGAAGGGGGCCCTTTCAGGGATGATCCCTCCTGACATCGCCACCTGTCAAGCCTGCATCAAAGACGTCACCGACCCGGCGAGCAGGTACCACGAGTACTGGGCGACTTCCTGTACTGACTGCGGCCCCAGGTACAGCATCATCGAGAGCCTCCCCTATGACCGCGAAAGGACTGTAATGGACCAGTTCCCCATGTGTCCTGAATGCGGTGATGAGTATATGTCCCCAGGGAACCGGCGCCACCATGCCCAGACCATCACCTGCCCACAATGCGGCCCAAGCCTCCAGCTCCTCGACCATCAGGGCAGTCCGGTTAAGGGAGTGAGATCTCCCCTACTCAAGGCGGCAGATCTCCTGAATGCAGGGGCGATCATCGCAATAAAGGGCCTGGGGGGGTTTCACCTCGCCTGCACCGGAGGGGTGGCAGAAGAACTGAGAAGACGGCTCGGGAGGAGCGGACAGCCTTTTGCAGTGATGACGAGAGCTGACGTACTCCCGTCTCTTGCAACCATATCATCCAGAGAGCGCGCCATACTTGAGAGTCAGGCCCGTCCTATCGCGGTACTCACGAAACGTGACCCCACCGCTTTTTTGGCGATCAGCAGCCTCCATACAATCGGATGCATGCTACCCTACACCCCGCTCCACCACCTCCTGCTCTCTTTACACTCTGACGGCTACCTCATCATGACCAGCGCCAATATGCCCGGATACCCGATGATAATCGAGAATAAAGAGGCGCTGACCAAGCTGCAGGCGATCGCTGACTTTTTCCTAGTCCATGACCGCCCCATCCTGAACCGGTGCGATGACTCTGTCATGCGGGACGGACTTATACTACGCCTCTCCCGTGGGATGTCCCCGAAACGAAACGCCATTGACCTGGGGGACGCCCCCATACTTGCCGTCGGTCCCGAGCTCTCGGCCAATATAACCATCTATAAGGACGGTTTTGCGACCACGTCACCTCATGTAGGAAATGTGAAAAACCCCTTGACCTATGCCTATCTCCAGGAGACCATCGGGAGGATCAGGGACTTTATTGGGGCTGACATCAAGGTAATCGCCCATGATGCCCACCCTGGATTTCTCTCAACGCGGTATGCAAAGACGTGCGCCGAAGAATGGGGCTCCAGTCTCCTCCCGGTCCAGCACCACCGGGCCCACATCGCATCGGTGACACGGGACCCCTGTATCGGGATTGCAATTGATGGAGTAGGATACGGGGACGATGGGACCATCTGGGGTGGTGAAGTCTTTGCAGGGAGGGCCCCTGACTTTTCGCGGGTCGCCCACCTCGAGATGGCCCCCATGCCAGGAGGTGACCTCGCGACACGGTTTCCTGAGCGGATGCTCTATGGGATCCTCCCTGAACCTGAAACCATTGATCTCCTCCTCACACGCGGATGGTCAGAACAGGAAGCAGGAATACTTGCACGCCAGGTGACGGGAAGGACAAATACTCCGCTCACGAGCAGCACCGGTCGTGTGCTCGACGCTGCCGCAGCACTCCTGGGAGTCTGCCGTGAGAGGACTTATGACGGTGAACCTGCGATGCAACTTGAATCAGCAGCTGCCAGAGGAACTGCAGAAGAATGGGAACTCACCTTTTGCGAGGAGAAGGGTCTGCGTGTCTTCTCCACCCGGGCGCTCTTCCGAGACCTCTTCGCCAGGTGGAAACAGTTGTCGCCAGGCGATCAAAGGGGGACATGTGACCTTGCCGCGTCGTTTCAGTACAACCTTGCACTTGGGATCTCCCATCTCGCTATCGATGCCGCCAAGGAACGAGGGATCCCGCGCATCGCACTCTCGGGGGGAGTAGCATACAACGCGCAGATCCGCAGGGTCATTTCAGAAACCGTCAGGAGGTCTGATCTTGATCTTATACTCAGCAGGGAATACCCCCTTGGGGACGGCTGCATATCGTTTGGGCAGTGCGTCTGTGCAGGGAGCGTCCGGGAGAATCCATAACCCGGCCGATGATAACCTCCCACTAAAGCCACCCAAGAAAGCCCTCAATTAAAACCATCCACCAGCAGAGGAGTTCAGCAGACCTGTTTTCTGGCCACTGTGAAGCGTGGACAATTGAAAGGGATGGACACCGAGAGGTTTCTCACGTGGCCATAACGGGAGAGTGTCCCCCTCAAGGACGTCATTGACCTTGTGCACGCCATCTGAGAGGAGATGGAGTTTGATGGTGGGGAAGGGACCGCTCTCCCTGAACCCATTGCACTTGTCCTTTGAGGGTGTGTCGTTCCCTGCCCCATTCGACACCACGAGGGTGACAGTATATGCCCCTCCTGCAGATAACGGTGAACCGGGTGCTGTGTGGCCTCATTAGGAGTCCATTAACCAAAGACCCATTGCCAGGATCAAAGTTGACCTTGGGGAGATCGGGCGTATACCTAAATACCTGGGGATGCCATTCTGCGTGGAAAATAAGGGAGTTTAGTATCAGACTATGGGGGTCAGCTCACCATAGACAAGGACTGGAAATAAGGATGAGAGATCGACTGTTCCGGTCCAGGGCTGATACCCCTCATATGCCATCATGATCTCATGGAGGCCACTTGCTACAGTGATGACTTTGACAAGCGGGAAGGGCAAGGTGGTCCCCATATACTCCCCATCCACATAGATAGCCGCACTACCCGGATTGGATACGACCCACATGACACCCCCTGGGCCAGGGGACGGATTTACAGGGGTCTCAATGGGTTCTACTGGTGTCACCGGAGTCTCTATGGGCACTACAGGCGTTGTCGATGTTTCAATGGGTTCTACTGGTGTCACCGGAGTCTCTATGGGCACTACGGGTGTTGCCGATGTTTCAATAGGTTCTACTGGCGTTGCCGGGGACTCAATGGGTACTACTGGAGTCACCGGGGTTGTGACCGGGATGAAGGGAGTCCTGGTGGGTGAAGGCGACCCAGTAATATAGATGAGATCTGGTTTTTCCACAGTACTTTCTCCAGCACTGTTCGCCGCTGTAAGTCTGACAGAGAAATGGCCTCCTTTCGTATAGGTATGTACCGGGTCCTTCTCTCCCGAGGTCACATCGTCGCCAAAGTCCCATAGCCATGTGGTTGACTCTCCAGTCGACTCATCGGTGAAGTAGACCGTGAGGGGGAGCGCACCACTCAAGGGAGATGCCGTGAAGGCTGCAACAGGGGCACCGGGAGACTTCACGTCAATATACCCGTTTTTGGTGAGCGTACTGTTCCCCAGTGCGTTCGCAACCCTGAGGGTGACATTGTAGATGCCCACCGTGTCATAGATGTATTCCGGGTTCTGCAGATCTGATGTCCCGCCGTCCCCGAATGTCCAAGCCCAGGTACCAGGCGTCCCGGTGGAGAGGTCTGAGAAATGGACGGTGAGCGGGACACTACCAGTCTTGGGGTCAGCCGAGAACTCTGCGATCGGCGGGGCCTCGTGAACGGTGATGTAGTCTTCTTTTACCACAGTGTCCCAACACCCCCCATTCGAGACCGAGAGTTTGACCGAGTATACCCCAGGTTGTTGGTAGGTATAGACCGGGTCTTTCGTGGTGTTCCCGATAACCCCGTCGTTTTTGAACTCCCACTGCCAAGCGTTTGCGCCCCCGGAAGAGAGGTCATGGAACTTGACAGAGAGCGGGGCGTTCCCTTCGGTGGGTGAGCCGTAAAAGTCCCCTGTCACCCCAATGACAACATCTCCGCCAAAGACCTCGAAGTCACCAGGGTTGAGCTCACCACCCGGATACTCCATATAGGGACTTTCTGGTGAGAGGACGGTCGCTCCGCACTCCTTTGCTGTCAGGGTGAGGTTGACCAGGACAACATCTTCCAGGGAGGGAAGGGTCTCGTTCATCATATTAAGAGCAGTGACCCGAAGTGTCCCTGCCGGGAGCGGGGTTGTAGTGTTGATGAAGATCCAGGAGGGAAATTCTGCGGCTGATATATCTGCCACCGCAGGGTCTGCAACTGAAAAGTTCATCGAATAATAGCCTATCACCGTATCAGGTGCGGTATCAAGCACTACAGATACCGTGGTGGAGTTGCCAGGATGGGTTATGTGACCATCGAGGACATGAATTGAGTAGGCCGAGACCCCAGTCACCACAAATGTGAGGATCAAGACCTGAGCTAGGGTGAGACCTAACAGTTTTCGGTACGCCATATGAGTTCACCTAAGAGTGCCACTACATGATGCGGGCGGCGTCGCTTACGCCCAACATCAAGATGCCACGTTAGTTGTGGGTATTACCTCAAAGTATTTATAGTTCATCTCATAGCGGGATATTAAACAGAGACAAGCCGGAACAGACCTGCCAGGGAAGTGCAAAGATGGGGCAGGGTTCCTGTGATGACCACCTTGGAGGGGGACCCTGCAACACCCTTGTCCTGGGCTCACCAGGGGGGTGCGCAATATAAAAAGGGAGATAGGAGAGATACCCCCCTCATGGGAGGGCATGAAAGAGGGCGATGATGTCACCATAGTCGATCCTACCATTGTCATTGAAATCAAAGGGAGATGGGGGCTCGTGCGCGATGATCCACTCAAAGGTGGAGAAGAACGCGGCCACGTCCTGGTAGGTGAACTTCCCGTCCCCATTGAGGTCCTCGTACTTCCCGTCGCCATCAAGGTCATTTGGCGGTGAACTATATCCTGGAAGCGGGAGGATGGTGGCAAACGTCACACTCGCGTCTGTACAGGTGAGGGTCATAGGGTTGGAGAAGTCGTCCTCGAGCCTGGAAACAGCAGTGATGGTGATAGTCGTAGTCCCGGTCTGGTTGCCACGCACCACGACAGACCCAAGGGAGACATCCTCTGTCCCGGGTGTGACAACCCCACCGGTGTCGACAGCTGCAATAGAGACCACGGTACTGGGGACTCCGGATATTGCGGAACTGGCTGCCCAGAGAGGGCCTGTCGCTGCAGAGATGAAGGCAACGGTCCCGTTCCCTATCCCTACGGTGACGTTGTACCCATTGAGCCCAAGGGCAGTGCGATTCAGGGTGAGGGCGACGGACAAATCACTCCCTGGAGAGACTGTGGCAGTCGAAGGTGTGAATGAGAGCAGAGCAGATGAGCCAACCCCACCATAGAGGTTCACATATCTAGTCCGTAATAATGAGGAACTGCCATAGGCATTCGAAGCGGTTAGGTTGACCGAGTAGTTGCCGGAATAGAGGTAGGTATGGAGGGGGTTATTGCCACTTCCCGTCGTCCCGTCCCCAAAGTTCCAATTCCATGAAGTTGGACTGCCGGTGGAATGGTCGGTGAAGTTCACCACAAGGGGCACAGTCCCACTTAACGGATCTGCAGTAAAATTGGCGACCGGGGGCTGCCCCACACTCACTGTAACGGATGGAGCCGTACTGCTCCCATAGGCGTTTGCAACAGTGAGGTTGACATCCATAGCACTCAGCTTAAGGATTTTGGTCAAATACGACAATCGACGAGATATATTATAGAACTTAAATAAAAACAAGTTAATAGATTAGTTTAAAAGCGGCGCTTGCAGCGGGCAAACGAGAGAGACATGCCAAAACAAACA
>JAPKXQ010000026.1 GCA_026394765.1 Methanomicrobiales archaeon
AGTCATTGTAGTGTACTATTAACACTACATAGTAATAAATTTTCCCTTTTCAAACCGTCGTAATTTCAAAAATAATTGTTTAAAATAGCTCAATTACAACTATATAAGCATGTAGTGTACAAAATGTCCTCTAATCAGGTCACTATGCAGAATACCGATGGTGGGTGGCGGTATTATCCCAAGACAACTTATTATTATAGTGACAACTCTGTCTCGCAATGGCCTGTTCTCGGTCTTATTGCGGCTGAACAGTGGGATATTATAGCGCCCTCTTATGTTAAAACCGGATTGCGCGGATGGATTTCCACTATCCAGGATAAAAACGATGGTGGGTCATGGTATTCATTATTTGATTATAAATTCTCACATCATGCAACAACCGGTGCGCTACTCATTGAAATGGCCTATTGTGGGTATGATACATCGAATCAAAGTTGTAATAAAGCTATTTCATGGACGGATTCTAATTGGAACGTAGCATACAGTTACCCCAATGGCAATAAGGGATACTATTATGCAATGTATGCGGTATTTAAAGGACTGAAGTACCTCGATCAGAAGACACTCCCAATCGTGGGGGATTGGTATGATGATTACACTACCTACTTGGTAAATAATCAAAGATCAGACCATTCTTGGTCTGCGGGAAGCTGGGATGTAATCCTTGATACTTCCTGGGCAATCCTCATCCTTCAGGGGACGGTTCTCCCTGCTGATGTCAAGGTAACGATACCACCCCCTGGTCATGTCCTCGCGTCGGGGTATAATATTTCGATTGATTATGCGGTTATGCGGTTCCCGGTCAATGGGGAGTTCACAATTTCAGAAGATCAAGAAACAAAAGAAGTCATTCCCCTGACCAATTTCATGGGATCAGCGACCTGGCACCAGTACGTCACCGATAACCCAGGGGAACATATATGGGGTGGCCTCCTCAATGGCACGACACAGGAAGGTAGCCCTGTGAGTGCTAAGGGGTCTGGTGTTGTTACCGTTCATTCTGTCCCCACATGGGCACCTCCAATTCCAGACCAGACTTCTCCTTTCACACCCATCGACCTCAATGATTATATCGAATGGGTCAACGATGGTTATCCGTATACCTCTTCATTCTCTGCGTCTGATCCAGGTGGGGGATGGGGTGTAACCATTGATGCGAACGGCGTAGCGACCGTGACCTCCCCCCCCGGGGCTCAAGACGCCAAGGTGATCACATTCACTGCAGCAAAGCACTATACGTGCTGTAACCTTACCGCCTATGTTTATGAGGATGTGACGTTCTCCCACTGCAACCCGGTCCCTGAACTGACCAGTGTCGATCCATCGAACACAACTGCTGGGGGGCCCGCATTCAACCTTGCAGTCTATGGCGCTAACTTCCTGTCAACGAGTGTGGTCCGTTGGGATGGATCTGATAGAGATACAAGATTTATCTCTGATACAGAACTCTCTGCTTCGATATTTGTGGCAGACATCACAAGGGGGGGTGTCCACCATGTCACTGTCTACAACCTGCCTCCATGTGGTGGAGAATCAAAAATCCTAGACTTCAGTGTGAGGAACCGCGGTGCCGAGGCCGCCATCCTCATCCGCTCGTACCCCGTTGGTGCCAGGATCTTCTTCGACGGGGTGGAGATCGGGGTGGCGAACCGGATCATCTATGGTGTGACCGAAGGAGAGCACACGCTCAAGCTCACTCTTGCGGGTTACTACGATTACGAAGGCCCGGTGATCGTGAAGTTCCCGGTTATAAAGAACCGTGATGCGATCCGGTTGAAAGCGCTACCACAGACGACCGGGGCGGTGAGTATCGTATCCATCCCGACAAATGCCCTCGTGTATATCGACGGTGCCTTATCAGGGATGACTGCGACGACCGTGAAAGGTCTCTCCCCTGGGAGGCACTCGTACACACTGGTAAAAGATGGGTACAGGGATGTTTCGGGCTACTTCACAGTGTACGTAGGGAAGTCGACGTATATCACGAAGAACCTCGTACAGCCTGTGATTGTTTAACTCAACAGTGGGCTTGAGATTGCTCGGGTTGGGGTAAGTCGATGACTATCTTATCCCCCTCATCAAGTCTCACTGGCAGATCGAGGCAATCGTTAAAGATTTCAGCGGCTAATCCAGGTCTGTAGCACAACCCTGCATCAGCCCGCAACACCCTCCTCTCGCTTGGAGAGAAGTGGGTCACCGCAATAGGGTTCATCCAGGGCACCCAGTCCGACTACATGAAGGGCGACATGGCAGGCGCCGCCTGCGTCGTCGGTCTCATACACGCTCTTGCCGAACGGAAGGCGAAGGTGAATGCCGTCGGCATCATCGGCCTCGTCGAGAATATGCCGAGCGGCAGCGCGCAGCGTCC
>JAPKXQ010000041.1 GCA_026394765.1 Methanomicrobiales archaeon
CACTCGAAATAATGTTGGACAAAAATCGATACACGACTCCAATTATTGGAGCGATTCAGCACTTTAACACAAGTCATTAATCTGTTGAATTTGTGTATGCGCCGTGATATGAGGTCAATTGTCATTAAACTGAGGGCTATGCGAAAGTATTGCTACCTCTGCTCACGCCTCGCCACTTTGATTTTTTCATGCATTTAGATCTCGTATCGTATTGCACCGCGAGATCTATACCTCACGGATCAATTGGTGCGCTTACCACCTCACTTCCCGCAGCAGTCCCCCTCATCCCCGCCACATCCACAAGACTCCACACCGCTACCTGTGAGTGCGGCACGGATCATCGCGTGGGCGCACCCAACGCCACTCTGAACATGTATCGCCTTTACCGGACAGTTCAGTGCACAGGCACCGCACTCCATGCAGGACTCGGGTTTCGCGAGCACTGCTGCCTCACTTCCGGAGAGAAACACCCCATGAGGGCAGACGCTGCTGCAGAACCCACAGTTGATGCACCGTGACTGGTCGTAGTGCAGTGTAGTCTCCTGGTAAGAGTTGAACATCTCATATCCCTCCCGGAAGTGTGAGCCAGGACAACCCTGCAACGAGAAGTCCAGTAACTACCATGGCAACCATGACTCTGATGTACGAAAAGATCTCGCATTTCACACCGGTCCGTGAAGTAAATGGTGTACAGCCGGTGAAATTGAGGGCGAGGTACGCAGTGACCGGGGGAAAGATCAGCATACTCGCCACCGCATAGGACCCCCAACCTAGAACATTTCCATAGAGATCTCCCGGACTGTAGAGGAGAACGAATGGGAGCATACCCAGAAACCCGAGTAACAGACCCTTGGTGCTGAAGTCTTTGGTCGGAAGATAGGGGAGCAGGATCGGAAAGAGTACCGTGCCTGCAAGGATAGCGGTGAGCAGTTGGGTTGCAATCATCCAGTTCACCACCGCACCGATGACCACCACACCAAGCACTGTTAAGGGGAGCGCCTGGACCAGCTCCACCGGGATTAAGACCACCCGGTCCCAGAGCGGGAAGGCCACCCTCCGCATCGCTGGTGTTGCCTTGTGGTGCTCCAGGTACTCCGGGAGATCTGCTGCCAGTACCGGGCCGTACTCCACCTTAAATCCAGTTAGACTTAGCACTTCCTGCCAGGAGACGCCAGGAGCCCCAAGCTGGGGAACGATGATGGTCCGGTGGCTGACAAGGTCTGGGAGATGAGAGGACCTGATCCTGAATACCAGTTCATCAGTGCCAAACGTACCCTTGCCAGCGGCACACCAGACATTGATCCCTTTCGTGTCCAGGACGAGGATGAAGCAGTCTGTTCCTGCGAGCGCCTCACGAAGTGCATCAAAGCTGAGCGTATAGTTGGCCGATGCAAAGACCTGTGCATCGGGACCGGGACACCCAATCCGATAGATTCCGGGGTCGACGCGGTGTCCCATCCGGTTCACCCCCCACCTTGCGAGGAAGTGTTCACGTCGATTGGCAGCGGTAATGGTCCCAGACACCTGTCGTATCTCCGAAGGAACGGGCGCTGGCCCAATACATATACACTGTACTGCAGTCTCATCGCTATGCGAACCACAACAGGGAGAAGAGGATAAGTCGGTCATTGCACTATTTCACCTCATGACCCTGGGAAGTGTTAAGCAGCGGGCTGATCAGCCCTTGTACCATCCCTGATAGCGCATCAGCCTTCATCAGCGCAAGGCAGCACACTTTGCCATTCTGTTCCCAGCTGATGAGTGCAAGTTTATCTCCTGAATGGAGTCCTGCTCTCTCGCGCACATCTTTTGGAAGGACCATCTGGCCACGTTCGTCGATTGTGAGTACTGCCTCTATACGGCACCTGCTCCCCCCGCCACAGGTCCCGCAGGATTCGTCAGTCTCGATTGTAGAGGGCATATGGTGGATAATGTGGTTATTCTTACTATTAATATTTTTCAGAATTTTCAGAATTTTAAGAAAGACTGTATACCTCCACAGCATTACGTGCCTGGTCTCCCCGGGTTTTATGAGGGCACAACGAGAGACACGGTAAACTGGTGAGAAACGCGAAAAATATCATCGATCAACTGAAGAGATCATAGTGGGCGATAGAACCCGAAGATCTGCAGATCAGAGGGGATAAGGGATATCATGGTATGCAACTGCTTCTTCACCGGGCCGAGGCGCGTATCTAAAACGTAACCGGGAATTAAGGTCCCCCCCAGCCTCCCGGGGTTTTAAAACTCCCCGCAGCCGTCCCTGCAAGCTACAGTGCACCAATTCACTCCATCCCAAAGGACATCTGCTAGTCCAGGGAAGTTGACCCCAGTCACCCGGAAGGTGAACCTGGGGCTTTTCGCAGCTGCGGACTCGTCACTCTCATGGGGTAAATCCACATAAGTGCCCCCATACCACTGGACTTATCAGGATAATGGGCAGGACAAACGAGAATTACAGACTACGCATGCTGCTCAAGGTAGATGGACCATCACTTTAGATAATGAGCGCAAAATCCCATGAAAACGCCCCGCTCATCCCTCCTCACCCGTTACCTGTACCACAAGGCCCCTCTGGAAGATCCTCTCAAAAGTGCTTGCTTCTTTTAAAACCCCCGCAAGCTCCAGCTGGCAGTCTGCACTCCTGGTATATACATAGAGGGTAAACGTTCCATCGGCCATGGAGAAGAAGGCGGCCCGACTGACGAGGGCCGCGTGACTCCGGTCAAGGCTCTCTGCAAGGCGAAGAAAGACCGCAAGAGCGAGTACCCGCTTCCTGAGATTTTTGGGGATATGGGCCAGTTCCACTGACCGCCATCTGGGCGGACGGCGCCGATGAAACCTGGTGAGGGACGCGATCACCTCGGTCTCGGTCCTGTCGAATCCGGCCATCTCAGAGTTCCGGATGATGTACCATGAGTGGTCCTGGTGGTCCAGGTACGAGATGAATGAGCCGATATCATGGAGAAGGGTTGCATACTCCAGAAGCTCGCGTTCCCATACTCCCATTTGGTGGAGGCCGGCCTCGCTCCCGCTGTCAAAGAGGGAGAGGGCAAGACCAGTTACCGAACGGGCATGGAGCTCGTTTATCAGGTAGGAATGGGCGAGCTGGCTCACGGTCCGCTTCCGCACCGTTGTATCTGAAAGGAGAGGGAGTGTCGCCATTCGGGAGAGGTAATCTGCAAGAAGGCCGTCCTGAAGTCCCCGTTCGGTCACGGTGAGGGCAGAGGATCCGGTCATGTCCAGGACCACGTCGATGATGGCAGCCCCGGCGATTATGATATCTGCACGGTCTGGGTTGATACCCGGGACTTTCCGCCGCTCCTCAAGTGGAAGGCTGCAGAGGTATGCGATCACCCCCCTGATCTCCCGGCGTGTTGCCAGGACTGGCGAGGTGTCATGGGCATCCCTCCTCATGAGGACTGCGATCTCAGCGAGGTTGATCAGGGTCCCTGAACACCCTACAACCTCTACTATATCAGATTCCCTGATCTCACCCTCGAAATCTTTGAGGACGCCTGCTACATGGTCCCTTAAGAAACGATACTTCTTCCTGGAGACCGGGGCCGCCGTGCCACCAGGAAAGAACTGGTTCGTGAGACGGATAGATCCTAGAGGATGGCTGGATAAGGTGGTATAGTGATGCTGGTCTCCTAGGACCATCTCAGTACTCCCGCCGCCGATGTCGATAATAAGAGAGAGACCATCAGCGAGTCGGACCCCGGAGACCACCCCGAGGTAGATGAGTCGCGCTTCTTCAAGCCCTGATATGACACGGACATCGACCCCTGCCTCGTGCCTGATACGGGAGAGGAGGGTATGGCGGTTCGATGCCTCACGGGTCGCTGAGGTCGCCACAGCCACGAACTCATCGACACCAAAACTCATTGCGAGTGCTGACAGGTGCCGGCAGACCTTGACACAGCGGTCCATTGCATCGGTCTGCAGCTCGCCCTGTGCAAACTCCTCTTCTCCAAGCCTCACCACCTCTTTTTGCCGCGTGAGCGTGGTCGATCCGCCTTCGGGTGAGACACGGGAGACCAGGAGCCTGACAGAGTTTGTACCGATATCAAGGAAGGCTACGACCCGTGGGTTGCCTACACCTACCCCGCCCACTAGTCATACCCCCGGGACCATGTGCAGCCCTCACAACGCCCGATCGTGGCCGCGACCACCACACAGAGGAATTCGAGCTGGGAGATTATCACCACGCCCACCGCAGCTCCGATCGCCACAAGGGCCCAGGGGGTGATGAGAACCCCGATGACCGAGAGAGCGGTTGCAATTGCAGCTACCCTGATTGCAGGTATAGGGGGGACTCGCAGGAGTGGGGTTAGGAGGACTGCTGCCACGGTTGCAATGCCCATTGCTGCCATCGGGAGCACGAGGGCATTGGGTTGTGCATCGGAAAACTCAGGGTATATCGCAGTCACTGCACCAGTAGACCCGACCAAAACAAGGGCTGATAGCCAGAGCCATCGGTACATCGACACCAGCCGCATGAGCCGCGTCCCCATACCCTCACGGGGGAATGGACCCCACTCACGGGGGGGGACACCCCCTTCACGTATAGTAAGCCCCAGAAGAGCAGCGACACCTGCAAAAAACGTGAATATGGCGATCCCGGACCGGGCGCCAAAGGGGCTTTCGAAGAGACCCGCCACAATGATTCCGGCTACAAGACCACCATTAAGAGCTGCCATGAAGTATCCCGAGAGCGCGGTATGATCGGTCTGCTCATTCACCCAGGTGAGGGCAGCGGACATAAAGATCCCTCCGCCGGCTCCTTCCAGTACCCGGACAAGAGACATAACCACGGTATCGGCGGGCAATGTGAGCAGCAGACCGCTTGCCAGCGTGATGAGAAGACCCGCCTTGATCAGAAACACAGGGTCGGTCCTGTCAGCAAGAAGGCCGGCAGGCACGGTTAGCAGGAACGACCCCAGAAAATAGCCCGCGTATATGGCACCTTGAGCAGTAGTCCCATTCGCAAGCGAGGGGAGAATGGGGACAACCGCATTGGAGAGTGCCATTACCGCAAATGCGCCGATGCAGAGGGCGATAGACTCACGCAACACCGGAAACCACCGGCCGCCCAGGCATCAGACCATTCGGTATGTCTCGAGGTTCATCGGGGAGTGTGTCTCAATATGGTAGCGCTTATAGAGGGCACTTGCAAGCTCGATGGTTGTGTTCTCGTCACCATGGACCGTGAAGATCTTCTCAGGCTTGGGCTGGACATGCCCGATGAAGTTCATCAACTGGCGGCGGTCAGAGTGGCCTGAGAAGCCATCGATAGTAGCGATCTCAAGGTTGATCACTATTGTCTCACGTCGTCCGAGGGGAACTTCACGCCAGCCTTTCTGGATCCTGCGTCCAAGTGTTCCATCAGCCTGGTACCCGACAAAGACGAGGGCGTTTCGCTCGTCTCCTGCAAGGTTCCTGAGATACTCCATCACCGGTCCGCCGTTTAACATACCGCTCGTCGTGATGATGACGCAGGCGTCACCTGCCATCACCTTCTCACGGAGGACCGCTGAATCAACGGCTACAAAGCACTCTGATAGGAATGGGTTCATACCTTCCCGGAAGATCTGGTTTCTCAGGTCGCTGTTGAGGTACTCGGGGTATGTCGTATGGATGGCAGTAGCCTCCCGGATCATCCCGTCCAGATAGATCTTCATGGCAGGGATCTTCTCCCTCCGCATCCCCTCTTCTAGTGCGAGCATAACCTCCTGTGACCTGCCCACCGCAAATGCCGGGATGATCACCTTTCCCCCACGCTGGGTCACTTCCCTGATCGTCTCGTACAGCTTCTCCTCGGCCTCGACTCTTGAAGGCTGTATGTCCCGGCTCCCGCCGTACGTGCTCTCCATCACAATCGCCTCGAGCCTGGGGAAGTTCGCGGTCGCCGGGTTGAAGAGACGGCTCCTTCCGTAGTTGAAGTCCCCAGTAAATGCGATGTTGTAGAGCCCGTCCCCGATATGGAAGTGCGCAATCGCAGACCCCAGGATATGGCCCGCATTATGGAACGTGAGCTTGATATCGGGTGCGATATCGGTCACGCTCCCGTAGTTGAGAGGGATCGCGTGCTTTACGAAACTTTTCACCTCGTTTGAAGAGTAGGGGATCTTCCGGTCCTCCTTGCTCACTACCTCGAGGTAATCGAGTTGGAGCATGGCAGCGAGGTCCCGGGTCGGGGCTGTGCAGTAGACCGGTCCTTCATATCCGTACTTGTAGAGGAGCGGCACATATGCGCAGTGGTCGAGGTGCGCGTGCGTCAGCACCACTGCATCGATCTGGCTGATAGGGTGGATCTCAGGCACATAGAGGTAAGGGGTCGCATCTGGGTTGTCAGGCTTCTCTCCACAGTCGATCAGGATCCTGCTCTCAGGCGTTGAGAGGAGGAAAGCGGCTCTTCCCACCTCGCGGCAGCAACCGAGCATCGTGACCCTGACCCACTGGTCACGACCTGTTACGTCCTGATGGATACGTCGCCCAATCGTACGGAGCCAGTTCTTTCTCTCTTCGTTCACCGACCTGAGGTACTGGCGGACCTGCTTGACCGTGCCGCTCTCGATTGGGGGTGTCCGGACAACTTTGGGTGTCCACCCGATATTTCGCGTTATCTCCCGCAGGGTAGTACCGTTCTTTCCGATAACCACACCAGGCTTCTCAGCCTCGATTACCACCTCTCCGGTATCGACATCAAAGAAGATGTCGGTTATCCCCGCATTCTCTGTCACCACCTCGCGGATGGTCGCGGCGGCTCTCTCAGGCTCCTCAAGAATAGTAGGCCTCACCACGATCCGCTTGCGCAGGTCCCGGGCGAGGAGACGAATCAGGTCGGACTCGTCGGCGAACTTCTTGGGGTCATCGGTATAGATGACAAGTTCAGGCCCCTCAAACTCAACACTCGCAACCGAGATCCCTGGGGGGACTTTCTCGATGATCTTGTCTTTGAGCTCTTTAAGTCTCTCTTCGATAAGCATGAAATCGACCTTAAAAAAAGTTTACTGTCTCAGTCGAGGACTGAGCCAAACCGTTCCTGCAGCTCAGCCTGGGGCATCTCATAGTACGCATCCTTGGAGATGCAGACGACCTGGATTCCCTCGCCTGACCCTGCGTCCCGCCGCATCGCTGCCTTGAGGCCACGGATTGCCAGTTCCACTGCCTCGCTCTCATCCATCCCGCTTTTGTACCGGTCTTCAAGAACACCATAGGCCATTGGGGAGCCCGATCCCGTCGCTATGACATCGTCCTCTTTCGAGGCCCCCCCAAGTGCATCCACCGAGTAGATCGATGGACCTTTCTCATCCACGCCCCCGACAAGGAGCTGGACATAGTAGGGGTAGAACCGGTTCCCGTTCAAGACATTTGAAAGGAGTGTGGAGGCTGCCCCCACTGATATTGCCTTTCCCCGCCTGATCTGGTAGAGGCTGCACTCTACAGTTATCACTCTTACGAGCTGCTGTGCATCACCGACCCCCCCTGCCGTAGTCATCCCTATCCGGTCTGATACCTGGTAGACCTTCTTTGCCTTCTTTGAGGCTATCATGTACCCCATGGTCGCCCGCTTCTCGGTGGCGAGGACAACGCCACTGTTGAAGAGGAGCCCCACAGTGGTGGTACCCTTCATGGGTTCCCGATACGGCTCATCCATGACAAACGCTCCAAACTAATATGATCTATTATACTGGTCACGCAAAAAAATCCTTAAAAGCGTTAAATCTATTATCCCTGTTCAGAAACTTAAATCTTCTTATCTGCCATCGGAGGGCACAAGACGCGGATCAGCTCCCTGTCAAAGAGCATACCTACGAGCTTCTTGTCCCCATTCACCACGGGAAGCTGGTCTACCCTTCCACGCTTCATCTTGAGTGCACATTCGCTCACCTCGGCGTTCTGAGGAACTGCGATGACGTTCGTCACCATCGCTGTTTTTACTGCCCGCTTTGGGAGCTGGATACGGGAGATGCCATAGCTGATCGTATGCATATCGCGGATACTCTCCCAGGTCCACTCATCATCATCAGTCCCGTTCGAGAAGTCACTCACCTCGACTGAGTCCTCAATTGAAGAGTTCCTGATAAGGTCCCGCTCTGAGATTATCCCAAGTAGGTGGCTATCAGCATCCAGGATAGGGATAGCCTCAAAACCCGAAATCTCCATGATCCTTCCGACGAGTGGGAGTGGTGTCTCTTCCCAGATGGCAAAGGTCTTGCTCACGTATCTATCTTTGATCTCGTCTCTTATCCGCATCTGAGCGATCGCATGGACGAGGTCAGACACACTGATAAGTCCCACGAGCTGGTCATCGGTCACGACTGGGAGGCGTCGGACCGAATGATGGTTGATGAGGGTTGCCGCCTCCGCGATCGATGCCTCGGGGGCGACCGATACTGGGGACGGGGTCATGAGTAGACCGAGTTGGGTCTCTTCGGCCTTTTCGAGGAGATCTTTTCGTGTGATTATCCCGACAAGACGCCCACTCTTGAGTACTGGAACCCCGGAGATCCCGGTTCTCTTAAGGATCTTGAGGACATCTTCCCTGTTTCCCGGGATCTCCACACTGACCACATCGGTGGTCATAAAGTCTGCAACCCTCGTCCCAGTTATGGTCTCACCACCAGGACGGCAGCTTTACAGTTCCCTACCACAAATGAACTCACACTCCCGAGGAGGAGACGGTCCACATCACTTCGCCCATGGGAACCAACCACCACTAGATCTGCATTGGCCTCGCTCGCATAGCGGACGATCTCACTCCCGGCATGGCCCTGGCGAATCGCCGTCTCCAATTTGACACCTGCCTCAACTGCAGCCGAATTTGCCTTTGAAAGGGCCATTTTTCCCTCTTTTTCAAGGAGACTGCACATCACCTCCCAGGTGTTGTCCATGGGGAGGCTTGAAAAGAGACCGGTCTCGATGATGTAGATGACGTGTAGATGGGCATGCCGGATCCGGGCTTCTTCAATAGCGGCCTGGAGTGCCCGCTCACTCACCTTTGATCCATCGATCGCGACGAGTATATTTTTAAACATAAGAACTCCCTGAAAAATCTTGGTTATTAGTCCTCTCTATGGGGTAAAAACACTTTTCACGATCACTCCTGATCCAGCCCGATTAACGACGCTCGTAACGATATCGCGGCTGAAAACAAGGTTCGAGACCGCTGGGTCGATCACAAAGTACCGCGCCGTTCTCCCGGGCATAATAAATGATTCTGTACCGGCAAGGAGCGCCCCCCTGACTGCCATTCCCAGGACCTCATGGGGTGGGATATGGTAAACCGTCGCGAGGAAGGCCATCTCTGCAGTAAGGTCGGGCTGGACCATCATGACGTTGTCAGTCCCCAGGAGGACCTGGCAGCCCAGGTCGCGCATCATATATAGTGGCGGATGAGACCGGGAGTCCGTTACACCAAAGCGCCAATTAGACCTGGGGCAGACTGCGATAGGGATTGCAAGATCTGCTATGGTCCTCAGCTGCGCATGCGTTGCATGAGTGCAGTGCACTAGGAGGTCAGGAGAGAGGGCGATCGCGCCGTCGATATCATGGGGTCTGCCTCACCTGCGTGGACTGCTACCTTCTTTCCTGCCCTGCGGGCAGCTTCAACTGCTTCAGCGGCGCCCGGGACGTCTCTGATGCTGGAAACCCCAATTCCATCAGCGATCGCCTCGCCTCCTTCCCTTCCTAAGATTGTAGCTGCACATGGGCCCCCAAGAGCCGCCTCGCGGAGCGCACGGACCCCTGCACGCCCACCTTCCCGGAAGTCAGCAAAACCCCAGGTACCGGTCTTTCCAATCACCCCAATACTTGCCCTCATCCCCTGCACGAGGTTAAATTTTTGGGTTGTGGCGAGGATACGGTGCTTGAGCCCATCAGGGGGAGTGACAAGAGCTCGCAGGTCTCCACCGGCCGCACAGTCCATCGCGACCGTGTCGGCAAGGTGGGTGTGAGCGTTGAAGAGGGCCGGACAGACCCAGCGACAAGGGGCACGTCGCGCCTCCTCGATCCTGACAATATGTCCATCCCTCATCACAAGGGCTCCCGGTACCGGAGAGAGGTCTTCTCCGGTGAGGATTACCCCCTCTTCGATCTGCTCTTCACCCGCCTTAGGCCTGAAGTCACCCATCGCTACCCATCACCATTAATATGATTCCGGGGAGATATTTGAGGTATGACAAAGAAGCGTGGTGGACGCCTCATATCTTCTGCCGGCCTCGTGAACTACTACGAGAGCGAGGACCGGCGTGCTATCCATATCAGCCCTATAGCGGTAATTGTGGTGACGGCCGCCATCGGGGTCTTCATAGCAGCCCTGAACCTGATCTATTAAAGGAGAAGACACCTCCCATCAGTCCAGGTGGGGAGTCCAGACAAAACCTTTTTCCAGGGACAGCGAGCATCACCCATGTGCGATGTACCGCATCATCCGCTGCCTCACCTGCCGGGAGTTCACCTATGTCGACCAGTTTCAGGAGTGGCGCCTCTGCCCGGTCTGTGGGGAGGCGATCGCGGTCCTTCATGCCCGGAGCTACTTAGAAGTCCATGATCATTCGACCGCGGAGCACATCATTAGGCAGATAGAAGATTACCTAAAAAAGATGAACCGGAAAGATCTCTCCCCTGCGGAAGTAACAGCAATAAGGGCCGAGTACTCACGCTGGATTGAACAACAGTCTCACTAACCATATCGGGGATACACGACTGCACACCGAGTTCTTATGCGGCATATGTCTCCTTTCGTCCTTTCGGGTGCAGGACCAGGATACCCTGAATGTAATGGAGGTATTTTGGTGTCCCGAATTATGCGTGAGTTGTTCTGGCCATGCCAGGTATGAATCTATCGAGAGGTATGAGTGCCCGCACTAGTGATTCTGGTTTTTGTAATGAGGGATCTGTCCAAAGGGCCGATCTGGAAATGGCAGGGTGAGTGATGCCCTTCTTCTGCCAAGTCTGCGGGGAGTGCTGCAGTACCATGGGTCAGGTCCTCTCTATCAGAGAAGAGTACGAGGACCATACGTTCCTCCTTTATAACTGTTATTCAGCCGAAAAGACACATGTCCGGGTTGACTCTGATAAGCAGGCACTCCAGGAAGACATGAGCATATTCATCGAATGGCCAGACGCGTGTCCTTTTTTGAGGAGTGACCCTTCGAAAAGCCGGATCTGCTGTACGGTTCACCTGACGCGCCCGGAGATGTGCCGTGATTTTGGCTGCTGGCGAATCCTGATCCTGGACCCCAATGGAAGGAGGGCCGGAAGGGTGATGGGCAAGCGCCACCTCACCGATGAAGACCCCGGACTCTACACCACCTGGCGGCAGCACCTTGATCAGGCTGGCGACATGAGTGATGCGGAATGGGACCGGGATCTTGAGGTCCTGGCTACACGACTTGGGTACCGGGTGATGAAGTAGAGTCCCATGAGCCCTGTGCCGTCTCTCTCACTCGAGCCACGAAACAGGTGCCTTATATCGATACCAAGACGAATGGACAGGGGATACGCGCACATCTTTGTCCCGCCACCACGACTGGGATGACCAGTAATGAAGCAGGACTTGGTTTTGGACCCAGGGGAAGTCTCAGGCGGATGATGTGCACTTCCCAGAAATGAACCAGGCCGCGTTCAATCTCGACAATGGGAGATCCAGTGTTGGATCAGAGTCAGAATACGTTCCTGATCTGAATAATGCGAAGACTTCTCTGGCCAGCCCATAGAATTCCTCCTATTCGGGACATGGTTACTTTAATAACTCGATGGTGACGGTCGACTTTCAGAGGCCGGTCCGCATCACTTCAGAGACCACCGTGCCCGTTGCAGGTAACTGTTCATTGGATAATCGGCCTTTGTCCAAAAGTGACACCGCCAGTGGGAACAAGAGGTTTACTCTGTTATAGTATCATTGAGCTCCACCCATCCGCCCAATTGAAGAGATACGGCCTGATAAGAATCAGTATGCGAATACATACCACTACTCTGTCAGGGGTAATCTTCCTGGCACTCGCCTGCCTCATCGGAGGGGCCCTGGGCTCATCACTTCCCCTGCAGGGCGTCACGATCCACACTAATGGTACTCTGAGCATTACGGCAGATCCCAGTGAGTACAGCCCGAGTATGTCATCTACTGTTGGAATCGGCCTCACTCCCCTGTATGAAGGGAGCACTTCCCAGGTGGTCTACCGTTGGAAGACGACGAGAGGGACATTTCTCTCCTGGAGCCCGCCAGACTACAAGGTGATCACACTCGGAAAGAAAACAGTAAATAGCGGGGGTAAGGTGTATTGGGCCTGGCGGGGGAAGATACCTCAAGGACCAATAAAAGAGCCTCTTGCGGTCATCAACCTCGTCGCTACCGATGCAGCATCGGGAAAGAGACTTGGGGGGAAGACAGGGTATATCACATATTCTGACAATCTCTTCCACTTCTCACTACAGTGAGAGGTCTCATCCTTTTTTTCAATCTAACGATGCGACGAGCAATCTACGGCAACGTGCATTTCAATAGGATGCACCCCTCTGCACGTCCTCTCCTTGTATACCATGTGAATTCCGACGATCACGTCACCGACAGTCTGGGTCAGGACTCCATACACAAACCAAGACTAGATAACTCGTTATGAGGAGACGCCCGTGCCGGATCGGAGTCAGATAGCGCCCCTGTATTCGAATTATTTCGCTAATTCTCTTGATCGCCAATCGAGCCTTTCAGGTAGGACGCCAGGTCACTGTAAACTCCTCGAATAGGACTGTCGGTGAGATATAGGCTGCCGTAACTTCTTCGTATACCAACGGGGCCGGGTGCGAGATTTCGCGGGCATATCGCTGATGACATGGGATACTGGTTAATGAACCGTGCTATATCCTCGCATCCCTCTCCGCGCTAGTTCTGCCCCCACCGAAATGTCCTTCTACGTGAGCGCTCCAGGGAACAATGATCTTCCCGAATTCTCTGGTACAGGTGTCGCCCAATCTGGAGATCTGACATAGGGGAGTGCTGCTCCATGTCAGGTGCTTTTCCGTGATCTCTGTGGCAGGGCGGGACGTTCGGGTGGCCCGTATCGGTCCTACTCCCCTTCCACCTTATCCAAGTTGATCCCCAGGGCTGCATTTCCTCCGGCACCGGGACAGGCACCAACGCCCTTGGGAGCACAGGAGCCCGGAGCCGCTATGGGGTCCACGACGTGGGGTAATGCCTGTGTTACCTTCGCCCCTGGTCGCACCGTTCACAGTGTCGCCGCACCACCACGTCTTACCGATCTCCTCAAGATTCCCCAGGTTCATCAGGACCGGAGTGATTCTTGTTGGGAGGTGGGTAGTGGTGATCCCGGCGATGGGCCAGGTGCGACCGGGGTCGGGAAAAGGCTGGATGCAGACCGAACGGTTGACCCCCCGGACCGATTGCCAGGCCGAGCGGGACTGGGGAGTCAAGTTTTCGCGTTATATAGAACGTCTCGCCGCCCCCCGCTATATCGCCCGGTCGGTTTCTCAGTCGTGCTCGGGATCCGTTTAGTAAAGGGGCGGGCTCTTCGTATCCTGGCAAGGTGAACCTTTTTTGGATTGGACCAATTGCCGGAACGCGATGCGACGAGTCTG
>JAPKXQ010000083.1 GCA_026394765.1 Methanomicrobiales archaeon
AAAGTGCAAGGATTATTGGAGCAAACAACACACACGATCATTGAAGCATTTGTATCAGTCGCATCAATTATCGGATTATATACAAAAAGTAATATCGCTAGTTGTTGATTATACTATCACTTGATTATGATACAGTCCCATAATCTTAATATCATTCGTGACACTTTTCATGGTGAATGGAACTATTCAATAGAACCTCAAATCTCCTAAAATGATCATATTATTTTTTCACAAACTCTAAGGGTGCAGACCTCAGCGGACTTGATTTTCAGACCACGACACTGATAGATACGGACTTTAGAAGCGCAAACCTTCTCGGATCCAATTTCCATGGGGCGACACTCACCCATGTTGATCTCCGGTCCTCAGTCTTGATTGGAGCAGACTTCTCCTCAGCCGTCTTTAAAGGGTGCAACCTTGCGGGAGCAAATATCCGCGGTGCAAACTTTAGGAGGGCAAAACTTCATGCAGACCTGAGCTCTCTCGACCTATCAGTCGCATTTTTTGATGAGGCGGACCTGACAGGGGCGAGGATGCTGTAGACTCATCAGTCAGACCCAAATCAGTCAGACCAAAAACCCAAATTTTTGTCGAATCTCCTGGATCGACTTTCTCTAACCGAAAGCTGGGAGATTACCCGGCCCTGAATAAATGGAGTCGTCCCTCTCCTATACCATTGACAGTAGCAACCACCCCAAATGAATCAAAATTGGTTGCCCCGCGGGTGAGATGTGGGAGGGTCCCAGCCCCTCTTGGTGATCTGCCCACATGAGCTAGGCCTGCAAGGAGGTTTACATCAGGCAAACTTATCATTTTCAAGACTTATATGCCCAAACTGCTCCTCATCAGTCCACCAGTTAACCCCGGAAATGGAGGGCACTCCGTAAAGGGCAACTACCACATTCATATACTGTTTCGCGACCTCCCATACGCCAACCCAACTACGACTAAGGCCGCTAATCCCCAATAGGTCCATGGAACTGCCGCCGCGGGCCGCGTCCGGGTCTCTGTCACAGGTATACTACCCGCCATATGCTCCTTTGCATACTCCAGGTTCGATAGGGCCAGGGGGTGACCCGGGGATAGTGCAAGGGCCTTGAGGGAGGCATTCACTTCTTCCCCGTACCTCCCTAGGCCCCCCTCTGCAGTACCGAGGTTCACCCAGGCTTCAGGAAGAGCTGCATCGGCCCTGATGGCCGCTTCCGCAGCATCCTTTGCCTCCTGGAAGCGACCAAGGCAGTTGAGAGCCTGAGAACGGCTGTTCCATGCAGTCGCCATCTCGGTATTGAGGGAGATAGCCCGGTCTGCTGACAAGACAGCGTCCTGGCAGCGGCCCATCTCTGATAGGACACCGGCACGCGCGACAAAGGCAAGGGTGAAGTTCCCGTTCTCTATTAGTGCCAAATCGAGCATAGCGAGTGATCCAGAGAAATTCCCCTCGTTTGCAAGATCGACTCCCTGGTTGTAGTAGTTGATCGCATCAAAATTGTCAGCACTGCACACCTGTGCAATGAGTAATGATGTTGAGACGACCAGCCACAGGGTGATTAGTATCCGCAGCAGTTCCATGATATTCTGTCCCTTTTCTGGTCGTATAAATGGATCCCAGGATGAATTGACTCCCCGATATACCCAATGGGGTTGGGGTCCACTGGCTTGCTAGACCCTGACAAGGTTTTTTTTATTCAGCCGCGAACGTGATCCCGACTGGATCAGTTCCCTGATAGACCGAGTCCATCATCAAATTGGGTATTACTTACGGCCCCTCGTGAGATATGGGTCCAAAAAGACCCAGGGACCAGGCACCATTGCCAAGGGATTATGACCAGGGGATAATTGGTATGTTCTGGAACGAGGTGATAGAGACACTCCCCCCCGATGCGCTGGAAGCGCTCCAGCTCACGCGCCTCAAAGAGACGGTCCATCGCGCTATGAAGGTGGGGTTCTATAAGAAGGCCTTCAGAGAGGCCGGGATCACACAAGACTCGATAAAGAGCCTTGCTGACGTTGAAAAACTCCCATTCACACGCAAACAGGACCTGCGTGACGGGTACCCTTTCGGCTTCTTCGCAGTTCCCCTCCCAGAGGTGAACAGGATCCATACCACCTCGGGGACCACTGGGAAGCCCACCGTGGTAGGGTACACAAAAAACGACCTGGATTCCTGGGCTGACCTGATAGCAAGGAATATGACGATGGTCGGGGTTAGAAAGGGTGATGTCTTCCAGAACATGGTCAACTACGGGATGTTTACCGGGGGGCTGGGGTTTCACTACGGCGCTGAAAAGATGGGCTGTACCGTCATACCTAGTGCAACAGGGAACACTAAGCGCCAGATCGAGATGATCCATGACTTTGGGGTGAACGTGATCCACTGCACCCCCTCGTATGCTATGCACCTCTCAGAGGTGGCCGAAGAGACCGATTTCTCTATGGACAGTCTCAAGATAGGACTCTTCGGGGCCGAACCCTGGTCAGAGACGATGCGTCGGGAACTGGAACGGCGCCTCGACGTGACGGCCTTTGACTCCTACGGCCTCTCTGAACTCTTCGGCCCAGGGGTCGCATTTGAGTGCCCTGAGCGAAACGGACTCCATATCTGGCACGATGCCTACCTCACCGAGATAATCGACCCTGCATCAGGGGAGCGGCTCGGACCCGGGGAACGGGGCGAGCTGGTCGTCACCCCGCTCACCAAAGAGGCGATGCCCCTGATAAGGTATCGGACCGGGGACGTCACAAAACTCCTCGAGGACAGATGCGCCTGTGGGCGGGGGACAAAGATAGCAAGGATTACAGGGAGGAGTGATGATATGCTGGTCATCAGGGGGATCAATGTCTTTCCCTCCCAGATCGAGCACGTTATCCTCGGCCTCCCTGAGGTCGGAAACCAGTTTATGGTGTACGTGGACCGGGTCAACCACCTGGACGAGATGCTGATCGCGGTGGAGATGAACCGCGAGTCCTTCCACGGGGAGCTCACCGACCTCACGCGGACACAGGCCAAGGTGGCCAAGAGCCTCCGGGACGCCCTTGATCTCAGAACGACCGTGAAACTGGTAGAGCCGGGTTCCCTCCCCAGGTTCGAGGGGAAGGCAAAACGCGTCGTTGACCGGCGGGGGGTGGTCTGATGCAGTGCTGGGACCCGAGAATGGAATTCCTTCCCAGAGAGGACCTGGAGCGGCTCCAGTACCGCCTCCTCAAGCTCCTCGTCTGCCGCCTCTACCACTTCTCTCCCTTCTATCACCACCGGATGGAGAGCGCCCGGGTTCACCCTGATGACATCAACACACTTGACGATGTCAATAAGCTCCCATTTATGTACAAGTCCGATCTCCGCGACAGCTACCCGGACGGGATCTTTACCGCAACGACCGAGGACCTCGTCCGCTACCATGTCTCATCCGGGACTACAGGGAAGCCCACAGTGGTGGGATATACCGCCGCCGACCTTCATAACTGGACTGATTCTCTCGCGAGGGGACTTTCCTCCTGCGGCCTGGGCCGGGGTGACGTGGTCCAGGTCTGCTATGGGTACGGCCTCTTCACCGGGGGCCTTGGCCTCCACTACGGCGCTGAGCGGATCGGTGCAGCGGTGATCCCCGCAAGTGTCGGGAACACCGAGCGGCAGGTCGAGATGATGCAGGACCTCAAGGCTACTGCTATCGCGTGCACTCCATCTTACCTCCTCCACATCGGGGAAGTCGCCGAGCGGATGGGAATCAGTATAAAAAACGACACCTCGCTGCGGGTCGGCATCCTCGGAGCCGAGCCATGGTCAGAGCGGATGCGGACCAGGGTGCAGGATTGGCTAGGTATCAAGGCATACGACATCTATGGAACGTCAGAACTATCAGGGCCGATGTTTAGCGAGTGCAGTGCCCAGGAAGGGTTCCATGTCTGGGGCGACCTCGCCCTCGTAGAGGTGCTGGACCGGGAGAGCGGTGAGCCCCTCGGACCAGGAGAGGAGGGAGAGATGGTCGTCACCATGCTCCAGAAAGAGGCGCTCCCCATGATCAGGTATCGGATCGGGGACATCACCTCGATGGAGACCGATGTCTGCCCCTGTGGCAGGACCCACCCGAGGGTGCGGCGTGTGACTGGACGGGTGGACGATATGCTCATCATTAGGGGGATCAACGTATTTCCATCCCAGGTGGAGTACACGCTTATGACCATCCCCGAGGTCGGCCGCCACTTCCAGATAGTGGTCGACAGGAAAGGCTCACTCGATGATATGCTCGTTCGGGTGGAAGTGAGCCCTGAGGGGATCTCAGACAGGATCCAGGACCTGATAAAGGTCCGTAACACCGTCGAGCAGAAACTGAAGAACACCCTCAATGTCACCGTGGAGGTGGAACTCGTGGAACCCGGTTCACTCCCACGGTTTGAGGGCAAGTCAAAGCGGGTAATTGACAGGAGGAATCTATGACAGCGGGGGAGTCCTACCTAATCAAGCAGATCTCAGTATTTTCTGAGAATCGGCCCGGGCGGCTTGCAGCAATTGCAGCTGCCCTCAAGGAAGAAGAGATCAACATCCTCGCCTTCTCAATCGCTGAGGCGGATGGGTTTGGAGTGGTGCGGGCACTGGTCGACAAGCCTGACAAAGCATATGCGAAACTCTCGGCACGGGGCTTTAACGTCGCCTTCACCGACGTTATCGCGGTGCAGATGCGAGACGAGCCGGGTGGTCTCTTTGAGGTCGCAACCCTCCTTGGGACAGCAGGGATCAACATCGAGTACGCGTATGCATATCACAGTCGGGATGCCGCGGTCCTCATCATCAGGGTGGACCGCGCTGCTGATGCAGCAAAAGTGATCAAAGAGATGGGAGGAAAACTCCTCTCAACCATAACCATTCAGTAGTGCGTACAATTTCTCCCAGAAGTTCCTCTCTTACTTTTTTTCCCACTTGAGGAGCGCAGCTACCTCTGACAGGGTTGATCCGCGACTGATCTCTTCCCTGATCCGGTTCTCCTGCCGTCGTACCTCACGGGCCCTTCGTGCCACCTCGTACGCCCTCTCTCTGGGTATGACGACGACACCGGATGCGTCCCCAACAACCCAGTCACCGGGGCGGACACTTCTGCCCCCACACCGCACCTCGGTGTTGATCTCGCCAAAACCCTTTGGGTCACCTGCATTCGGGACCACGGCCCGGGCAAATACGGGAAGCCCGAGTGCACGGATATCTTCGATATCCCTTGCTGCACCGTCGATGACTACCCCTGCTATCTGCCGGTTGAAGCAGCTGATTGTGGCGAGCTCTCCCCATGTCGCGACATCGGTTACACCGCCGTTGTCGATGACTACGACATCACCAGGTCCCGCGAGGTCTATCGCCTCCACAGCCTTTGCCCAGTCACCCGGGAGGCTCCGGACAGTGACTGCGGTGCCTGCCATCCGCAGGTCACCGCAGAGGGGCACGATCCCGGACATCGCCCCCTCCCGGTGCATCGCGTCTGAGATATTCGGAGTGGAGACTGATAGAAAGATAGATCTGACCTCTTCCCCCCGATTGCCGGGCGAGGAGACCGTCCCTCCCGGCTTATCGATCGCTTCGCGGACCAGTCGAGTCGCCGCAGTCACATCAGCAGCACGGGTGATAGCCCCCCCAACAATCACGACTTCAGCCCCGTACCGCACCGATTCAGATGCCCCCATGGCATCAAGGCCTCCTGCCGCTGCGATTGGTACCTTCAATTCACCTGAAAGAACTTGAAGGAGGGAGAGGGGATCATCTCCTCTCATCTGCCGGTCGATCCCGACATGGGCTACGATGAAGTCCACCCCCATACCCGCCAGGTGCCTGGCCCTCGCCACAGGGTCATTCGCAGTGAGGAGGTCGGCCATGACCTTCACCCCGTATCTCCGCGCCGACAGTAACGCTTCTGTGATCACCGCATCGTCGGCGTCAGCAAGCACTGTGACCACCGAGGCACCTGACCTGGCTGCCATCTCAAGTTCCAGGGCACCGGTATCGGCGATCTTCATGTCTGCAACGATCACCCGGCCCGGGAAGGCCTCCCGCAATGCACGGACCGCTGCCATCCCCTCGCTCTTGATGAGGGGTGTCCCGGCCTCAAGCCAGTCTGCGCCCCCTGCAACTGCTTCCTGGGCGATCTGGACTGCCCGACTGGTCTCGAGGAGGTCAAGCGCAATCTGGAGAACTGGTGCTCCCATACCAAGGGGGTTATGCGATGCGTGACGAAAAGCGCTCCCCTCCAGGGATGAACAACGATTTCGAGATCCATTTATGAAGGACCCGGACTTAAAAGATAATGACTGAATGGACCTACTTGGAGTCATCCTCACCATCGCCGGTCTCTGCCTTTTTGAGACGATCAGCAGCATCGATAATGCCATTATCAATGCCGAGGTCCTCTCCACGATGGGAGAGAAGGCGCGTCGGTGGTTCCTCTTCTGGGGCCTCATCTTTGCGGTCTTTTGCGTACGGGGCCTACTCCCGTGGCTGATAGTCTGGATGACTTCTCCTGCCCTCGGACCGATAGGGGCGCTTACCGCGACGTTTTCGTCCGACCCTGCTGTGATCGCAGCGATTGAGGAGTCTGCACCCATCCTGCTGATAGGAGGAGGGACCTTTCTCATCTTCCTCTTCTTCCACTGGATCTTCCTCGAGGAGAAGAACTATGGACTGATAGGAGAGCAGTTCGTCGCCTCTAAGGGAGTCTGGTTCTTCGCAGTGGTATCAGGGATCCTCGCAACCCTCGTCTGGCTCGCCCTGGACAGAGATCCAATGATGGCATTCGGTGCAGTGATGGGTTCAACCGCGTTCTTCATCGTCCACGGCTTCCGCCAGAACGCAGAGGAGCAGGAACAGAAGATGATCGGGGGCAACCTCTCTGATATCTCCAAGATCTTCTATCTAGAGGTGATCGATGCGACGTTTTCTATAGACGGAGTCCTCGGGGCGTTTGCCTTCACCCTCTCTGTGCCCCTGATAATCCTGGGCAATGGTCTTGGAGCGGTCGTGGTCAGGCAGATAACAATTGGGAACGTGGAGCGGATCAAACGCTACCGCTTCCTCAAGAACGGGGCGATGTACTCTATCCTCTTCCTCGGCCTCATCATGGTCCTCGACAGTTTTGGCGTCAATATCCCGAGCTTCATCTCCCCGGTCATCACATTTGGGGTCGTGGGATTCTTCCTCATCAAGTCGATAAGGGCGATGCCACCAAAAGAGACCTGATGGTAGGGTAATGACTGATCTGAAAGGGTAACCAGCCACAATAACAGATAGGCAGAGTTGGGAAGGGAGGAGTTGAGATAGGACCTGGACCGATCACTTCGGGCCCTTGACGCAAATTTCGAAGGCCTTGACGGCATCGGGGGTCTCATCACACCTTCACCCAAGAAGGAGCGAAATACAGAATGTCCCCCCGCGTCCCCGAGAGTGCGCGCTCCACTGCCGCCTCTCCCCCTGCAGAGAGGCCACAGGCAGTTCATAAAAAAGCATACCGGTAGAGAACCGTTCCATGACACCAACCGGTCTGCATCAGAGCACAGCTGTCCGGAGTGGATTGTATGGAGTTTTCATCCCCTGCATACCGCAGAAACCATAATGGCAGTAGGGGGATACCTTTACCGCAGAAGGTCTCTTATATGCGCGGAAGTTCTACCCCAGGACAAGGGCCTGGCAGAGATGAGAGTGCATCAGGCGATGCGAAATGGTGGTTTTGTTCCGCCTTTGCAGAGAGCACCATGCCCGTGGTGGTGGTCGCGGGAGACCTCAGTATCGTCGATAAAAATGTCGCGTTCATCAGGGAGTCAGGGTTCCTGGAAGGGGAGGTCGAAGGAATCACCCTCACTGATATCCTCAACAGAGACGGGGACCTACCAGAGATTGAAAGAAGTGTGTGCAATGGATCTCTCTTTTTGGGCAAAGTCTCCCTCCACCTCCCAATCGGAGATCAGATATGGCGCGTAATAGCCATACCGGTGATTAGGGGGCTGGAAGACCCAGATCAGCAGGACCACCACACCCTCCTTATCTTTCCCCTCCCCCACACCGATCAGGAGGACTATAGCGCCTGCCAGCGTGACCCATTAACCACCATCGCTGAGGATAGCCCCCTCCCGGTACTCGTCTTTGACGACCATTTTAAGATTCTGAGCGCAAATGCTGCATTCGCTGAAATGAGCGGGGTCTCTCGAGAAGACCTCACCTCAATGACTGCCAGGGACTTTTCTGTGCTCGGGAAGCGAGGGTTTGGACTTGGTGATGCACTCCGCGAGGGGAGGGCCATGTCGGCTGAGGTGACGGTTGAGTTCCCGTCCGGGACCGTAAAGACCCTGGTCCAGTACACCATCCCGATCCCTGACTCTTCGGGGACTCACCGCAGATCGTTTGTCATATACCATGACGCGACACAGCGGCGCATGGCCGCCATCATCGACTTCCTCCCTGACCCAACCTTCGTAATAGACCTCGAAGGCAGGGTGATCGCATGGAACAGGGCTATTTCAGACTTAACAGGGGTCAGGGCAGACGAGATGCTCGGGAGGGGAGACTACGAGTACGCAGTCCCATTCTATGGCGAGCACCGACCTATGCTTGCTGACCTGGTCCTGGTCCCTGATGAAGAGATCGAGGCGAAGTACAGTCATGTGGTCAGGGAGGACCATACTCTCGTTGTGGAGACCTATCTCCCTGGCTTTCAGGGTAGGGGCGCATATTTCTGGGCAAAGGCTTCGGCCCTCTGGGATGAGGAGGGCAGTGTGACCGGGGCGATCGAGACCATCCGGGAGATAACCTCGATGAAACTGGTAGAGGAGGAGGTCCTCGTTAGCAGGAAGAAGATGGCTGCTATTATCGACTTTCTCCCTGACCCGACATTTGCAATCGACAGTCTCGGAAAGGTGGTCTCCTGGAACTTTGCGGTGGCCGAGATGACCGGAATACAGGCAGATTCTATCCTGGAGAGAGGCGACTATGAGTACGCAGTCCCATTCTATGGCGAGCGCCGGCCCATGCTCGCTGACTTAGTTCTCCTCCCCGAAGGGTCCTTTGAAGAGGAGTATCCCCAACTGGTAAGGGACGGGATATCCCTCACCTCTGAAGTCTTCCTTCCTACCCTTTATGGCGGGATGGGAGCCCACCTCTGGGCTAAGGCAACACCCCTCTATGATGCCGAAGGCAATATCACCGGAGCCATCGAGACCGTCCGCGACATCACAGAGAAGAAGCGGGCTGAAGATGAGGTCCTCACGAGCAGGAAGAAGATGGCCGAGATAATAGACTTCCTCCCTGACCCAACCTTTGTTATCGAAAGAAACGGTACCGTGATCTCCTGGAACATCGCGATATCCGATCAGACAGGAATACAGTCAAACACCACTCTATGATGCCGAGGGCAATGTCACCGGAGCCATCGAGACCGTCCGCGACATCACAGAGAAGAAGCGGGCTGAAGATGAGGTCATCGCGAGCAGGAAGAAGATGGCCGAGATAATCGACCTCCTCCCTGACCCTACCTTTGTTATCGACACACAGGGGACGGTTATCGCCTGGAACAGGGCTATAGAAGCACTTACCGGCATTCCAAAGGGGTCACTCATAGGAGAGGGGTCCTATGCCTATGCAGTCCCCTTTTATGGTGAACGGCGGCCCATGCTCGCTGACCTGGTCCTCCTCCCTGACAAAACTCTAGAGGAGAAGTACCACCATGTCGCACGCGAAGGGAAAACCCTCGTGGTCGACACCTTCATCCCAACATTCCAGGGCCGGGGTGCCTACTTCTGGGCAAAGGCATCCCCTCTCTGCGACCCGGATGGGAAGGTTACAGGTGCCATCGAGACGGTAAGAGACATCACGGAGAGGATCCTCATGGAGGAGAAGATCGCAAAAGGAAAGGCTGAACTGGAGATAGCAGCTGATATCCAGCGCAGTTTCCTCCCAGACTCGATCGATCCCATCCCAGGATTTGACATCGCAGTCAGAAACATCATGGCCAAGGAGGTTGGAGGGGACTTCTTTGATGTCATACCATTTGAGCTGATCCCGCTCACCCATGCACAGGTGGGATTTTTAGTTGCGGATGTATCTGGAAAAGGTATCCCTGCAGCACTCTTCATGGCATTCACCCGGATCGTGCTCAGAGTCCATGCCGCTCAGACAGGTGACCCATCTACCATCATCAGGGAGTCAAACCGGTTGATCACGCGGGACTCACGTTCCGGGATGTTTGTCACCCTCTTCTTTGGGGTCCTCGACAGGGAAGAGCGGGTCATCACCTATGTGAATGCAGGGCATAACCCACCGGTCCTCTTCAGGGCAGGGTCAGATACCGGTGAGGAACTCGAACTGACCGGCCCGGTGCTCGGCGCGGTGGACGACTTTGAGTATAGCGCCCCATCTATACAGTTACACCCCGGTGACCTGATGGTCCTCTACACCGACGGGGTGACTGAGGCGATGGACCCGGAGGGTGCGATGTTTGGGACAGAACGGCTCTTTGAGATGATACACTCTTTGCGGGGGTCTTCTTCCAACCAGATCTTAGAGGGGATCATGAGCGGGGTCCAGACATTCTCCAGGGGTGAACCACAGTCTGATGACATCACGGTGATGGTCATCAGGGTGCTGTGAGGCACGCCCGATCCATAATAAACACCGGTCTTATCAGGATCATGCATCGAGCCAGACAGATCAGGAGGGCTCCTATTCACGCATATTCATGACTTTCCACATTTTTGGTCAGCAGACCATCAGAGGCACCATTTTACTCTCACTGCCCATCTGGTGTGCTGTCCTGGGTAGTATTCCGGTACATTCCGGGGGGGATATGAATCTCGAAGCGTGCCCCCACACCCACCTCTCCGGTCTCACAGATGGAGATATTGGTGATTCCAAGTATCTCGCGGGTCAGGAAGAGACCAAAACCCGTGTTCTTCCCATAGCCCTGACAGAAGATCTTCTCCTTCTCATCTGTCGGAATACCTCCCCCATCGTCCTGACAGAGAATAACGAGTTCAGATTTATGCTCCCTGAACGAGAAGGTGATGGTTGAAAGATCAGGTCCACCGTGACGTACCGCGTTCTCGATAAGGTTGTACCATACCTTCGAGATAAGCGGGTCGGCAAAGACCTCGAGAGTGCCGAGATAGTCCTTTACCGTCACCTTCCCAGGATTGACAGATACT